>NZ_JBHZOT010000020.1:0-49286 GCF_042787735.1 Priestia sp. YIM B13490
GTTTGACTTGCTCAATTTAAAAATAAAATTTAACGTTGACGTTTGTCGCTTTGTTCAGTTTTCAAAGTTCAACCGTCACTCTTAAGCGACTTTACTATCTTATCAAGTTATCAACGTGATGTCAACAACTTTTTTATTTCTTTTTGTTGTTCTCGCTTGTCTGCGTTAGCAACAGATATAAATATACCAAATCAATTTCATAAAAACAAGAGGTAAATTAAAAGTTTAAATTTTCTAATATTATTAACTAAAAAAAGATGGCCGTAGCCATCTCTTTTTTTAGCGTTGACGCATATGTGGGAATAATAGTACATCACGGATTGACGGTGCATTTGTTAGTAACATAACAAGGCGGTCAATACCGATTCCTAGACCACCTGTAGGTGGCATACCATATTCTAATGCCTCAATGAAGTCATCATCCATCTCATGTGCTTCATCGTTTCCTTGTTCTTTCTCTTTCAACTGAGCTTCAAAGCGCTCACGTTGGTCAATTGGATCATTTAGCTCTGTAAATGCGTTCGCGTGTTCACGCGCAACGATAAACAGCTCAAAACGGTCAGTAAAACGCGGATCTTCCGCATTTTTCTTAGCCAATGGAGAGATTTCTACAGGATGTCCGTAAATGAACGTTGGTTGAATTAACTGCTCTTCTACTTTTTGTTCAAAGAATTCATTTACAATATGTCCATATTGCATATGTTCAGTGATTTCTACCCCGTGTTCTTTCGCTAAAGCACGAGCTTCTTCAACAGATGTTTCTCCCCAGAAGTCTACGCCCGTATATTGTTTAATAGCATCGACCATATGAAGTCTTGTCCACTCTGGAGTTAAATCTACCTCTTGATCGCCATACTGAATCTTTGTTGTGCCAAGTACTTCTTGCGCAATGTGTGCAATTAAGTTCTCTGTTAAAGCCATGATATCTTTGTAGTCCGCATACGCTTCGTACAATTCGATCATTGTAAATTCAGGATTGTGACGTGTAGATACACCTTCATTACGGAATACACGGCCAATTTCGTATACTTTTTCTAATCCACCTACGATTAAACGTTTTAAATGAAGTTCAATCGCAATACGCATATAAAGTTCCATATCAAGCGCATTGTGGTGTGTCACAAACGGACGAGCTGCTGCTCCACCTGCGATTGAATGCATCATCGGTGTTTCAACTTCTAAATATCCATGATTATCTAAGTAACGGCGCATCGATTGAATAATGCGGCTTCTTGAGATAAATGTTTGTTTACTTTCTGGGTTTGTAATTAAATCTAAGTAACGTTGACGGTAGCGCTGTTCAATATCTTTTAAACCATGATATTTATCTGGAAGTGGACGAAGCGCTTTTGTTAGTAACGTAAAATCTTTTACTTTAATAGAAAGTTCGCCAACTTTTGTTTTGAATAAAACACCTTCAACCCCTACCAAGTCACCGATATCTACGCTGCTGAAGATTTCGTACTGTTCTTCGCCAATTGCATCTTTACGTACATAAAGCTGAATTTGTCCTGTTAAATCTTGAACGTGAGCGAAACCTGCTTTTCCTTTTCCACGCTTTGTCATAATACGACCAGCTAGTGACACAGGCACTTCATTTTCTTCTAACTGTTCTTTTGTTAACTCGTCATACTCACTAATTAATTGCTGTGATGTATGTGTACGTTCAAAACGTTGACCAAACGGATCAATACCTTGATCTCGTAGGTTGCTCATTTTTTCGCGACGAACGAGAAATTGATCATTTAATTCTTCATGACTCATCGTTTACTCATCTCCATCGTATAATTAAGTTTTCCGAAACAGAAAAAAGGCCAGCATGTTTACTGGCAACTACTACGTTTCTTTAAAATTATTATAGGTTCAGTCGTTTCTCTATGTCAAATCGCTTTATTCTTGCTTCGCTTCTCTTTTTCTTCGATTTCTCTAACAAGCTACCGAATAAACCCAAAACCTGCGAACCCAAATCTCAAAGTTTTCACTATGAACTCTACTTTACGCCAATATAAAAATGAATCAACTAATAAGATTCATTTTCACTTATGTAAATCATTACGATTATTTTCGAACATATCTAGTATACCCGTTGTTTGCTCTCGAAATAATTTTACATCTTTTAAATCTGATAAACGTGTTGTGATGGTTTCAACTTTTTCTTCTGCTACAGGGAGAATAAGAGATGGAGCTAGTTCGTTTAGAGGAACCATCACAAACGCTCGTTCAAACATTCGGGGATGAGGGACGCTCAGTCTATCCGTGTGAATGATTTCATTACTATAAAGTAAGATATCTAAATCAAGGGTTCTAGGTCCCCATACAATCTCTCTTTTTCGGCCTGCCGTTTGTTCAATGGCTTGCAAACAATCTAAAAGGTGCTCTGACGAATACGTTGTTTGTATTTTTACTACCATGTTTAAAAAGCTTGCTTGATTCGTATACCCGACAGGGGCCGTTTCATAAACAGATGAAACAGCCACTACCTTAATCTCAGAGTGTTTCATCAAGCCAGTAACTCCTGACTTCAAATGTTCCATTCGATTTCCAATATTTGATCCTAATGCAATATATGCTTCTGTTGTCATTCAACGGCTCCTTTTAATTTCAATAGCTACCGATTGATAATAACCGGGAATTGGCGGATCGGGTTTATATACCTTTACTGTACAAGCCTGCACGAGTTCGTAATTAGCAAGCAATTCAGATGCAATCGTTTCAGCCACCGTTTCAACTAACTTGAACGTGCGCTTCTCTACAACTTCCTGGCATGTTTGGTATAAATCTGCATAGCTCACCGAGTATTCTAAATTGTCCGTAGTACCAGCTTGCTTTAAATCCAGTTCCACAGCTAAATCCACGTGAAAACGCTGCCCTAATTTATTTTCTTCTGGAAATACGCCATGATAGCCATAGAAACGCATATCATTTACATAAATTTTATCCATCTTTAGTCTCTCCTTTCGCTTTTATACATGTAGCTCGTGTCGACTCATTAGCGACATTGTGTAAGAGCGATACTCTTTTTGCAACTGAGCTGTCAGCGTATGGTCTCCTACTGAAAACTGCTTATCCTTTATACTTCGAAGAGGTACGATTTCTTGAATGGAATTTGTAACGAAAGCTTCATCACCCTCCAAGAGCTGTTCCACCGTAAATAAGCCTTCTACAACCTCTATGTTTTTCTTTTGTAAAAGCGTAAAGATAAACTGTCTCGTAATTCCATTTAAGATACCTGTTTCAAGAGACGGCGTATATACACAATCATCTTTTACAAAAAATAAATTGGACACAATACCTTCGGCTAAGAACCCTTCTTTTGTTAAAAAGATACCCTCTTTATTTAAGTCCGAACCAACTTCTCGCTTAGCTAGTACATTATTTAAATAATGATGAGATTTTAATCTCATGGTTCCTTCAGGCGTATTTCGTTTCGTCTCAAGAATAAGCCCCTCTTTTACAAGGGGGCTCGATGGATGAGGCATTGATTTCATATATACGATTGTAGATGGCTTGTCGTATTCTTCCACTTGCAAGCCAATTCCGCCATTTCCTGCTGAGACATTTAATCGAACATACGCATTTCTCTCATTGTTTTTCATTAACAAACTATTAATGATTTCCAACACGTCCTGTGTAGAGTAGTCCCATACAATATTTAATTCACGTAAGCTGCTATGCAGGCGATCCAGATGGTCTTCCACTAAAAATGGATGACCTTCATACACTCGTAACGTTTCAAACAGCCCTAGGCCATACATATATCCGTGATCAAACGGAGAAATAGTGGCTTCAGACGCAGACTTTACTTCGCCATTTACGTATATATACATATCATTACACTCGCTTTTTTTCGTAAGTTTCAATAAAATTCTTCAGCATTTCTTTACCGTAAGAAGTCATGATAGATTCAGGATGGAACTGTACTCCTTCAATAGGTAATGATTTATGGCGAATCGCCATAATTTCATCTTCTGCTGTCCACGCTGAAATCTCAAAGCAATCCGGCAGTGAACTTTTTTCTACAATCAAAGAATGATACCGCGTTGCCGTGAACGGATTATCAAGACCTTTAAAGATAGTACGGCCATCATGATGCATTTCAGATGTTTTCCCGTGCATTAATTTATCCGCACGAATCACATTCCCTCCAAAAGCTTGCCCAATCGACTGATGCCCTAAGCATACGCCGAATATTGGAATCTTACCTGCAAAATACTCGATGGCTTCTAGACTGATTCCCGCTTCGTTAGGACTGCATGGTCCCGGGGAGATCATCAAGAAATCTGGATTTAGCACTTCAATTTCAGAAAGTGTAATTTCATCATTTCTTTTTACAAGAAGCTCATGCCCTAGCTCACCTAAATACTGTACTAAATTAAACGTAAAAGAATCATAATTATCAATCATTAATATCATCTTTACTCACCCTCACTCAGCTCATTTTCGCTCTGCTCTTTTGCTTTCCATAGTGCAATTGCTTTTTTCAGTGATTCTTTGTATTCGTGTTTCGGATTTGAATCAATCACAACACCCGCACCAGCCTGCACATAAGCTTGGCCGTCTTGAATAATCATAGTGCGAATCGCAATATTTAATTCCATATCTCCATTAAACCCAATCCAACCAATCGATCCTGTATAAATTCCTCTTCGAACTGGTTCAAGTTCTTCAATGATTTCCATTGTACGAACTTTAGGTGCTCCAGTAATCGTTCCTCCAGGAAAAACCGCATCTACGATATCTACAAAATCTTTGTTGCGCGCGAGCTTGCCTTTTACATTAGACACAATATGCATGACATGTGAATATTTTTCAATAACCATAAACTCGTCAACATGCACAGTACCATATTCGCTTACTCTACCAAGATCATTACGCTCTAAGTCAACAAGCATCACATGCTCTGCACGCTCTTTTTCGTTATGAATAAGCTCATCTGCTAACTGTTGATCTTCTTGATCATCCTTACCGCGGGAGCGTGTTCCCGCAATCGGTCTCGTACTGATTTCATCACCGGCTTTTTTCACTAATAATTCTGGTGAACAGCTCACAATGTGAAATTCTTCTGTCTGCATATAAGACATGTAAGGAGACGGGTTGATTTTTCGTACCTGTTCGTAGATATGCATAGGATGAGTTTGAAGCTGTTGAGACTGTCGAACAGATAAGTTCACTTGAAACACATCGCCTTGCCCGATGTACTCATGTACGCGTGTTGTAGCATCTGAAAAAGCAGCTTCAGACATCGAAACCTCACTCTTTTCGGCAACACGATGAATCTGCTCATATGAGAGTCCTTCATCACTTGCCCCCATCCAGTCCTTTTTGTATTGATCAATACGCTTATGTGCCTGCTCTTTACAATCTGCTTCGTCATTAACGATAATCCAGAGCTTTTCCTTTTCTTGATCGTATACAAATACGTCATCGAAAATAAGGAAATAAACGTCCGGCGTTTTCAATGAATCTTCAGCAAGGTCAGGTATGGTTTCTACATAGCGGATATAATCATAGCTAATAAAGCCAATTGCTCCACCTTGAAAAGGAGGAAGATCTGGATTCACCTCTGCTTCAAACTTCTTCATCCAGTCTCGCATAAGATGAAGCGGATTACCTTTTTGAACAGTAGTTTGGTCATCCGTTTTGATATGAAGCTCGTTTTGTTCGCCTCGCAAAATGGCTACAGGTTTTAATCCCATCATTTGAAACTTTCCGCCTCGACCGCTTTCAAGCAGGATATGATTCGGTTCCTCTTTTGACAACTCTTGATATTTTTTGAACCATTGGCTTTTAGAGATAGAAATAGATTCGCCCCAAGTCATTCTTTGCTGCATTTGTTCACTCTCCTAAAAATAAATCACCTGCTTTCATTTTACATGATTCTTAGATGAAAAAAAACAGCTTCATATAGAAGCTGTTTTTTTATCGTTTTTATGCTTGTGTTTGTTCCTCGAATTGGAACAATGGAGTACTTAGGTAACGCTCACCGTTACTTGGAATAATCGCTAACACTTTTTTACCTTTTCCAAGCTGTTTTGCAGCTTTTAACGCAGCATAAATCGCAGCCCCAGAAGAGATACCTACTAGTACACCTTCTGTTTTTGCTACTTTACGGGCATATTCAAAAGCTTGATCGTTTTGAACAGCGACAACTTCGTCATATACTTCCGTGTTAAGCGTATCCGGAACAAAGTTTGCACCAATTCCTTGAATTTTATGAGGTCCTGGTTGACCACCGCTTAAAATCGGAGAATCAGCTGGCTCTACCGCATAAATTTTGATATTTGGGTACTTTTCTTTTAACACTTCACCAGCACCTGTAATAGTACCGCCAGTACCGATACCTGCCACAAATCCATCTAGCTGATCGCCGAACTGCTCGATGATTTCTTTAGCCGTTGTTTGACGGTGCACTTCTGGGTTCGCCTCGTTTTGGAACTGCTGAGGAATAAAGTAGCCGTGCTCTTTTGCAAGCTCAGTTGCTTTATTAACCGCCCCTTTCATTCCTTCTGGACCTGGTGTTAATACTAACTCTGCACCGTATGCACGAAGCAGATTACGACGCTCAATACTCATCGTTTCAGGCATTGTTAAAATAGCACGGTATCCTTTTGCTGCAGCTACCATTGCTAAGCCAATTCCTGTGTTACCACTTGTTGGTTCAATGATTGTGTCGCCAGGTTTTAACACACCTTTTGCTTCCGCATCTTCAATCATCGCTAATGCGATACGATCTTTTACGCTGCTTCCCGGGTTCATAAATTCTAATTTTAAATATACATCCGCCATATCTTCTTCAACTAGACGGTTTAGTTTTACGATTGGTGTTTGACCAATTAACTCTGTAATTGAATTTGCAATACGTGCCATATGACCACTCCTAATACCAACTAATTTTATTGATTTTGTATACAATTTATCAGATGTTTTCTAAATTGTCAATCATTTTGTCTTTCCATTTACCTAATTTTGTTATATTTTTAGATCAATATATACAGAAATAGAACTTAATATCTATAAAAAAAGGCGCTCATTTATAAAATGACGCCTTTTAAGAATCTTTTATTTCATTTAAATTGCTTGTTTTTTCATTTCTTCAAGCTGCTTTTTATCAAAACGATAGGTCTCATTACAGAAATGACACTGGGCTTCAGCTTGGCCGTCTTCCTCAATCATCGATTGAATCTCTTCTTGTCCTAAGCTGATAATAGCATTGGCAATTCTTTCTTCTGAGCACTGACATTTGAACTCTACAGGCATTGTCTCCAGAAACTTCACATTTTCTTTTCCAAGAACTTCTTCTAAGATTTCCTCAGGAGAAAGACCTTTTTGAATCAGTTTTGAAATTGGTTCAATCGTCTGTAATCGTTGTTCAATAGCTGTAATCGTTTTATCATCTGTTCCCGGCAGAAGCTGAATGATAAATCCGCCCGCAGCTAAGATCGTGTTATCAGGGTTAACAAGTACACCTACACCTACTGAAGATGGGACTTGTTCAGATGTCACAAAATAATACGTGAAATCCTCTCCTAATTCTCCCGATACAATAGGTACTTGTCCGTTAAATTGATCACGCATTCCGATATCTTTTACGACACTTAGCGTGCCCTCTGTACCTACAGCACGTGCTACATCTAATTTCCCATGCTGATTTAAATCGAAGTGCGTTTGTGGATTCGTTACATATCCACGCACTTCCCCTTTAGCATTGCTGTCTACTAAAATAACGCCAATTGGGCCGCGGCCTTCAATTTTAATTGTTAGCTTTTGCTCACCCTTTAGCATAGCCCCCATCATGACTCCCGCAGTCATTGAACGTCCCAATGCTGCAGAGGCTGTAGGCCATGTATAGTGACGGCGCTGCGCTTCTCCAACTGTATCCGTTGTTTTTACTGCATAAGCGCGAACTTGACTATTGTAAGCTAATGCTTTTACTAAATAGTCACCCATAATATACACCTCTTACTCCATATTTTTTGTATAAATTATTTGCAATCCTTTTAAAGTCAAAAATGGATCCACAATATCAATAATATCCGACTCTTTAGCAATCAATGTTGCGAGTCCTCCAGTAGCAATAACTTTAGGATTTACTGTTGCTTGCTCTTTCATTCTTGCTACAATTCCTTCTACTTGTCCAACGTATCCATATAAAATACCTGCTTGCATCGCAGATACTGTATTTTTTCCCACAATGCTATTTGGTCGCGCAATTTCAATTCGCGGAAGCTTAGATGCTCGTGAATAAAGAGCTTCTGTCGAAATATTAATACCAGGGGCAATCGCACCACCCATATATTGCTTATTTTCATCAATATAGCAATATGTGGTTGCGGTACCAAAATCAACGATAATTAAAGGGCTTCCGTATAGCTGAATTCCAGCAACAGCATTTACAATACGGTCTGCTCCCACTTCACGCGGATTTTCATATTTAATATTTAAACCCGTCTTAATTCCAGGACCAACAACAAGCGGCTTTAAATGAAAATACTTTTGACACATTCTCTCCAATGCAAACATAATAGGAGGAACAACAGAGGAAATAATAATACCATGAATATCTTTAAAAGATAAACTAACGTGCTCAAGCAAGGCTTTGATTGTCATGCCATACTCGTCTTCTGTTTTATTACGGCTTGTTTCTACACGCCAGTGATACTTCAATTCATCTCCATCGTATACACCTAATACCGTATTCGTATTTCCAACATCTAATACAAAAATCATTTCAATCACCACTTTATATAAATTCAGTATTCACACTGAAACCATCATACCATAACTGGTAAATAGACGTGTATATTCTAGATAAAATAGGAATATAATGACACGATTCTCTAGTGGATATCCTACTTATCCACCATATATACGAAAATCTTTTACCAAACCTAACTTTTGCCCATTAAAAAATCAGTGGAGAATATCTCCACTGATCTTTATTGTCTTATGCTTTTGGCTCTTCATCGTCTGTCTTTGTTTGGATGTTTACTTTAACATCTTCATCTGTTACGTGACTAGAACGGTCTGGAAGAGTTCCATGATCTACTAAGTGGTTGATTTGCTCAGCGTCTAACGTTTCTACTTCTAACAATGTTTGAGCTACAAGCTCTAACTTGTCACGATTTTCCGTTAAGATCTGCTTCGCACGCTCATAGCTTTCTTTAATGAAACGTTGGATTTCATTATCAATTTCATGAGCAATCGCATCACTGTAGTTTTGTTCACTGTGTAAATCACGACCTAAGAATACTTGGCCTTGTTGTGATTGACCGAACTGCATTGGTCCTAACTTTTCACTCATACCGTATTCTGTTACCATTTTACGAGCGATGCTTGTTGCACGCTGGAAGTCATTGTGAGCACCTGTACTCACTTCGCCGAAAATAATTTCCTCAGCTACGCGACCACCAAGCAATCCAACAATTTTATCCAGCAGCTCTGGCTTCGTCATAAAGTAGCGATCTTCTTTTGGTAACATAACAGCATATCCACCAGCTTGCCCACGTGGAACAATGGTTACTTTATGTACCATATCAGCTTCGTCTAATACGACACCGATAATTGTATGTCCTGCTTCATGATAAGCAACAATATTGCGTTCTTTTTTAGAAATAACTCGACTTTTCTTAGCTGGACCTGCAATTACGCGGTCTGTTGCTTCGTCAATGTCAACCATTTCAATTTTCTTTTTGTCCTGTCTAGCAGCTACTAAGGCAGCTTCGTTTAACAAGTTTTCGAGATCTGCACCTGAGAAACCTGGCGTACGCATAGCAATTGCTTTTAAGTTTACTGATTCATCTAAAGGCTTATTGCGAGCATGTACTTTAAGCACTGCTTCACGGCCATTTACATCTGGACGATCTACCGTAATTTGACGGTCGAAACGGCCTGGACGTAATAACGCTGGATCTAAGATATCCGGGCGGTTTGTTGCTGCAATGATAATGATACCTTCGTTAGCACCAAAACCATCCATCTCAACAAGCAACTGGTTCAATGTTTGTTCACGCTCATCGTGTCCGCCACCAAGACCTGCGCCACGTTGACGACCTACAGCATCGATTTCATCAATAAAGATAATACATGGAGCATTCTTCTTCGCATTTTCGAATAAATCACGAACACGAGAAGCACCGACCCCAACAAACATTTCAACAAAGTCTGAACCACTGATAGAGAAGAAAGGAACGCCTGCTTCGCCAGCAACGGCTCTTGCTAATAATGTTTTACCAGTACCAGGAGGTCCCACAAGTAAGACACCCTTCGGAATTCTTGCACCTAGCTCTGCGAACTTACGAGGATCTTTTAAGAACTCAACAACTTCCACAAGTTCTTGCTTTTCTTCGTCTGCACCAGCTACGTCTTTAAATTTAACCTTTTTCTTTTCTTCACTGTAAAGCTTAGCCTTACTTTTACCGAAGTTCATAACGCGGCTTCCGCCACCTTGAGCTTGGTTCAGTAAGAAGAAGAATAGGATGAAAATAATAACAAACGGAATGATTGACGTAAAGAACGTTACCCAGCCGCTTGTTTCATCAGCAGGTTTAAAATCAACTTCTACTTGATTATTTTCGGAAGCAGCGTCAATACGATCAAGTGCTTTGTCACCATCTACGATGTAAGTTTGGAACGTTTGATCCTTTTTATAAGAATCTAACTTCCCTTGCACAACATACACGCCTCTTTCAGGCTTCATAGAGAGTGATTTCACATCACCTTTGTCTAAGTGTTGAACAAATGTATCGTATCTCATTGGTTCTGCTTTTTGATTAGAGCCACTAAAGAAGCTTACCACGCCAATAATGACTAAAAATATAAGTAAATAAAAGATGGTATTACGGAAGATCCGATTCATTTCTTACCTCCTCCCACGATAAACAAATACTGTATTCAATACTAACATAGAACATTTATCCTATCCAATAAATTGCACTTGGATATGTGCTTATTAATTGCTGTATACTTGCGGTTTAAGAACCCCAATATACGGCAGGTTACGATATTTCTCTTGATAATCTAATCCATACCCTACTACGAATGCATCAGGTACTTCAAATCCAACGTAATCTGCTTTAATAGATGCTTTACGACCTGTTGGTTTGTCTAAGAGTGTGACAATCTTAATTGACTTAGCTTTACGGTACTTGAATAACTCTACAAGGTAGCTAAGCGTTAAGCCGCTGTCGATAATATCCTCTAAGATAAGAATGTCTCGACCTTCAACTGATGTATCTAAATCTTTTAGGATTTTTACTTCACCAGAAGAAACCATCGCATTGCCATAACTTGATACATCCATAAAATCCATTTCTAAATATGTATCAACACGCTTAATTAGATCAGACATAAAAGGCATAGCGCCTTTTAATACACCGATTACCAAAGGAAAACGGTCAGCGTATTCCTCAGATAATAGCTTACCCAATTCTTTTACTTTCTGTTGTATTTCTTCTTCTGAAATCAAAATTTCTTGAATATCCTGCTTCATTCCTTACTTGCCTCCTAGAAGTTTTCGCTACTTATAGTATAAAATAACATATCTGGACTTATGTGTATGCAGTTCATAAGCAGATTTTTTCAAACCAGGTAGCCACAAAATAGTTCCTTGGCTATCTTCCACTACCGGCCAATGATCTCTGAAGTGTAAAGGGATTTTTTCATCGATAAAAATATCCTTTACTTTTTTATGTCCCTTCATGCCCTTTACTCGCATTTTATCGCCATTTTTTCGTGTCCTTACCTTTAATGATTGTAAATCGTGAGCTTCATCTAAAAGAAAAACATCGTTTCCTTTTATATCTTCGACTTTATTATGTATTTCACAAATAAGCTGGTGACCATTTGGAAGCTCGACGACCCCTGGAATCGGAACAATAAATTCATATGGCTCGATGTTCCCCTCATTAAAGGTGAAAAGACAGTCGTTGTAAGATCGGATAATACGTAAACCATTTGGAAAGTCAAGCGTCCCAGACGGTTTTTCACTTTCGCAAAATCCTACTAACATGTCAACATGCGCTGAGGAAAGGGTTGGAGGAATTTCTTTATAGAGATAGTTTAATATTAGTTGAATACCACGCCTTTGTAAAGGCTTGCGTATCCTTAGAAAACAATCTCTATCGATGAGAATTTCATTTTGCAATTTCTTTCTCATTACTTTATTCATCACATCGGTCGTTAATTCCTCTAAGTATGCTTGATCTTCATGCAAGTTCTCGCTAAATTGTTGAAATTTTTCATGTACAGCTGCGTTTTCTTGCTTTAAAAATGGCAAAACGTAATGACGAAATCGATTTCTCGTGTACGAGTCTTTCTCATTACTCGGATCAATCCGAGGGGTAAGCCCATGTAGCTTACAGTAGCGATTGATTTCTTCTTTCGTTACGGCTAGGAACGGCCTAATAATAAATCCATCCGCATATGGCCGCTTGGGCTGCATCCCTGCGTATCCATTCATCGTACTGCCTCGGACCATTCGCATTAACATCGTTTCAATCTGATCATCTCCGTGATGTCCTAATGCAAGAAAATTTGCTTTGTGCTTCTTCATAACATGAGTAAAAAATGTATAGCGGCATTCTCTGGCTGCTACTTGAGAAGATAACTTTCTTTCCTTCTGATAGGCAGTAACATCAATTTGCTTCGCCTCACATTTAATATTCAATTGTTTGCAGTAGTTCTGCACATATTCCATATCTTGCTGTGACTCTTCTCCCCGGAACATATGATCAACATGAGCAGCAATAATAGTAAGAGATTTTTGCTCTTTCAGACTCCATAAGAAATGCACCAGTGCTAAAGAATCAGGACCACCAGAAATACCTACAACCACTGTAGAGCCTGCGGATAATAACTGATGTTTTGTCATAAAATTGTTCACTTGCTTTTCCATAGGAATGACTCATCCTTATAATGTACACGCAATAATGTATCATTAATTTACTTTATACGAATGACTATAAGGAAAGTTTCACAATTTCTCCAAACTTTATAGCACTTGAATAAATAGATACAAAATATAAATCAACATTACAGATGTACAAAGTAGTAGCGTCTCTAACACGTGAGAACGCTTCTTCTTTACTTTAACACGAGGGGCAGACGGTTGACGAACGTTTTGAGGCTTTGTTCCTTTACTTTTTGCCCCTCTTCTTTTTTCGACCGATAACACCTCTGTTTTCATTTCTTTAGCTGACTTATACTTTCCCGTAACCGCTTGATACAAAACGTCCCCGAAAGGTTCCAACTGCTTTGTTGTTAATATAAATTGTTTTAATTGTTCAGCCGGTTTGTCCGTTTTATTAATTCGCTTGCCATAAGCTGCGTGAATCAAAACCATAGATACAGCAAACAAATCATAGGTCGGTTCTGCTTTTCGGGAGCCAAGCCCCCAGTGCGCCCGATCATAAAAGTCGGTAAATTCTTTTATTGACCGCCCTTGCAGAGTTGTTCCTCCGACGTCAATCCATCGAACTTTTACGGGGTTAGATGTTACGACCAGGTTTTCTGGTTTTAAATCGCCAAATACCCACCCTTCTTCATGAAGGTTTTCCAAGTCTGTTAAGAGCTGACTTGCAAATACTTGCAGCCATTCTGTCCCTCTTGTTGAGATAAAGGAAAGGAGAGGCTGCCCTTTCACATACTCCATTACATAGAAAGAAAGAGCATGAGAACCATAGCTCCAATCATCTACATCAAGTAAGCGCGGTCCTAGCACTTTGTCTTTGACTTGAGAGAGCTTTTTTAATACATTCACTTCTGCTGTAACAGACATGTTGGAAAAGCTTATTTTTAACGCTGCTAGCGTTCCGTTTACTAATTGAACTAAATAGACAACTCCAGTTGCCCCCACGCCTAATTTCTCAAGAATTTTATAATGGACGTGATGCCATTTCCCTTGAATTTCTGTTCCCGGAGATAGGTTACATACCTGATTCTTCAATGTATTGTTCATTATTTTTTAACAACCCTCTCAATGAGCGCTTTTTGGTGAAATAATGAGTAGCCTCTTTGATAGCCGGTCCAGTAGGCGTAATACCTCCTGCTGTTAGTTTTGGAAAAATCGTTGAAAGCGACTCTAATCTTGGATTCCAGTCCATTAGCTTCTCTACATCTTTCTTTTTCCCAGGAAATAAAAAGATTGAAAATTGATTATGCCCCATGCGAGCATTCAAGCTTAACGATAAATCTAACAGTGACTCCTTTACAGTAGGAAGCTTATTTTTCATACTTCCGCTCATGTCAACTAAAATAAGAATCTCTAAGTCAACCGTTTCCCCAAGTTCATCAACAACTTCCATGATTTCTCCTCGCTTCTCAGGAGATAACTCTTCTAATCTTGAATTAGAGGAACCTAGAATTTGCTGAAGCTCTTTATTTACAACGCCTTGAAGTGTTTGCGTCATTGCTTGCCTTGTAACCATTTGAACAGTTTGAGAAAGCTGTTTTACGTAAACAATTTGACTCACGCCACCGCCTGACATGGCAATGCCTTCTATTTCATTCGTGCTTTGCTCATCAATTGTGTCCTCTTCCATCACACCAATAACGTTTACACTAATCCCTTGTTCTTTAGCTAGTGCTGCCATTGCTACCGGATCTTCACCTGTATTCGAACCACCGTCCGTAATGACCAACATCTGTTTCAATGTACCTTTTTTCATAAAAAAATCCCCTCCTCATTATCAGTATTAACATGATAGACGAGGAGGAGATAAAATATACTTCTATCTAACTATTGTGCTTTTTTACGATAAGCGTAAGAAGGAATCGATGACCATTTCGGGGTATTGTGCTGAAGTTTTGCCACAACTACCGTCATATCATCTTCAATCAAGCCTGATTTTGTTCGAATAACTTCTTCCATAATTAAGTCTGCAATTTCTTGTGGATCGTTTGTTTGAAGCTCGCCAATTTTTCGCTTCATCCACATTTCGTAGTTCTCAACGTGTTTTGGTCCTTCAAATACGCCATCACTCATCATAATTAATAAGTCTTCGGCCTTCATTTGTTCATTCACAACATCCACTTCAAATTCTTCAATAATGCCCATTGGCAAATTGCTTGCCTGTATTTTAATCACCTTGTCTCCACGTTTGATGAAGCTTGGCGTAGAACCGATTTTCAAGAAGTTTACATTGGCATCTTGTAAGTCGATCATCGCTAAATCTAACGTAGAAAAGATCTCATCGTTTGTACGCAGCGATAAAATAGAGTTAATCGATTTAATTGCAATTGTCTCTTCTATTCCTGTTTGTAAAATTTGTTTTAACAGCTGAAGCGTTTCGCTGCTTTCATAGTGGGCACGCTCTCCATTCCCCATACCATCGCTAATAGCTAGTGCATACTTACCAGCGTTTAGCTCAATCATGGAGTAGCTGTCACCGGATACAAACCCTCCGCCTTTAGCAGCATGTGCTACGCCTGTATCAACAACGTACGCTTTTGTACAGCCAAACGAAACGTGGCAATAGCCTTGAGGATATTTAGCACATTCTTCGTTCTTTACTACAATACTTTCACCTAAGATATCTGTAAGCATTGGCGCAATAATCTTCTCGCATTCTCCTCTTCCGTGACAATATGGCACCCACATTTCAATATCTACATTTCCAGGTTCTAAGCTATAAATTTCAATTTGATTGATTTCCATCCCAAAGTTGCGAAGAGCTTCTAAAATCTGTTCTTCTTGTACATTTAAATTTTCGCGCTCTCGCTTAATTTCTTTTGCAAAATTTCCCATAACTTCAGAAACACCGTGAAGCTGTTCTGCTACAATCCTTCTACTTTCTTGAATTTGGGCTTTTAAGTGCTGATTGGCTTTAAAATACGTAAGTTCATGCTCAATCACATCGATGACTTTTTTCGATTTCACACAATGTTTGTCCATTTCTCGAATTAGTCTTGGATTTTGTTCAAGAGTGCCATTATCAACTTCAAGCATAATTTCCTTCATATATTCATAGGTTGTATCAAACTGCTGTGCCCAACATTGTTCTTTTTTAAAACAAAATTGGCACGTCCTTTCGGTAACGCTGCTTAAGAAATAATCGACTTCTTTATCGGCGCTTGGCTTTTCATCATAAAATCCATTTTGCGTAAAACTTTTGGAAAGTGCTTGAAAAACATTTGAGAACTGTTCTACGCGATTCGCTGTTACATCTCGGATCTTGCGCACGTACTGCTGTTGTTCAAGCATGTTTTCAGATGTCCCTGGTACTAATTTACTCAAGTTTTTCAAAACAAAAGATGGGGTTAATAAAAATAGGACAACAGCCGTCAGTGATTCATACAAATTAGTCGTCAACCCTTGATCTGCCTGAGCATATAGGCCAATTAGCAATGAACCAACAACCAGCCCAAGAGCTGCTCCTAGCTTTTTACCATCTTTTAAAAGTCCTCCAAGCAAGCCGGAAAAAGCGAGTAAACTCATTTCATACAAACTAGAAACATTCGCGAAGCTTAAAATTAAACCGGTTACGACCCCTACCGTAGCTCCTATCGTAGGGCCGGATACAAATGCAAAAACTAATACTAAGTAACGAGATAATATATGTTCAGCCGAAAGCCCGTAAATCATCCACCCTATTGTCCCCGTCATAACAGATGCCAACAAAATGATTAGAGAAATCACTTCTTCTGTTTTTAATGATTGTTTTCGCTTTCGGTATGAAATTAAAGGCACGCTTTGTAAGAAAATCATGGTTAAGATAAAGCTCAACCCTGCTTCTACTGCCACAAATGTAAAATCATACATGGTGAATTCCTTGGTAAACACATAAAAAATAGTTAGTTTTGTAAGTAACATCGCGCTAAATACAGTGAACGGCAGCTTCTTTAACGGATCCATTGTCAGTATGCCGCTAAATCGATGAATTAGTAAGAAAACAAATAGTGTAGCAAATACGGTACCTCCATTTTGAATGGAAACACTAAATGCCCCTGCCAATACGGCTAAACTTGCTAACGGTGCTTTTTCTTTCTTTATAGCCATTACAGCTGCAAAGAATGGCAAAGCAAATGGCATGATTTTCATTAAAATTAACGCTCGTCCTAATAAAAAACCTACGACTAGCAGCAACAATCCCCATTGAAATAACACCTTTTCCGTTTTCATACCCGCCTTTGTAAACACACGGGACATTTCTAATCTAGTTCGGTTAAATACCGCCTCTGTTGTTGGACTTGCAAAATCTCTTTCCGTCTTTTGCATTCTCCCACCACCCGCTAATTATACTTATTCATTATTATATCGCGGCGAAAGGTGAAATTTTGTCAAACGGACTAGTCAAATACCTATAATCGTTCGACTATTTTCTAGTATTATATTGAAAACTATACAAAAAGATGTACAATCTTACATGGCAATTTAAAAAATATCAGAGATACTGTTTGCCTCAGAGAAAGCCTATGCTCATCATTTTTTTCAAAAGCAAATAATAGTCTATAAAAATAACAAAAAAGTTATTGACAATAACCCTTCTTTTTTATATTATTATAAATGTCTTTTAGAGAACGTATAATGGCGGTGTAGCTCAGCTGGCTAGAGCGTACGGTTCATACCCGTGAGGTCGGGGGTTCGATCCCCTCCGCCGCTACTCGAATAACGGCCCGTTGGTCAAGCGGTTAAGACACCGCCCTTTCACGGCGGTAACACGGGTTCGAATCCCGTACGGGTCATCAAAAAGCATGTACAACAGTACATGCTTTTTTTCTACTCTTTTTTACATATAAAAAAAGCACCTTTTAGATAAAAGGCACTTTCCAAAAACTCGCTATCTATTTGATATAAGCAGCAAGTTAACCGCGTTTTGCACCGCGTCCACCGCGTTTTGATTCGGTATGGCGTTTTAGGGAAGATAAACGTTCTTCACTGTCTTTTAAGAAACGATTCATTTTTTGTTCGAATGTTTCTTTTGTACGGAAATCATTACCGCCACCACGATTGTTATTACGTTGTGGGCGTGAATCACGTGGACGGTCTGAGCGTGGCGCTCTTGCAGGACGCTCTGGTCTTTCTGGACGTTCTGGTTTGTCTACCGCTTTCTTAATTGAAAGACCAATTTTACCATCTTTCTCAACGTTAATTACTTTGACTTCAACTTCGTCGCCCACTTTTAAATGGTCGTTAATGTCCTTTACGTAATTATCAGCTACTTCACTGATATGAACCAAGCCTGTTGAACCTCCTGGTAACTCAACAAAAGCTCCAAAGTTCGTAATACCTGTTACCTTTCCCTGTAACTTGCTGCCTACTTCGATTGACATAAAAAAAATGCTCCTCCTTAAATGATAAAAGAAATCAATTTATTATATTATACAAAAAGCAAAAATACACTGTCAACGAACCATACGTTTAGTCTTTTTTTACATTAAAGATAATTTCCCCGTCTTCTGATAAAAAATAATCTCTGCGGGCAATCTTTTTAATATAATCATCGTCATTTAACTTGACGATTTCACCTTTTAACTGTTTTTGCTTGCTTTGTAATTTTGTCAGCTGCTGTTCTAATTTCACCTTCTCAGCTTTTTTGTTCTCAATAGCTGAGGTTTGCGTAATTAAAGCTGATACCATCAATCCACCAATGATTAAGGCCAACACTCCGAAAACAGTCAAACGCCTAATTAAACCGATACGCTTTCGATCTGTATTTTGTTTAATTTGCTCTTGTTTATGGCTATAATCAGTATTTAACTTCGCGACCTTTTTTTTTCGTACCGCACTCATTGAATTAGTCGTCCCCCTTGTTTTTTAAAGTGTTCACCCATGCAACGATTCTCATTATCATATTCTTTGCACGATTGTAAATTCCTTCTATATACCGAAAACCCATATGTAAAAATCGTTTTACAGGTTTAGGCATCATTCTCCAAAATACGAAAAGAAGCCACCTGGTCGGTACGTAAATAAGCTTTAGACAGAATACGAGCAGCTTATGAACAGCTCGGTAGATCCCTAAAGCGACTACAACTAAAATATGAATAAAGAAGCGGATAGGCTTGACCAAAAAAATATTACTAAGCGTTAAAACACCTCGATATAAACTTAATACGCTCGAGACAGTAAATGTTAATACTTTTAAATACAGTGATTGAAATAAGCTTTGATACGCGGCAAAGCCGCAAAACAAAGCAAGAAACGCATACAAACGCAGTTCTCCTTCATTCACTAAAAACAACACGTAAAAAATGAGAAGAGCTTGCACCATCCAAAACAATACGTCATTCACAAATACAAACCATGGGCGTGATTTAGAGCGATTAACAAAGTAACGATAAGTATCGAGAGAAGCACCTAAACCGCTTCCCATCGATACCATCGCAAGCATTGTATAGAGCTGAATGTTTAAACTCATCGAAACAACTTACTAAAGAATCCTTTAGCCTTCTCCGATTGGTTCTCATCTAAGTAAACTATATCAAAGATTTTTCCTTTTATCGATACAATTCCTTGATCAACGTCTAAATTTTTCATTTGCAGATTTTGCCCTCTAACTGACAAGAAACCCATCACTGTTTCAAGTAAAAATTCCTCATTGTCAAAGCTCTCTACCTGCTTCACACCCGTGATATCTAAGAGACGCCGACCCTTCATCACTAAATCATGATTTGGAGTATGGTCTTTGTTTGAATTGCTTGTTTCGTGAAATTGGCTCATATCTTCATCCCCACCTCATTCATTAAGAGCATTCGCTCTTGTTATCTGTTGTTTAAAACATATGAATGAGAAAGGTGATTTAGAACAAGCCTTCATCAGTTATACTTCAGATGAAATACGCTCTTCTTTGACAATTGAGTACAAATTAGCTGCTTCTTCTTTTTTAGCTGCTTCTTGAAGAGCCTCTATTTTAACGGTAATTTTCTTCGTGCCAAATGTGATCGCTAACTCATCTCCTACTTTCACATTTGTGCTTGCTTTTGCAACGATACCATTAATGGTAATACGGCCCTTGTCTGATACTTCTTTTGCTAATGTACGGCGCTTAATTAAACGTGATACTTTTAAAAATTTATCTAACCTCATAATTCCCTCACCTTTCTGTTTTACAAACCTGTTTTTTTGGCGTCTTCCCAAAATTCATCTAACTCTTCTAACGAAAAAGATTCAAATGGTTTTTCAGAAGCTCTCACTTTTTCTTCAATATATTGAAATCGATTTAAAAATTTTGTATTCGTTTTAGCTAATGCAGCTTCAGAGTCAATTTTATAAAACCTTGCAATATTCACTAAAGCAAATAAAATATCTCCAAATTCATCGCTCATTTTTTCTTTATCAGCATGCTGTACTTCCTCTTGGAATTCAGCAAGTTCTTCCTGTACTTTCCCCCACATTGGTTCAACTTCTGACCAATCGAAACCAACTTTTGCAGCTTGTTTTTGGTATCCATGCGCTTTCATTAAAGAAGGCATAGCCCCAGGTACAGAAGCTAACAGAGAAGAAGGTTCCTCTCCTTTTTCTTCTTTTTTGATTTCATCCCAATTTTTCAAGACCTCATCTGCATTATTCACGCTCACTTCCCCAAATACATGCGGATGGCGTCTTACCATTTTCTCTGAAACACTGCGAATGACATCATCAATTGAAAACATTCCTTCATCTTCACCGATTTGGGCATGAAGCAATACTTGCAGCAATACATCACCGAGCTCTTCAATCATATTATCGTCATCTTGACGGTCAATTGCATCTAATAACTCATATGACTCTTCTAGCAAATAGCGCTTGAGCGATTCATGCGTTTGTTTTTGATCCCAAGGACATCCGTTTGGCCCTCTGAGCGTGGCAATAATCCTTCTGAACGAGTCAAATTGATGATATAAAATTGTTTCGTCTGCTACTGGAGGCACATAAATAGTCGTTAAGTTATTGAGCGACATTTCTCTATCCAATTCATACAGCTTGACCGGCTGGATTTTTTCTTCACTGCTTCCCGCTGCTGTTACAATATAAACGAGGTAATCATCAGGAACGTGTTCCATCAGTGTTAGCTTTACCTCTGAAGCAACGAACTGATCGTACACTTGAGCAATTAGAACATGACCGGTTAACTCTATTTCGCTTCGCTTTAAATCTGTTCCATCTAGCAGCTGAAATCCTTCGATAGGATCGATCTTTAGCGCACCAAAAATTGGGTCTAAGAAGCTTTGTCCTCCTTTAATTTCAACAGGAATGCCTCGTTCTTTTCCTTTTTGTAAAAGTAATTGAACCGTACGTTCTGCCACTAAAGGGTGCCCAGGAACGGCATACACCACTTCTTCTATTGAAGCTTTATCGATTAAATCATTTGATATATGTTCATATACCTCTTCAAATGCATCATAAGATTCGTATACGTCATCATAGGATACATACGTCAAGCCTTCACTTTCTAATTCTTTGATTACAGGATGTTCTTTTGTGCGCATATAAATATGCTTTTCCTGCTGTAGCAAGCGATAAATACCTACAGGTAGCTGTTCTAAATCGCCTGCTCCTAAACCAATAACTGTTACTTTACCTGTCATTGCTTCACCTTCTTATTTATTTTTTAATACGTATTTAGCTAAAACACTTCCCATTGGAAGTAAACGTAATTCCTCTTCGGTAAAAATGTGTTGTTTCATAATGATAAACAAATAAAACAAACCGCCTATTAAAACACCAGCTCCTGTTTCAACCACTTGTTTGCTTGTATCTAAACCATTAGACCATACAAAGTGATGTAAACAAAATAAATAGCTTTGCAAAAGAACGACCATTGCTATGCCCGTTATAAAAATACCTCCACTCGCCTTTTTCGGAACAAGAGGTACAGCTAACTTTTTATACAGACAAAATAGATTGATTGCTGCAACGATAGCGAATCCAGCTGAGGAAGCAATGGCTGCTCCTATGGTTTGAAAATCTGGTATTAGCCAAAGATTCAATATTAGTTTGACTGCCATGCCAGCGATGACGGCTATTACAGGCGCAAAAACAGCTCCCATCCCCTGCAGCACAGCTCCAGCAGTTGCTGCTACTGTTGTAAATATAACTAACAAGCTCAAAATTTGTAAACCGTCCGTTCCGTGGGAGTCACCGTATAAAAGCATATTAATGGGTTTCATCAGCGCAATCAAGCCAAAAGCTGCTCCAACTCCGACTACAAGCGATAGACGGAGAGACAGCTGAACTTTTTCAACCACAAATGACAAGTTCTTTTTCGCAATGGCTGAAGAAATAACAGGTACAAGCGAAAGCGAAAAAGCTGTACCTACTACTGTACCTAATTGAATCAACGGAAGACCGCGGTCGTAAATACCTTTTAAAATTTGTGCTGCTTCTTCAGCCATGCCGTGCGCCGTTAGACTAGAATATAAAGTAAAGGAGTCAATAAGCTGGATAAACAGCAGACCCATACCGCTAATACAAATTAATAAGCCTTGAATAATAAGGATTTTAAATATTCTCTTGATGTCTGCTTTTTTTATGCGTTGAAATACTCCCTTAGAATTTGTCTTTGTTCTAAAAACAAATAAAAATAAAATAATAAGGGATGTGATACCGCCTGTTATGGAACCAAAAATAGCTCCCGCCCCTGCAGTATATAGATCATAACCATGTTGGATCAAGAAAATAGACAGATACAAAATAGTCCCTACCCGTACAACTTGTTCTGCAATTTGAGACAGCGCTGTAGGAAACATATTATGTAATCCTTGATAATAACCACGAATAACAGCAATAAACGGAATAAGTAAAAAGGAAAATGAAATAATTTGAATGAGAACCGTTAATTTACGATCTCCCATCCACTCGGCAATCGTTTCTGCGAAAATATATTCAAACGCAAATATCGTGCAGCCTACTACAAACAAAAAAGCAAACGAAACTTGAAGTATTCCTCGGATTTCCTTTCTCCGATTTGTTACCGCATACTCAGCTACTAACTTTGAAATAATTACAGGGAAACCATATGTACCTAGCTGTAGCGCAATTCCATATAGCGGATAAACTTGCTGATAGATATAAAACCCTATATCTCCCGCGATATGGTGATATGGAATACGATAAGTGGCACTTAAGATTTTCGTAAATAAACCTGCGAGCGTTAAAATAATGGCGCCGTTAAAAATAGAATAGAGCTTTGATTGTTTCTGCATTCCTACACCTTTCACCTGCAGCTTGTAATGATGTGAACAACTCTTTTTATTAGCCGCTAACCGCAATAGAATAGAGCTTTGTTCTTATAAAACATCCTGCACTTTCCAATAAATAAAATACCGTACCATTATATCATGTTCTCTTTATTTCTAAGGTAAGACAGCATGAAAAAGGCAGCAGAAACTGCTACCTTTTCAGTAAATAATGTAAAATAAAGATAATTACGCTTACTGCTCCATTTGACGAGATAAGAAGCTAGCTGCTGTTTCGGCCGCTTTATGCTCTACTTCACCAAGGGACTTATCTTTTGAGAAAATGACAACAGCTCCAATCGGATCTCCATTTGCAATAATCGGACCGATTGTGTAAGAAGAAATATTTTCTTCGTATCCATCGACAAATTCAAGGTTTTTCCCATCAGTTACTAAAGAAGAACTGCGGCTTTCCATAACAGATTCCACTAACGAACTAATGTTTTTATTTAAGTATTCTTTTTTAGAACTTCCTGCTACCGCAATAAATACATCGCGGTCACAAATAAGTACAGGATGACCCAAGCTATCGTATAGCGCTTCGCCATACTCTTTTGCAAAGTCTCCTAATTCACTAATTGGCGAATATTTCTTTAAAATAACTTCTCCATCGCGATCGACGAAAATCTCTAGGGGATCTCCCTCTCGGATGCGAAGCGTTCTTCTAATTTCTTTTGGAATCACAACGCGACCCAAATCATCAATACGACGAACAATACCTGTTGCTTTCATTCATTGAAGCCTCTCTTTCATATGATGATTAAAATAGTTGGTGAATATCACTGATGGCTATATGATAAAAGGTTCACCTTTGTTGAGGTTAGTATTCTTCACTCTACAACTTCTATTCACCAACCATCTCTTTTTTTGTTAAAAAGTGTGCTTTTATTAAAAAAATGTCCAAAAAACCGCCAAAACATGGGGATTTGGGTATTTTTATTTCGGCTATATAAAAAGAAGGCTCAAAAATGAGCCTTCTTTTTAATTCGTAACTTGTTCTTTTTTAACAGTGGCTACTCCTTTTACTAACTGGTACACAATATTGAGCCATTCTTTTTGAGCAAGTCCTTTTACATTAACCACTAATTTTACTTTCTTGCCTTCCATACCTAAGCTGACCATTCTGCCAAATTGATCACCTAGCATGAATAATTTTTGGCCGTCTACCGTTGAGCTCGCTTCTTCAGACAGCAGAATAGAAATTTCTTGTTTTGACTGAAGAATAGATTCTACTAAGTTCTGCGTTGCATATACTTTTGTTTCCGCTACTTTAAACAAATACTCAACCTCAGCCGGATACTCACCAAAACGATCAATCATTTCATCCTGCAATTCTTGAATATCCTCTAGTGCTTCAA
Source organism: Priestia sp. YIM B13490 (assembly GCF_042787735.1). Taxonomy (NCBI): domain Bacteria; kingdom Bacillati; phylum Bacillota; class Bacilli; order Caryophanales; family Bacillaceae; genus Priestia; species Priestia sp. YIM B13490. Next base: position 24,513 of record NZ_JBHZOT010000020.1, read on the forward strand.
TTCCTCTAAAGCGCTTATACATCTCAATTTTCAAGCGGCCGTCTGTAATGTACTGATCAGGAATATACGCGTCTAAGTCCAGATTCATTTCTACATTAAATTTCACATTTTCTCCGTCAGACCCGCGTCTTTCCTCTATCGCTTCTTTAAGCATTTGCGAGTAGAGATCGAAACCGACAGAATCGATAAATCCATGCTGCTGAGCACCCAGTAAGTTTCCGGCACCACGTATTGAAAGATCACGCATAGCAATTTTAAAACCAGAACCTAATTCGGTGAATTCTTTAATAGCTTGCAGACGCTTTTCAGCTACTTCTGTCAGTACTTTGTCTTTGTGATACGTAAAGTACGCATATGCCACGCGGTTTGAACGACCTACACGCCCTCTTAATTGGTACAGTTGTGATAATCCCATCTTATCAGCGTTGTTGACAATAAGCGTATTTACATTTGGAATATCTACTCCCGTTTCGATAATGGTTGTACTCACAATCACGTCATATTCGCCTTCTAAAAAGCTTAAAATAACCGCTTCGAGTTCGGTTTCATTCATTTTTCCGTGGGCATACGTTACCCTAGCATCAGGCACGAGCATCGAAATTTCTTCTGCTTTTCGTTCAATATCTTCTACGCGATTATATAAAAAGTAAACTTGGCCATCACGCGCTAACTCACGCTCAATCGCTTCACGAACTAGAACCGGATTATACTCCACTACATATGTTTGAACCGGAAAACGATTTTCAGGCGGCGTTTCAATAACAGACAAATCCCTTACGCCCAACATAGACATATGTAATGTTCGTGGAATAGGCGTTGCTGTAAGTGTAAGGACATCAACGTTTGCTTTCATTTGCTTGATTTTTTCCTTGTGCGTTACACCAAAACGCTGCTCTTCATCGATAACTAACAATCCTAAATCTTTATAAATCACGTCTTTAGATAGTAAACGATGTGTACCAATCACTACATCTACGGTCCCGTTTTTTAACCCTTTAATTGTTTCTTGCTGCTGTTTACGGCTGCGAAAGCGGCTCAACAGCCCAATGTTGATTGGATAGTCTTGAAAACGCTCACGGATGGTTTCATAATGCTGCTGAGCTAAAATAGTGGTTGGCACTAAAATAGCCACTTGTTTTCCATCTGTCACAGCTTTAAACGCAGCACGAATGGCTACTTCCGTTTTTCCATATCCAACGTCTCCGCAAAGCAGACGATCCATTGGTCTTTCATGTTCCATATCCTTTTTAATTTCTTGTACAGAACGAAGCTGATCTTCGGTTTCTTGATAAGGGAAAGCTGTTTCAAATTCTCTCTGTAAATCGCCATCCGGAGAAAATGCATAACCTTTACTTGCTTCACGCTCTGCATACAGTTTAATTAAGTCATCAGCGATGTCTTGAACAGAAGACTCAACTTTTCGTTTCACTTTCTTCCAGTCATTTCCGCCAAGTTTATATACTTTTGGCTCTTTCCCTTCAGAGCCTACATATTTTTGTACTTGATCAATCTGTTCAACAGGAACGTACAGCTTGTCAGAGCCTTCATATTTGATATGGATATAATCTTTATGATTACCGTTAATCTCTAACGTTTCCATTCCTAAGTAACGGCCAATACCGTGGTTCACGTGTACGACATAGTCACCTACGTTTAACTCTGAATAGCTTTTAATACGCTCTGCATTGGAAAGCTTTTGACGACGCTTTGATTTCTTTACCCGTTTTTTAAACAATTCTTCCTCGGTTAAAACAGCTAATTTTTGCATCGGCAGTTCAAAGCCCATTTGTAAATCGCCTTCAATGATTTGAACAAGACCTGGCACAAGCTGACCATTTCCATCTAAAATAGATGAATCAATATCATAATCTGCCAGCACACCTTCAAGTTTTTTCACGCGCTCTTTATCTGCTCCTAAGAGGACTACCGTATAATTAGCATTTTTCCAACGTTCAATTTCACTTTTTAATAAGTTCATTTGGCCGTAAAACTGCTGCATCTGCTTACATGAAATATTAATAATATTTTGCGGACTAGTATACGATACGTGCTTCAAAAATAACGATAAGTATAAAAACTGATGTTTTGCTCGCTGAATAAGAGATGGGAGCTTATGAGATAATTGAACGTCTCGAACAATTTGCCCCTGTCCTAATAATTCGGTTATCCATTCAGCTTCCTCTGTTTCAAGCTGATCAGACGTTTCTTGAATTCGAGTGGTCTCATCAAAGATGACAAGGCCGCCTTCTGGTAAATAATCTAGTAAACTAGCAGGCGATTCGTAGAAGAATGATAAATACTTGAACATATTTTCAAGAAGCTGGCCTTGACGCAGCTGTTCGATTTCACCTTTAATATTTTCTGTTAAGGTAGCTTTTAGCGCTGCGTTTTTTACTTGTTGCAGCGTCGAAGCCAGCTGTGCTTCTAGTTCTTCAATTCCTTGGGCTACTTCATTTTGATTCACAATGATTTCCGTAGCAGGGCCGATTGAAATTTCTTTTAACTGCTCTTGAGAGCGTTGATCCTCGATTGTAAAAGTACGAATGGAATCAATCTCCGTATCAAATAATTCAATTCGGACAGGTAGCTCTTCTGTTAACGGATAAATGTCAATGATTCCTCCGCGCACACTAAACTCACCCGGAGCTGAAACCATCGATGCCCGCTCATAGCCCAACTCAACTAACCTTTTTAAATAATGATCAACGTCGATGTCAATTCCCATTTGAAACGGCAGCTGTGTTTGCTCCCATCTTGCTTTAGGAGGCAGCAGCTTTCGAATTCCTGCAAGCGGTGTTACAACTACTCCACCTGTATGTTGACTCCAATAATTGAGTACTTCAATTCGCTGAGCCTTTAATTCTGGACTTGCAATCCCCACTTCTGTAGCAACTAAATCGTTAACAGGGTATAAGAAAACGTCTTTTTCCGGTAAAAGATGCAAAAGGTCTTCATACACTTTTTGAGCTTGATATAAATTATGAGTCACTACTAATAAGGGGTATTTTTTATCCTCATTTAAGAGTGCCATTAATACAGATCGAGCTGAACCGGAAATTCCCGTTACTAACTGTTCTTTCAAACCTTCTTCTAAACTGCTGACAACAGCTCCAATTTCTTTATTTTCTTCAAATTGCTGTCTAATCCCTCGCAAAGGAATTCCCTCCTCCCATGATATGTCTAAACTAAACAGAAAAACGCTTTGGTTTGAGACCAAAGCTTTTTATTGTATAAATGTTTCGTACTGATGATAGTCTGGATTTCGTTCTAGCGCTTCTTGACAGTCTTCACAAATAATTTTAACCACGATATCTCCACTATTATGGTAGTGAATAAAGTCTTTTCGTTCATCTGCGGTTAGGTGATTAAAACCGAGTGCTTCTGTATTGTGAGCTGTCTTTTCTATCATACCGACTTTTGCGCCACAATGTCTACAGAAATAATGAATAGACATACAAATCCTCCCAAATCTTTTAGTGTTAGTATGGACGATTGAGAGAAATTTTATTCTACTTAATTATAGCGATTCATTACTTCTAAGAACGGTTTACCTAAAAAATCCTCACTCGCGTGTACAGACGTTTTCATCGCTTCTTCCATATGAACCATTTCATCTTCTGTAAAGCGCCCTAGTACGTAATCAACTACTTTCATACCATTTTTCGGACGATCGATTCCAATACGAATCCGGTTAAACTCTTGGGTTTTTAAATGCTGAATAATTGATTTTATTCCGTTATGGCCGCCCGGACTTCCTTTTGTACGCAATCTTACTTTTCCGCACGGTAAATCTAAGTCATCGTAAATAACAAGCAAGTCTTCGACGTCTATATCAAAATAGTCCATTAACGGGCGAATACTTTCTCCTGATAAATTCATATATGTTAGAGGCTTTAATAATATGACTTTTTCTCCTTTTATTATACCTGTTCCATATATTCCGTTAAACTTTGTTTTATCTAATGAAATCATAAACTGTTCAGCAATTTTATCAATTGCCATAAATCCTATGTTATGACGGGTACGGTCATATTCTTTTCCAGGATTCCCTAAACCAACGATTAATTTCAAAATAGATACTCCTTTCCACTCTATGTAAGTTGTACATAATAGGTAAATGTCTTTAATGTTTTACATTACTATATAGTATCACTTTTATTATAATCAATTCACACAAAAAGACGTAACCTTTTGGTTACGTCTTTTTATATTATTCTTCGTTATCTTTTTCTTTTGTTGCTTCAACATCGCCTTTAGCATCCTGAACTTCGCCGCTGTCTGGCTCTTCTTCCTGTTGAGGAGGTAGCACAGAAGCAACTGTATCTTCTGCATCATGCGTAATTTCTAGCTTTTTATCTACCTTAATATCCGCTACTGTGATTGTATCATTAATTCCTAACTCTGATACATCTACGTCAATAGACGATGGGATATCCTGCGGCAAGCCTTTTAATGAAATTTCATATAGAGACTGCTGTAATACGCCGCCTTCTTTTGTTCCTTTTGCTTCTCCTACTAGAGATAAAGAAACTTCAGTATCAATTTCTTTCTTCATGTCGACCACTTGGAAATCGGCGTGGACAATTTCGTTTTTTAATGGATCAGTTTGAATATCATGTAACATTACGGAATATTTTTGCTTATCCACTTGTAATGTTAACACTCCATTGCGTCCTGCTTCACGAATAGTCTTAATAAAATCAGCACTGTTTAAGTAAATAGGTGTGGATTCTGTTTTATTTCCGTAAACAACCGCTGGGAAGTTTCCTTCGTCGCGAATCTTTCTATTTGTAGAATTTTTGAAATCCGTTCTTTTATTTGCTTGAATTGAAATACTCATTTTATTCACCTTCCAGTATGTTTTCTACTTAAAATGTACCCTTTTTAGAAGGTTGCTAAACATGAAACCCAGTTTGAACAGTAATATATCTTTGTTCTTTCCGTCCAAAGCGCTTTAAAATCAAGGGTTAGCACATTTAAATTTTTTTCAAAAAAACCTCTTTCCAAATGGAAAGAGGTTCTGTTTATCAATCAAATAATGTACTAACTGATTGCTCTTCGTGAACACGAATAATCGCTTCACCGATTAACGGAGCTACTGAAAGTTCTGTTACTTTATCAATTTTCTTATCTTCTGTTAAAGCAATAGAGTTTGTTACAGCTAGCTCTTTGATTGTAGAGTTTTGAATACGCTCAATCGCAGGGCCTGAAAGTACTGGGTGTGTACAACAAGCATATACTTCTTTTGCACCTGCTTCAATTAATGCACTTGCACCAATTGTAATTGTACCAGCTGTATCAATCATATCATCAATCAAGATTGCTGTTTTTCCTTCCACTTGTCCAACAATGTTCATAACTTCTGCTACGTTTGGACGTGGGCGACGTTTGTCAATGATAGCAATCGGCGCTTTTAGACGTTCCGCTAAACGGCGAGCACGCGTTACGCCACCGTGGTCCGGAGATACAACAACAACGTCATCAAGGTTTTTACTTTTGAAGTATTCACCTAAAATTGGAACACCTACTAAATGGTCAATTGGAATATCGAAGAAACCTTGAATTTGAGGAGCATGTAAATCTAATGTGATAATACGAGTAGCTCCCGCTTTTTCAATGATATTTGCTGCTAATTTGGCAGTGATTGGTTCACGTGCACGAGCTTTACGATCCTGACGAGCATAGCCATAGTAAGGCATAACGATGTTAATTGTTTTAGCTGATGCACGTTTTAATGCATCAATCATAATTAATAATTCCATTAAGTGTTCGTTAACTGGAGCACTTGTTGATTGAATGATAAATACATCACAACCACGGATACTTTCTTCAATGTTAATTTGAATTTCACCGTCACTGAAACGATCAACCGAACATTTACCTAATTCCACACCAATTACTTTTGCGATCTCTTCAGCTAAAGCCTTGTTTGAATTTAGCGTAAATAACTTTAAATTTTCATCAGCATATACATTTGACATTTTATTGTGAAACCTCCGTCAGGATTTTTTATTAATATCAAGCTTTTCAGCATAGTTTTCTTTATTTACTTGTTTCGCACGAGCAATTGATAATGCTTTTCCTGGCACATCATCCGTTATGGTTGAACCAGCTGCAACATAGGCGCCTTCACCAATTGTTACAGGTGCAATTAAGTTTGAGTTACATCCTACGAATGCCCCATCTTCAATCTTTGTTAAAAATTTATTTTTCCCATCGTAGTTAACTGTAATAGATCCGCACCCTAAGTTTACACCTTTTCCGACCTCTGCGTCTCCAATATAACTTAAATGAGAAGCTTTGCTACCTTTGCCAAAAGATGCTTTTTTAATTTCTACAAAGTTTCCTACGCGCACTTCATCTCCAATTAATGATTGAGGACGAATATGTGCAAATGGGCCAATTGTGACTTCGTGACCAATTTCACTATCGTGAGCAACAGAATGGCGAATAGAAGTATTATTACCTATTTTGCAGTCTTTAATTTCACTGTTAGGTCCTACTTCACAATTCTCTCCAATTACAACTGTTCCTTGAATAACCGTACCAGGATAAATAACCGTATCTCTGCCAATGACAGCATCTGCTGAAATGTACGTGTTAGAAGGATCCACAATCGTCACTCCATTTAACATATGCTGCTTGTTGATGCGCTTTTTCATTGTTTCTTCTGCTTGAGACAGAGCAAATCGATCATTAACGCCCAATGTTTCAGCAAAATCGGATGTTTGATATGCAGAAATAATTTGACCTTCATTTTTTAGAATTTCGATAACATCAGGTAAATAATACTCTCCCTGTACATTATCATTTGAAACTTTTGAAAGTGTCTCAAATAATTTCTCATTATCAAAACAATACGTACCAGTATTAATTTCCTGTACAAGACGCTCTTGTTCTGTGGCATCTTTATGCTCCACAATCTTTTCAACAGACCCTTGTTCATTTCGAATGATGCGTCCATATCCTGTTGGATCTTCTGCATGAGCTGTTAAAATAGTTGCCATTGCATTTGTTGCTTCATGATGCTTTAATAAAGATTCAATTGTTTCAGCTGTAATAAGCGGAGTATCTCCACATACAACAATTGTCGTACCTTTTTCATGTGCAAGTAAAGATTCTGCTTGCATTACTGCATGAGCTGTTCCTAACTGCTCTTCTTGTAAAGCAAATAAGCTTTTATCTCCAACATGTGATTTCACTTTTTCGGCACCGTGACCTACAACTGTAATTAAATTTGTTAAATCCAAACGTGATAACTGATCAATTACGTGTTGCACCATCGGTTTGCCACACACAGGGTGTAACACTTTATATAAAGATGACTTCATACGTGTACCCTGACCAGCTGCCAATATGACTGCATATCTTTTTGACATAACAGGCCTCCAATTTTACCTTTTTATCCATTAAGAATATTATATCAAAAATGACAGCATTTCAAGGAATCATTTATAAGTCATGAATTTTATTTTTTGGTAATGCTAAAGTTTTACAAAGGTGTGAAATTATATAAGTGGTAATCAAAAAGAAAAGAGCCTACTTTTCAGTAGACTCTTAATGTATCATATGTTTACGAAGCACCCGCTTCTTCGAATTCAACTTCTACCTCACCTAAACGATGATATTCTGCTAAAACAGCATCTTGAATCTTTCCGCGAGTATTTGAATTGATTGGATGTGCAATATCACGGAACTCACCATCCGGTGTACGTTTACTTGGCATGGCTACAAATAAGCCATTATTACCATCAATCACACGAATATCATGAACAACAAATTCACCATCTAATGTGATTGAAGCAATCGCTCTCATACGTCCTTCAGTGTTCACGCGGCGTAATCTTACGTCAGTTACTTCCATCTTGTTCACCACCTTTTTCTATGCGAAGCTTTACATACTTAATTCCACAGAATTTTGTGTTTTCCTGCTATTCAGAAAAAATTTTTAGAAAATTTTCGCAAAAAAAGTGAACAATTGGAAGTTACTTGCTTTTTGTTAGAAATTTGTTAATTTAATTACCCTTTAACAAGCGCAATAACTTCAATTTCAACAAGTACATCTTTAGGTAGTCTCGCAACTTCTACACATGAACGTGCCGGCTTATGGTCCCCGAAGTAGTCGCCATAGACTTCATTTAACGCTGCGAAGTCGTTCATATCTTTAATGAACACGGTTGCCTTTACAACTGTATTTAGAGAAGCTCCAGCTTCTTCAAGAACTGCTTTTAGATTTTCAAATACTTGAGTAGCTTGTACTTGAACATCTCCTTCGACCAACGTACCATCTGGACGAAGTGGAATTTGACCTGAACTGTAAAACAAGTTATTCACAACAATTCCCTGTGAATATGGACCAATAGCTTGCGGTGCATTTTTTGTTTGAACCTGTAACATATGTTCCTCTCCCTTACTTGATCAAATATATTTTAAGTAATTGCCTTCTTGTACACGAATTTGTTTATCTTTGATATTTACATCTGTTAATTGTACAAGGGACACATACTCATCCACTAAACGTTCTTCAATATCTTCTGATTCTACTAAAACTCCAATACCAGCAACAGTTGCATCGAACTCTTCAAGCAAGCTAACCATTCCATTTACAGTACCGCCAGCTTTCATGAAATCATCAATGATGAGTACATTTGACCCGACCGCTAAACTTCTTTTAGCTAACAGCATTGTTTGAATGCGCTTAGATGAACCCGACACGTAGTTAATACTAACGGTCGATCCTTCAGTTACTTTACTGTCTCTGCGCACAATAACAACGGGCACGTCTAAATACTGAGCAACCGCATACGCAATAGGAATACCTTTTGTTGCTACAGTCATCACCACATCGATTTTGCGGTTAGCAAAAAGCGATGCATACAAGCGACCGATTTTATTCACAACGCGAGGGTTCCCTAAAATATCAGTTAAATATAAATATCCACCTGGCAGTAAACGCTCAGGTTTTTCAATCAACCCACATAATTCTTGAACAAGCTGACCGGCTTCTTCATTCGTCATCTTTGGAATGAATTTAACTCCGCCGGCAGCCCCTGGTAGCGTAACCAAAGTTCCGATACCCTGCTGTTCAAAAGTTTGTTTAATAATCGCCATATCTTCGCTAATAGATGATTTTGCGGAATCATATTTATCTGCAAAATACGTAAGAGGGATAAGGCGCTGAGGGTTTTGAATGAAATAGTTGGTCATATCAATTAATCGTCCACTACGTCGAAACTTCATAACATCCTCCTGAAAATCCGAATATTGTAATGTAAATATAACATTAACATACGGATTTATTCAAGCGTTATTCGTTCACCTAGTAGCCTAACTGCATAAACTTTATCACAAAAGCCACGTAATCCATTATAAATGCGATGCATACGTGAATCATGCTGTACAAGTCCAAATACAGTTGGCCCACTGCCGCTCATGAGCACAGCATCGGCGCCAAAACGCTTTATTTGTTCTTTAATGAGAGCTACTTCTGGATGCATTTTCAGCGTTACTGCTTCCAATACATTTCCTACAAGGCTACACATTTGATCATAATTTCCTGATTGTATGGCGTGAACCATCTCATCTACTTTAGGATGATCCATCTCTTCAATTTTTAAGTTTCGATATACATCTGCTGTAGAAACACCTATTTCAGGCTTAGCCAAAATCACCCAGCAGCTTGGAGGTGCCTCAATATGCTCTACAATCTCTCCGCGCCCTGTAGCAAGAGCTGTCCCTCCGTACACGCAAAAAGATACGTCAGAGCCAATCTCAGCCCCTATTTCTGCAAGTGTGTCTAATGATAACCCTAATTCCCATAACGTATTTAAACCGCGTAATGTAGCAGCCGCGTCACTGCTGCCTCCAGCTAATCCAGCAGCTACTGGAATATGTTTATCAATTAATATATTTACACCTTTTGAAATGTTATAACGTCGCTTCAAAATCTGCGCTGCCTGATAAGCGAGATTTCGCTGGTCATCTGGAACAAAGCGATTATGAGAATAGATAACAATTCGTCCATCTTCACGGTCAGAAAGTTCAATTCTGTCCGCTAAATCAATTGTTGTCATAATCATCTTAACTTCATGGTAACCATCTGGACGTTTATGTAACACATCAAGTGACAAATTTATTTTAGCCGGTGCTTTCACCATTAATTTCAACTTACTTCACCTACTTCATCTTATCGAGTTTAACGCTATTTTATCATAAAATGAACAAGATATAGCTGTTCATTTAAACATCTTTGTTTAATCCTCTGTTTTATCTTTCATTTTGGGACAAAAAAACCGAAGCGGTTATACACTTCGGTTTTCCTCATTTCACTTTAAATAGTCGTGTAAGCATTGATTTTCACTATGCTATTGCTTCAGCTGCTGCTGTGCAAGCTCTACAGCTCGCTTCACCATATTGCCTGCGTCTTTTGCCCGGATAGCGCCCCAGCCTTCTGCTTGTACAGTATCGTAAAAACCAAGTTCTTTAGCCAGTTCTTCTTTCAGCTTCGATGACATAATCCCTCTACGCCTTGACATTGCACATGGCTCCTTTACGTATAAAATGAAATTTCAACCTGAATCTCCTCGCTCTTTTACATAAGAAACGCGAGGACGATATGTATAGTATGTATAAAAAATAATGCATATATAATTTGAAAAAAAGACCAATAAAAAAGCAGTAAACCAATGTCCACTGCTCATCACCACTTGCTATATTGCCTATGTCATTCTTAGAAAAATTTCAGTTGCACTGTTTCCGTTAACACATCTGCGTAACTATACGAAACGCGCTCCAAAGAGTTTTCCTCTTGATCTAATTCAACGATAAAAACAGATGGGTACGTTTCTGTTAATACACCTGAACGTTCTACTGTTTTTCTACGACCACCGTTTGCTTTTAAAGTTAATCGTTGGCCTAGGTGCAAATCCAGCGCTTGCTTAATATCAGACAAAGTTTTCGCCATATTGGTCCACCTCACTATGTATAGTGTAACACATGTTAGAAAAATAGTCAAAAACATAAAATTATAACAATCTATCTCTAATTGTGTCAATAAATAATTTTCAACATGAATCTACATTTCGCTGTTAGTATGCTCGTTTTTCAACGAAATATGTATATCTTTAGCAAATATTGAAAATGGTTTTGTGTAATTAAGCGTATACTTTGGCTTCATACGAAAAAACAACTGGTTGCACATCATGCGTGTACATGCTGTAACCAGTTGTTTTTATTTCTACTCATCGCTTTCATAAGGCATGCCCGTGCGAAGCAGCCCTTTTGTTTCTACTCCTCCTAAACCTTTAGCACCCGTTAATGTATTACGTAAGACGTCCCATACATTAATACGATCTGTGAAAGGAGTAAAACTTAGTTTTGCTACTACATACACAGGGTCAAGAGCATGAATATTTACACGTGAAGGTGAACTAGCAAAGTTTGCTCCAGCTTGAATCAATAATTCAAAATGCGATTGACAGGCACCTGCAAAAATCACCAGCTGATCTAAATTACCAACTCTTTTTCTTGCTTCTTGGACTGTTTGAATATAGTGCTTGGAATGTCTATAAGCAAGGAGGTCATCTTTATTTCCTTTTCCTTTGGAATAGGCATCATGACCTGTCAGCACTAGAATATCGGGTCTTACATCCTCAATTAGCTTTCCAACCTTCTCAGGCATTTCTGACTCAACGCAATGAACACCATAAACAGGAACACCAATTTTTTCGTAAACCAACAAACATTTACGTAAATAATTAGGGTCTCCGTCTACGTGCAGGACCTTTCCTGGAATTTGAAATAAGCGATGTGAATGGCTGTATCCATTTGTCATGCTATATTCAGTTTTCTCTCGAACGAGCCGATAATCCTGTTGAATAAGCTCCAAGGATCTTTCTAAAAGTTCTTCTTCTTGCTTCTTTCTTTGATCCTGTTCTTTAGCATCCACAACCTCTAGATCTGTACAAGGAGCGTCCGCAATCAACCGAACGTCTTCTCCTATTAAAGTCGCATATTTCCCCGTTTCGCTGTCATTAATAGCTATAACACGAAAAAGCAAATCTCTTTGATAAGAAGGTCGTGTAACTATATCACCAATTTTGATGTTCATATGCTTCACTCCGTCTTTGCTACTTCAAAAATAAATTCTCTTCATAGCCTATGACTTCATGATAAAAATGTGATAATTTAGCGAAATGATTTTAAAAGTTGATCACTTAGCTTTCCAAATTCTTGAATAGATAACGTTTCGCCTCTTCGTTTCGGATCAATTTCAGCAGTTGAAAGTGCTTGTTCAATGTCCGCTTTTTTCTGCTTTCCATTTGGCAAGTTGTTCACTAGATTGTTTAAAATTGTTTTTCGGCGCTGTCCGAAGCTTGCTCGTACAACTTGGAAGAAGAATGCTTCATCTTGGACTTCTACCGCTGGCTTCGGTCTTCTTAACAATCGAATAACAGCTGAGTCTACATTAGGCTGCGGATTAAACACTGTTTTAGGCACAATCATAACCGTCTCAGCCTCTGTATAGTATTGAATAGCAATAGAAAGTGAACCGTACTCTTTTGTTCCCGGTTTAGCTGCTATACGGTCAGCAACTTCTTTTTGAAGCATAACGACGATTCCACGTACCGGAATTTGCTCTTCTAATAACTTCATCAAAATGGGTGTCGTCACGTAATACGGTAAATTCGCAACGACCATTAAATCTTCTATGTTTTCGAATTCTTGTTCGAGCGTCCCTTTTAAATCCGCTTTTAACACATCTTGATGAATAACTTTTGCATTTGAGTAAGGAGAAAGAGTATCAGCTAAAATCGGAAGCAAACGCTGATCGATTTCAAATGCCAGCACTTTTTTTGCGCGCTTTGCTAGCTGTTCAGTTAAGGCCCCGATACCAGGTCCAATCTCAATAGCTCCCGTTTCTTCTGTTATTTCCGCATGATCAACAATACGATGTAAAATGTTCGTATCAATTAAAAAATTTTGTCCCAAACTCTTTTTAAATGTAAAACCGTATTTCTTTAAAATTTCCTTGGTTCGATTAGGCGTTGCAATATCTTTTAACACGATCCCTTTTCCTCCTTATTTATCTGCTCAACAGCTCTGATAAAGTCCTCTTTTGAAATTTGGAACATGTGTAATCGTTTATGGAGCTGCTTTCCGTTGGCATAACCAATTTTTAATAACTTCCCTATTCTTTCACGTCGAGACTTGGCTTTACTATCTCCTATCAAACGAGCTATGATTAAATCCTCTTGAGAAATCTCCATAGCTGCCCCCATCCACTCTTGCTTCACATCTTTTAGTGCTTTTTGAATAGATGCAATAGAAGCATGTTCAACTCCAATACCTTTGCCATTTTTAGGACGAGCCTCTTCTTTATCTAAGAATGCATGTTTACATCCGGGAACACGTTCTGAAACAATATTTCGAATTCGCTGTCCTGGATAATCTGGATCTGTAAAAATAATCACGCCTCGTGTTTTTTGAGCTAATTTTACTTTCTCAATGGTTTCTTCATTTACAGCTGATCCATTTGTCTCGATGGTATCCGCATCCACTGCACGTTTAATTGCTACAGTGTCATCTCGGCCTTCTACTACAATAATTTCTTTAATCTTCATTGCTTCCTCCAAAACATTCAGTTTTGTTCATTTGCTTTTCAGTAAAAATGAAATGCTCATTGCGCACATCATTTTTCTTCTATGAAATCAACGTTTTATCTTATTATCAACTAAATTAAAAAACATCTACCTGTTATTTTAACTGAAAAAGGCAGAGGATAACATTCTCCTCTGCGCCTATCTTTACTTTAACACGAAAATGATTGTTATATGAGAAAAAGTTTTAATCATTAATTCCAAATAGCTTTTTAGCGTTAGCTGTTGTAATATCAGCTAATTCTTCATACGTTATCCCTTTTAACTCTGCAATTTGCTCTGCTACGTATGAAACATAACCAGGTTCATTGCGCTTGCCGCGGAATGGATGAGGAGTCAGATAAGGACAGTCTGTTTCAATTAATAGTTTATCTAAAGGAAGCTCTGTAGCAACTTCTTTTGGTTTTTTCGCATTTTTAAAAGTAACAGGTCCACCGAAAGAAATATACATATTCATATCCATACACTGCTTCGCTACTTCAATACTGCCCGTGAAGCAATGCATAATCCCGCCAACTTCTTCTACGTGCTCTTCTTTTAAAATGGTTACCACGTCTTCGGTTGCATCACGATTATGGATAATGATAGGTAAATTCACTTTGCGAGCTAAGCGAATTTGACGGCGAAATACGTCCTTTTGAACCTCTTTAGGTGATTTATCCCAATGGTAGTCTAATCCCATTTCTCCTAAAGCAACAACTTTCGGATGCTGAGCTAACTTTTCAATCCAAGCTAAGTGCTCATCCGTCATATCAACTGCATCTACTGGATGCCATCCTACACTCGCATAGATAAAGTCATACGTTTCAGCTATTTGAATAGCCTTTTTAATGGTAGGTTCATCAAATCCAACAACTACCATGTTTTGAACACCTTTTTCTAACGCACGATTAATTACTTCTTGCAAATCATCTTCATACTGTTCTGCGTTTAAATGAACATGTGTATCAAATAACATCTAATCGATCCTTTCCATGAATAAAAGGGGGTCCTCGCATGTTACACGTGAAACACCCCTTTTACCTATACTTATTTTATCTTCGTGTACTTATTTTATCTTCGTGCCGTTTGCTAAGTTTTGATCTACGCTTGCTAGTGAAAGACCGTTCTCATCTTCCCCCGCTAAAATCATTCCTTGTGATAGTTCACCGCGCAGTTTCACAGGTTTTAAGTTGGTTACACAAATTACTTTTCGACCTACTAATTCTTCAGGCTTATAAAACTTGGCAATACCTGAGACAACCTGGCGTTTTTCATAGCCAAGATCAAGCTGCAGCTTTAATAGTTTATCTGCTTTTTTAACTGGTTCTACTTGCGTAACTTGCGCTACACGAAGCTCTACTTTCATGAAATCATCAATCATAATCTCTTCAGAAGGCTCTTCCTTCACAACAGGTTTTTCTTCCTTTGGAGCACTCCCTTGCATCTGCTCTTTAATAAACGCTACCTCTTCTTCTCGATCTAGACGAGGGAACATTGGCTCACCTTTTTCTACTTTTGTGCCTTCTTTCAGCATATTAAAACGCGTTGTGCTTTCCCACGTTTTTAACACATCTTCTTTTACACCAATCTGAGCAAAAATCTTCTCAGGTGTACGCGTTAAGAATGGCTGCAGCAATACCGCAATGTGACGAATTGATTCAGCTAGATGTGTCATAACAGAAGCAAGTTCTGCACGCTTATTCTCATCTTTTGCTAACGCCCAAGGCTGCGTTTCATCAATGTATTTATTCGTGCGGCTTACATATTGCCAGATAGAAGCAAGAGCCACTGAAAACTCCATATCTTCCATCGCTTCTTCATATTTGTTCACTGTATCTTTTTGAGCTTGGACGATAAGTGCATCAAACTCTGTTACATTACCTTCATAAGTTGGAATAACACCATCAAAATACTTATTAATCATCGCCACTGTACGATTAACTAGGTTGCCAAGATCATTTGCTAAGTCAAAGTTAATACGTTCAACAAACGCTTCTGGTGTAAATACGCCGTCTGAACCGAATGGAACTTCACGAAGTAAGTAGTAACGAAGGGCATCCAGTCCATAGCGGTCAATCAATGTCACTGGGTCTACTACATTCCCTTTTGACTTCGACATCTTTCCATCTTTCATTAATAACCAGCCGTGAGCAAATACTTTCTTAGGAAGTGGCAAATCAAGGGCCATCAACATGATTGGCCAATAAATAGTATGGAAACGTACGATTTCTTTTCCTACTAAATGTACGTTAGCCGGCCAATATTTTCGATAGTTTTCATCGTTCTCTGTATCATACCCAAGAGAGGTGATATAGTTAGAGAGCGCATCAATCCATACGTAAATAACGTGTTTTGGGTTACCTGGAACTTTTACCCCCCAATCAAACGTCGTACGCGAAACAGCTAAGTCTTCAAGGCCAGGCTTAATAAAATTATTGATCATTTCGTTTTTACGGGACTCTGGTTGAATAAATGAAGGGTTTTCTTCATAAAAAGCTAGTAAACGATCTACGTATTTCCCCATTTTAAAGAAATAGGACTCTTCTCGAACGAGCTCTACAGGGTGTCCGCTATCCGGGCTTTTTCCGCCTACAACTTTTCCATTTTCAACGATTGGATCTACTAGTTGATGCTCTGTATAGTACGTCTCATCGGGAACTGAATACCAACCTTCATACTCATCAAGATAAATATCACCTTGTTCTAAAAGACGCGCGAAAATCTTTTCCACGATTTCTTTATGTCTTGGTTCTGTTGTACGGATAAAATCATCATACGAAATATCCATCTTATCCCACAGCTCTTTGATTCCAGATACAATATCATCTACGTATTGCTGAGGTGTCACGTTTTTCTCTTCTGCTTTTCGCTGAATTTTTTGACCATGTTCATCTGTACCTGTTAAATAACGTACGTCAAACCCTCTCAAACGTTTATAACGAGCCATTGCATCTCCCGCTACCGTCGTGTATGCATGCCCTATATGTAATTTACCACTCGGATAATAAATCGGCGTAGTAATATAAAATGTATTATTTCCATCTGCCATGTTCATAACCTCCAACATTCCATTTCAACATTTTGATTTATATGTATGTAATCATATAAACCCTGTCTTCTTATTCTACTATCTATCATACTATTTTACATGATAATTTCAAAACATTCTCTTCCTATATACGCGGGAATATGACGGATTCACTTCATTTTTAAATAATCGTTATTTTCCCAAAAAATAATCCTGTTAATTGTATCAGCTTCGCCCTATTTTTATATAAAATATACCCTCATTCAAAAAGTCACTTTGATGAAAACGACAAATAGGTCTAATTTTGTCGTTTTATGTCGAATTATATTTACCCTATCTTCAAAATAGTTAATATCAAGCTATTTAGACGATTAATCTTTTTTCCAATGAAACCCCTTGTCATTCCTTGACTGACGGTCACAATTAGCTTGTAAACAAGTCGAGAAAAAAATTTTTTACCAGCTACATTTTTTTACATATAAAATGATTGACTAGTTTTGGAAACGCTGGTATTATGAAAGTACGTTGAAATTGTCGAATAATGACGAAAGTAATAACATAGAAAAATGATTACTGAGAGGAGAACGATTAATATGAAATCTACAGGTATTGTTCGTAAAGTTGATGAATTAGGACGCGTAGTAATTCCAATTGAATTACGACGTACATTAGGAATTGCAGAGAAAGATGCTCTAGAAATCTATGTAGATGAAGAGCGCATCATCTTAAAAAAATACAAACCAAACATGACTTGCCAAGTAACAGGTGAAGTATCTGATGATAACATTCAACTTGCTAGCGGCAAATTAATTCTAAGCCGTGAAGGTGCAGAACAAATCATGAAAGAACTTCAAGATTCTTTACAAGCTTCTAAATAAAACGAAAAGCTGTCTATGATAGACAGCTTTTTTTAATGTACGTGATATTCACTATAAATGTCTCGCTTTGACACATCTCGGTCTTTTGCCACTTGCTTAATAGCTTCTTTGTTTGAAAGTCCTTCTTCTACATAGTGATCAACATGCTCAATAATGGTGAGCTGTTCCCACCATAGATTACTTTCATCTGGCGCTTCTTCATTTGTCCCTTCAAGAATTAAGCAAAATTCGCCTCTAATATCTGTAGCATTTGTCCATTCAATTGCTTCTAATACACTTCCTCTTAAAAATTCTTCATAACGTTTTGTTAACTCTCTACATAACACAATAGATCGGTTCCCTAAAATTTCTTCTATACTCTTTAGCGTTTCTTTTAATCGATGAGGAGCTTCATAAAATATCATGCTTTCCTTAATATACTGAAGCTCTTGAAGCTGTTCTTTACGCTGTTTTTTATTTCTGTTTAAAAATCCATAAAAGTAAAACTGCCCCGTAGGTAGTCCCGAAGCAATTAAAGCTGTTAATGCTGCGTTAGGCCCCGGCAGCGGAACAACCGTATATCCTTCTTTAACGGCAGCTACCACTAACTCATAACCAGGATCTGAAATACAAGGCATGCCCGCGTCGCTTACTAAAGCAATATTTTTTTCACTGTCTAAGTCGCTTAACAGCTGTTCACTTTTTGTATGTTTATTATGTTCATGATAACTTGTAATAGGTGTATCGATCTCAAAGTGGTTACATAGTTTTTTCGTTTGTCTCGTATCTTCTGCGGCAATATAATCAACTTCTTTTAAAATTCGAATCGCACGAAATGTCATATCCTCTAAGTTTCCAATAGGAGTGGGAACTAAATATAAAACGCCTCGTTCATTCGATACATCATAACTTTTTTGTGATTTCATTCTGCTTTTCTTGCTCCCTTCGAATGTAAGCCTGTTTTTTCACTCTGCTTAACTGTTTGAACCAATATTCTTTTTGCATAGCTTCTGTTTTAGAAGTAAACACCTCATGCCAAATTAATGAAACAGGCCTTCTTGCTCTCGTATATTTTGCCCCTTTTCCTTCATTATGGACAGAAATACGTTTTTGCAAATTATTCGTGTAACCAGCGTAATACGTACAGTCCTTGCATTCAACTACGTAAAAATAATGATTATTTTGTTCCATATAAAATCCTTTTTAATTCGTCCGTGTATTCATCATTATCTTGGTAGACCACCAGCGGAGGAAGAATCTTTAAATCTGGACTTCCATCCTTCGTACCTTCAATTAAAAGTGTATTTGCTTCTTTCCCATCTTTAGGATAGACAAACTGAAGTCTCTTTGGCTCTAAACGGTACTGCCTCATTAACGTAACGATATCTAACAGTCTTCCTGGACGGTGAACTAATGCCACTTTTCCGCCTTGCTTCACTAGTTGACTGCTGGCTCTAATCACATCTTCCAACGAACAATGAATTTCGTGGCGAGCGATTGCAAAGTGTTCGTTTTCATTTATCTCTTCTTTATTGGATGTGGTGAAATAAGGAGGATTACATGTTACAACATCATATTTTCCATAACCCAGTTCTTGAGGCGCATTTTTTAAATCACCATGTATCATTTTAATCTGCCCATCGAGCTGATTATACACAATACTTCTTTGCGCCATACTATGTAGCCGCTCTTGAATTTCTACACCAATAATTTTTCCATTTGTTCGTTTAGATAAAAACAGGGGGATTACACCGTTTCCTGAACATAAATCAACCAAGTTACCTTTACGAATTGGGACATAAGCAAAGTGAGATAAAAGCACAGCATCCAATGAAAAGGAAAAGACAGACGGACTTTGAATAATGCGCATCTCCTCATCGGCTAATAGATAATCTAAACGTTCATCTCCATATAACTCAACCATAGTCGTTCTTCTCCTTGTACATCTATTATTTACATCTTTTACTCATAAAAAGAACCTCTCCAAAAGGGAGAGGTGGTGTTACTTTTTATTTAAAAATGACAAGCAAAACAAACAGTCTCCATCTTTACGCACACTTCCATAATGAATGTTACAAATATGAAAACCCTCTTGGTAAAGGCGAGCCAAATTGTCATATCCTTCTCCGATATCAATTTGTTTTTGCTCTTTTGTTTGAGCGCTTGCTTTTGAATGTCTATTTTTCAGCTTCGTTTCGAAGTTTGTCTGGTCAAGGCGACGGCGCAAATGATCATTTTCTATTTGCAGGTGATGATTTTCTTCAATTAGCTCAGCAAGATGCTCTTTCAACTCACCTAACTGCTTATATAAATGACCAATTTGTTCCTCCATGTTTGTCACCGAATCAAAAATCTCTTTTTTATCCACCTTTGCCCACCTCGTTAATCTGTGGCTTGAAACGAAACAGCACCTTCATTATTGATCTCATCCAGAGTATACTCTAAAATTTGTTCGTGATCTGACAGTTCCACTTGAATAATTCTTTCCAAAATATTCAAACCCACTACACGTCCTGAACCATCTGAAGTTTTAATTGTTGAGCCTATATCAGGAAGCTGTTCTTTTGCCGTTTCATACTCATCATTTTCATATTTTAAACAACACATCAAACGTCCGCATAAACCAGAAATTTTCGTTGGATTAAGCGATAGGTTTTGGTCTTTGGCCATCTTAATAGAAACCGGCTCAAAATCACCTAAAAACGTTGAGCAACATAGCATACGGCCACAAGGACCTATCCCGCCCAACAGTTTTGCCTCATCTCGTACACCGATTTGACGAAGCTCAATTCGCGTACGGAAAATAGCAGCTAAATCTTTAACTAACTCTCTAAAATCAATACGGCCGTCTGCTGTAAAATAAAAAATGACTTTATTACGATCAAACGTATATTCTACATCTACTAACTTCATATCTAAATCGTGTGATTGAATTTTTTGCACGCATACGTCATACGCTTCTCTAGCAGCTTGTTTATTTTCATCCACAATCAGCCTGTCTTTTTGTTCGGCAATGCGGATTACTTTTTTCAAAGGAAGTACGACATCGTGTTCACTTACTTGCTTTTTATTAATAACCACTCTGCCAAATTCAACACCACGAACTGTTTCTACAATAACAAACTCACCATCTGGAATTGTAAGTTCTCCAGGGTCAAAATAATATATTTTTCCCGCTTTTTTAAAGCGAACGCCTACTACATCATACAAGCTTTTATCCCTCCTGCAAATCCAACACCAGCTGTTCCATTAATAACTGTAGATTCATATTTGAATTTAATTTATTTTTGGCCTTCAAGATAACCTCTAAGCGATAAATCGCTTTTTCCTGCGTTGTCTGAAGAGCTTGCTGTTTTAATTCTTCTATTTTATGACGATAGACGATTTTAGACTCTTGTCCAACTTGCAGCGTCAACAAATCACGATAAAGAAGCATCAATAAAGTTAAACCAATATGTGCTTGTTCTTTTTCTTTAAAATGTGTTACCCACTTTTCATGAATAAAAAGAAGAGCTTGTTGAGGTCTCGTTGTTAACACTTCATATAATTGTATCACTAACTTTATTGCAAGTCCAAACCATTCATCTTTACTTAATTCAATTGCTTCATCAATGCTGTTTGTTAAATTAGACAAGATGGACGCATCTACTGCGGAAAGGCCATTTTCTACTAGTTTTTCAGCTAACTGTTCTGGTGTAAGAGATCGAAATGATATTACTTGGCAACGTGAGATAATCGTATCTAATAAGCGCTGTATATTTTCTGTTAATAAAACTGCATAAGTTCCGTTGCCAGGCTCTTCTAAAAATTTCAGTAAACTATTTGCTGCGCTTACTGTCATTTTATCAACATGATTCACAATATATAACTTTTTATTAGATTCAACACCGGTTTTTGTGAATTCTGATTGCAAAAATTGAATTTGCTCTTTTTTAATCGATAAACCAGCTGGCTCAATCAAGTGAATATCTGGATGATTACCTGAATCAATTCGCCGGCAGTTACTGCACTCATGGCATGGCCTATGATTAACTGGATTTTGGCAAAACAGCGCTTTAGCAAACAAAAAACTAATTTGTTTTTTACCTGTTCCTTTGCTTCCTTCAAATAAATAAGCATGAGCAACTCGCTCTTTAAGTAAGCTGTTTTGCAAAATCTTTAATACGTTCGGCTGAAGAGCTTCAAGCTGTTCCCATGTATTTCCCATTCAATCATCACTTTCTATTTAAAATCTTCTCTCTTAAAATTGATGAAATTGATCTACTGGTAGTACGAATACTGTAGCTCCGCCCACTTCAACTTCAACAGGATACGGAATGTATGAATCTGCATTACCGCCCATCGGTGCCACAGGAGAAATCATCTGTCTGCGGTTTTCACATTGGCCCTTAATAATATCAAGTACTTCATCTACTTTATGATCATCCGTACCAATCATAATTGTTGTATTCCCTGATTTTAAAAATCCGCCCGTACTTGATAATTTGGTTGAACGAAACCCTCTTTCTACAAGTGCATTTAAAAGCTTTGAGCTATCTGAATCTTGAATAACGGTCATTACTAATTTCATGAATAACACCTCATTTTACTTTTTGTTAAGAATAGTATAGCAAGAATAACAATCATCTGTATTTATTTTAAAATCAATTTTATTTGTTTATAAGCTTCTTCACAGACTTTTTCAACGGATTGATTTGCATCAATTCGTCGAATACGCTCTGGAAATTCACTCAAAAGAGATAAATATCCATCTCGTACTTTATAATGAAAGTCTAAGGATTCTAAATCTAATCGATTAATCTCATCTTTTCGACCTTTATTAATTCTTTCTAATCCTACCTCAGGCTCAATATCAAAATATAAAGTGGCCTGTGGCATCGTTTGCTCAATAGCAAATTGATTGATAGCAAAAATATCTTCTACGCCTATGCCCCGCGCATTTCCTTGATAAGCAAGTGAGCTATCAATAAAACGGTCACATAATACTATATTCCCTTTATTTAGCTCAGGAATCACTTTTTCTACAAGATGTTGTCTTCTAGCCGCAGCATAAAGAAGTGCTTCGGTTCTGGCATCCATTTCCGTATTAGATGGATTTAAGATGATTTCACGAATTTGTTCAGCAATTCGTATGCCTCCAGGTTCTCTTGTTAATACAATGGTATAACCCTCTTGTATTAATTTTTGTTGAACCATATGGATGATCGTCGTCTTACCAGCACCTTCTGGCCCTTCGAATGTAATAAACGTTCCTGACATGTATAAATTCCTTTCTCTATTTAAATACTTCTATCTTTCCTTCTTCCATACAAGATCCGCCCTGAATATGACCATTTAACCTTTGAATATGCAAAATATAGTCAATATGATTGCTTGTAATCGTTTCTCCCTCCATTAAAATGGGAATTCCAGGAGGATATGGAATAACAGATTGTGCGCTTACACACCCAATCGCCTCTTCAAACGAACACATATGCTTTGATCTTAGTTTTCTTTCTTCCATAGGCAGGAGAACCGTTGCTCTTGAAAAACGAAATGGTTTGATTATTGGTTTTTCATATGACTTACGCTGTATATTCTCTACTGCTTGTCTAACCCGCTTAATTGTATCATTAAAATCCCAACTGCTGCTCAAAGGTAGAACAAACAATACATAGTTAACGTCAGCTAGTTCTGTATAAATATCTTGCTTTTCCAGTTCCTTTTGCAAATGATATCCTGTTGCAGCCGAACAAGTCAACGTCATTTTCAAAAGGTCGGTAGCAGTTTGATCTGTTTCCACATCAATAGTTGAAAGTGTATCAATCTCATTAATCTTTTCAACAAACGAATGAATATTATCAGTCATTCTATCAATATCATGCTGAGTAAACTGCTGCAGATAATACCGTGCTAAATCAAGAGAAGCCATAATAGGGTATGAGGGACTGCTTGACTGCAGTACTTGTAGGTAATGCCGAACGCTTTGCTTATTTATCAACGTCCCCTGAATATGTAAATAAGAACCCATAGTCATAGCAGGCAGCGTTTTATGTGCTGACTGAACAACAAGATCCGCTCCATACGTAACAGCTGACGACGGAAAAGGATTACCTAAAATAAAGTGGGCTCCATGAGCTTCATCAATAATTATAGGAATATTGTAGCCATGAATAAAGTCAATGATCTCCTTTAGATCTCGCGCCACCCCATAGTAAGTAGGATTTGTTAATACAAATGCTTTTATATCCTCAGAACCCTCTACAGCTGCTTTAATTGTTTTAATGGATACACCTGTACTAAGATGTGTTTTTGAATCTATTTCAGGAGCTAAAAAAATAGGTGATGCCTTTGATAAAGCAATAGCATTAAAAATAGATTTATGAGAATCTCTTTGAACAGCAATTTTATCTCCTTCTTGACAAAGGGATAAAATCGCGGCGAGATTGCCTACAGTAGAACCATTAACTAAAAAAAAGCTTTCATCTACTCCATACAACTTTGCCGTTAAATCTTGTGCTTCTTTAATAACAGATTCTGCTTCATGTAAATCATCTAATCCGCTAATTTCTGTTAGATCGTATTGCAAAAAGTCTGCGTAAGAAGACTGAATATATGAAGGTAGAATTTGACCATTTTTATGGCCGGGCACGTGATAAGAGAGTGACCTCTTTTCGCTGTGCCTTACTAAACGGTTATATAAAGGTAAATATGTATCCATACATCCATTCCTTACTTTTTGTAAATATAACATTGCTAACTTGATAAAAGAATATGTAAGTATTTTTTCTATCAAAATTGATTTTTCTTTCATTATAACAAACTTAGTTGATTTTTTTGAGCCATATAAAGAAGCCCTTATAAAAAAGGGCTCTTAGTAAGAAAACGCTCCTGATATTCTCTTTAATTGATTTACTAACAATTGATAACGAAAATGAGATGAATCCACCTCTACAATCTCTACCTCGCAGTGTTGGCATATAAAGCTGGAAAACACCTCAATACCCTTTGTATGCTGTTCATGACAAACGGAACATGTTTTAATTTGTTTTTCCATTACTCTCCACCTCCACTAAATAAGTATCGACAAGATGTAACTTCTTTATGCACTTCATTTACCCCATTTTATGTAGATAGCTTATACTCTGTGAATAATAAAAAAAGGACTAGCTAAAATAGCTAGTCCTTTTTCGGGTGCCTGGCAACGTCCTACTCTCACAGGGACAAAGTCCCAACTACCATTGGCGCTAAAGAGCTTAACTTCCGTGTT
>NZ_JBHZOT010000021.1:0-47910 GCF_042787735.1 Priestia sp. YIM B13490
TTAGTAATCTATTTCTATGCAAATAACTCTTGCAGTTATTACCCCAATAATAGCTGCAAGGGTTACAGTACATCAATAAACATAAATCTTATACTAGAGCGAGGTTTTTCAAATGTCATTATTCTTGAAATTTGTAGGATGGTTAGCTTCTAAAGGCTCAAAATACGTAAAATGGGCTTGGGATCACAAAGGCCAAATTAGTGAATGGTTAAACATTGGTTATTCTTTTGTCTGGGTCTATGACGAAATCAAAAAAAGAATTGGATAATAGTATTTATCCCTAACTTTACATAGGACAGTGTTACTTATTAGTAATCTATTTCTATGCAAATAACTCTTGCAGTTATTACCCCAATAATAGCTGCAAGGGTTACAGTACATCAATAAACATAAATCTTATACTAGAGCGAGGTTTTTCAAATGTCATTATTCTTGAAATTTGTAGGATGGTTAGCTTCTAAAGGCTCAAAATACGTAAAATGGGCTTGGGATCACAAAGGCCAGATTAGTGAATGGTTAAACATTGGTTATTCTTTTGTCTGGGTCTATGACGAAATCAAAAAAAGAATTGGATAATAGTATTTATCCCTAACTTTACATAGGACAGTGTTACTTATTAGTAATCTATTTCTATGCAAATAACTCTTGCAGTTATTACCCCAATAATAGCTGCAAGAGCTATTACTATTAAAATTATCATTAGTTACACTATACCCTGGTAACATTGAAATAAACAAATTTTTATTACTTTTTTATATCTTTAGTCTTCATTTTTTTAATTTCTTTATTTTGCTTATTTTTTAAATCAGTTCTACCTTTATTCCATAAACCTAGTATCGCTACTAAACCAGCTAAGAATAGAAGAAAATTTAGAAACGATAATTCTAATCTTCCTAAAGAAATAAAGTAAATAATAGTTATAACGTAGATAATAGGTATTAAAGCACCTAACCACTTATTTTGTCTTGTTGATAAAAAATATTGAAACAAAATCACAAAAATTGGTATAAGAAACCCGATAAAATTATTCATTATTTTCCTCCATAATACTTTTATGTTTATTTAAAATTTCTTTTCCTACATCAAAATCTATCTTTTCCTCAACTACTAACTTCATTATATAAGAATCAAATGGTTTAGGCTGATCATCAAAAACCTTAATATGTTGGATTACTCTATCTAGTCTTAATCTTACTGTTGGATAAGATACTTCATAAAGTTTGGCTACTTTCTTTAAAGAACCAGAATTTATTACAAACTTTCTTATGAATTCTATATCCTCATCAGATAAATTTAAAACCCAATCATTACCATTAGTTTTATTAACTTCACCCAAAATGATCATTCCCCCAGCAATTATTTTTCTGATTTGTCACCATTTTAACCATTTTTTAGGTGTAAAACAAGTGTTTTTTTTAACTTTTTTAAAATTAATTTAACAAAATTAAAAAAAAAACAAAAAATATTTGACTTTATTTTATAACTTTGATAATTTTAACAATATGGAATTTTTACCTTTTATTAGGAGTGATTATTATATGTTAGCAATTGCAAGGAAAGAATTTATTTCATCTTTTAAAAGTTTTAAATCTGTAGTCATAATTTTATTTCTTATAACAGTATCTACTTATACTGCTAATGTTCTAAAAAATAAATTATCAATTACTACAGCTTTAAGCCAAGGGGGAAGTACCTATACGTCTGCTATTTCATTTTTACTTTTGTTATTTGGTTTTTTATTTGTCTTTATGATTTCTCATGACGTTATAAATCGTGAATTAGAAACTCAAACAGTACGTTTATTAGTAACTAAAATTTCTAGATCAAAAATCATATTAGGAAAATTTTTGGGTGTATTTCTATTTTGGGCTTTTACTATATTGATCTCTTTTATTTTAATATCTTTAATAGCAAAAGATTGGTTTTGGATAGATTTAATAACTTTAATAATATTTGTTACCTATCCAATAGCACTTAATATTCTTATTTCTACAATTATTGTTAGACCAACAGCATCACTATTCATTGCAATTTTTATAAGTATATTTTTACCTCTACTTGGTATATATAGCTCTTTAGATGATTCATCAACTATGTATATTTTTAAATACATATTGCCTTATTATACGATTATAAATCAGTCATTTTTAATGATAATTCCTTTGATTATTTCTTTCTTTTTTATAGCTATTTCAATTATTTTGTTTAATAGAAAGGATTTTTAATATGGAAAATAACACTACTGCAATAAAAATATCTAAATTAGGAAAAAAATTTGACAAAAGCTATATATTCAAAAATTTATCTTTGGAAATTCAAAAAGGTGAAGTATTTGGATTTCTAGGAAGAAATGGTGCAGGAAAATCTACTTTAATTAATACTTTTACGGGTATTAACAGAAAAACAGAAGGACAATTTTGGATTGAAGAAATATTAGATACGTCCTTAAATTCTATTAAACAGAGCATAGGTGTAATGCCTGATACATCAAATCTGTACCAACATATGACTGCTAAAGAATTTATAAAATATATGAGTGAATTAAAGAGTCTAAGATATTCTAATTCTGAAATTAATAACTTACTAAATTATGTAGGTTTAGGAGCTACAGGAAAAAGAAAAATTAAAACATTTTCTTTTGGCATGAAGAAAAAAATCAGTATTGCACAGGCTTTATTAGGTAATCCAAGTATTATCATACTAGATGAACCTACATCAGGGTTAGATCCTGAATCTGCTTTGCATATTCAAAGTATTATTAGGGAACTCAAAAATAAAAATGTTACTGTTTTCATTACATCCCATAATATGAGCGAAATAGAAAAAGTCTGCGATAGAATTGCTATAATGCACAAAGGAAAAATCGAAAGAATAGGAACAATCGCACAATTAAGACAAGAATTCAGTTCCAAAGTAAGAATAAACGTACAATCAATACCTTCGTTAAACCAAAATAATATACCTAAATCTATAACAAAAAAAATCAAGATTTTAGACAATTTTACCGATAAAACAATTATAGATTTAGCTAACTATGATGACATACCAATTGTATTAAATGCGTTAATTATTGATGGATTTAAGATATATAATTTTGGTCAAGAAACAGTAGAATTAGAAGAAATTTTCTTATCTATAGAATAAATTTTAAAAACTCTTATTACTGATTAAGGAGATTAATAATGAAGAAAAACGCTGCAGGATTTATATTTTGTATTATAGGTTTAATCTTAAATGTATTAGTTACAATTGGTTTAATAATCTCAGTAATTAATTTTAATATAATTTCTAAAAAACCATCATATTTAAACGAACTCAAAGAAAATTTTCAAAATGATTCTAGTTTAAATAATTCAGACGTAAACCAAATAATGGATATAATTAAAAAGGTCATAAGTTTTTCAAACAGTTATGGATGGTTAATTATTTTACTATTTGTACTAAGTGTAATCCTTACTATAGTTTATGTCTTAAAATTAAAAAAGAAAGAGAATTCAACTACAAGTCTTAAACTCATATTTTTAGGAACAATTTTTTCATTTGTATTTTCTCCAGGAGCACTATGTTTAATTATTTCTATAATCTTTACTTATTTCCATAAAAGAAAAATTCTAAGAGATAATACTCACGAAGTGTTAAATTGAAAAAGTTGAACCATTAAATAAGTTATGATTACTGCTTTTCGTTTATAGCAATGTATGTGATATACACTTCTATTTACCATAATATACCTTCTAGGTAGTAAATAAAAAAGAATCTCTCTAAAAGAGATTCTTTTTGTTATTTCTATTCTCATTCTTTAGTCGTAGGAATTCATTAAAAAGTTACTCTCGCAGGTGAGTAACAAGGTTGTTGGGTTTAGATACAATATAGGTAACAAATATGAAATAACGAACGGTTAAAAGAACTAAAGGAGTGTTAGAAATGAGAAAAAACAATATTGAAACTAATAGTAAAAATCACGATTTTAAACATTACTGCAATGAAGTTATTAAAGCTTTAATTATGACAAAGTAAATAGTTTTTTGCCTATTACCAATAACGTACATTAATTCGAACAAACTACAAAGGATGTGTAAGCATCAGCACTAATCAACTCTCCTCAGAAACTCGCTTACTCGCATAGGGGAGTGTTTCTATTTTAAGGTGTATATGGTATACAGAGCCAATTTACATAAAGATAGTTATGTTTAGCTTTAATTTCCACTATATCGTTAGGTAATATTAAACATACTTTATTAAAATTAGTTTAATCATTTACATACATTATAGAAAAATAACCATTTTGTCATCATCTAGAGTGAATGATAAAACTTGAAAATATATAAAGTACTTTAATATTTACTTAACTAACCGTTTTATTTCAAATATCATTTGTCTTATATTTGAATGTTATTCCAATTAATAGCATTCATATTTGGCCACCAATCAGGCAAAGACTTTGGTGGAATTTCCCCTTCAACATGTATTACCTTTCCAGCTTTATTTATAATGGTTTTTCCATATTTTTTATGCTTGTCCCATACTTCTTGAATAACCTCATCATCTGTATTTAGAACAAATTTCCATCTTAATTTGTCTTCTCTCTCTGAAGAACCAGAATAGGTTTCTTTAATATATTTTGTAAATCCTTTATTCCAATATTCTATCGTCATTGTATCATCTGTAATTATCTTTTGATAAATCGCCTTATCGGGGGCACCTGTAGAGTCAGACCAGATACATTTAGAGTATTTTTTTAATGCTTGGTTCCATATTTCTTGAACTAATTCATCAGTTTTAGAATTAACAGAGACTTCAAAAACCTTTTCAGCAAAAGGTTGAGGACTCATATAAATAGTTTTCCAGTATTTCTTCGGTTGCCCCCCCCAACCATTCCAAGTTTCTATTGACTGGATATTACTGTTATTTATAATTTCGCGAAAAACCATCTTCTCTGCTGTAGCTGATTTGTCAGACCAGATACCTTTATAATATCGTTGTGAATGTTTCTTCCAATATTCCTCCTGCCATTCTCCCTTAGGTAGCACTTGCAAATGTTCTATCAGATCATCTACTGAATCCCAGACTAAATATTCCAAAGTGCCTTCACCTCTGTACGTTTTTCTTTTACTATACTGAATGGTGTTGTACCAAGTTTCCTGGATGAATTCACCAAACTCGTTATATGCACCTCTCGAGAAAGAGCCCGCCTTAAAGGATTCTAAGACTTGTTTTTTGAAATTATTAAAAGCTGTATCTAATGATTTTTTAAACATTTCAAACCAATCGGTTGGAATATTGACCACACCTAATGGTGCACCTTTTTCATTTAGTCCATCCAGTACTAAATAATCTAGTCGTGGGGATTTTCTTCCCTCAGCATTTTCATGGTCAGGTTCTGAAACCCATTGATTAAACTTTGTCGAACCATATGCAAACTTCCACCAGCGTCTTTGGTCATTAGTCTCGAATAGTTTAAGTTGCTGCTGTACCTCCATATCATTTTGGCTTAACCATGCCCAGAGTCCATTTGGATTTTCGTCTCCTTTCAAGAAATCGAAGAACTCTAAGGTTGATATTCTTAAAACATCTCTAATCTCTGGTCGAGCTTCAAACTCCATAGCAAAAGACCAAACAGTATAACTAATAATATCCGGTCCTGCCTTTGCGAGTTGAAGTAATTTTTGAGTTCCAACAAAGATTGCTGCTTCCACCTAACTAGAACCGTCTAGCCAAGGAATCACCCTTTGCAAACCTACTGTTAAAACTGAATTCCAACTTTCTCGTGAGAGGTTTGCTGAAAAGGCTTCTAAGAGTTCTGAAATTTGATTTACTGCAGTTTTGAGTAGGTCAGATGCTTGGGAACTATTATAATTATCAAGGCTTATAATTTCACGAATTAATTTAAGTAGTAATCTATGGAAACTATTCCCAATCCCTATTGAGTCTACATCAACTTTATAAATACCTTCTACTTTACCTAGTTTCCAATTACTTGGTCCCAATGGAATGCTATACGGTATTTCATAATTTAGGTGCTTCAAAATATATCTAAAGCCCTTTGTGGCTGTTTCTGCAATATATGGAGCGACAACATCAAGCATCACTTGCTTGAGATCTGATGGCATCCCATTTGACCAAATAGCCCAATGAACGGTAGGTATACCCATTAGATTAGCAACGTTTTTTACAGCATAGATCTCATGGGGCATTAACCGAAAAGCCTCTGGACCTTTATACATGACTCTTCCGCCATCTTTACTATAGATATTCTTATATTTTTTTTCACCATCTATTACTTCATATTCAAACTCACCTGGTATGTAATTATAATGTGTTCTCCACTGGGAACGAGTCAAATATTCTCCCCATTTATTTATTAACTCACGTGATTTTATACGAATTTCACTGTTACTGTTTGGACATTTGTAAGCATAGTAAGCTGCTGCTATAATTGCACCAAAACTATCTTTTGTTAATGGGCTTGCCCTTAACTGTTGTCCATTTGCACTATATTCATATAAGGCTTGGTGACGTATAGGATGATCGTATATGTCTCTATTCCCCCAACTATTTTGTAGTAAAGTATTTAATAAACCTAATATTTTATAATTGGCCTCAGTTATTTCCCATGTGTCTTGTTTGTAATTTCCAGTAGTAATTGCTATAATCGCAATTGCTGTATGTAACGTTCCTTCGCCAAGTGTAGTGGGCTTTTCTTCTTTATCATAGTCAATAACGTAGCCATATTCATCTTGAAACCCAATATCCCCATTTGAACGATTACGTAATAATTCCGTACGAGCTTGTTCTCGATATAAGGTGGCATCTAATATTTGTCCGTCATTATCAATTATCTTGTTAATTTGATCCATGGCTTTACCCCTTTTCTTTTTTATGATTTTTCTGGATTGATTAAATCGTGGTTATTTTCACCTGTTAAGATTCCTTTTATGCGACTGATTATGTATTTATTTTCCATATACCAAATACTATGATAAAACTCTACAAAAGCTAATCTATACTCAAAAACTACATAAAAAGAGGAATAGTATTTAAAATATGCATTATTGTTATATTTCGCTTTCAACTCAAGCAACTTTTTAATAACAAAAAAAACCAAGATCTTAGATGAATTTCGGCTCTTTTTGCTACTATATAAAAGGTAAGACTTGAATTATAAAAAGGAATTTTCAGAAATTGCTTCTATCAACGAAGATTGTTCGAAAAAGTATACTTTTACGGACTGTTAGTTTGTATGAAAAATCTATTATTTCTATCGTTCGTTTAAGTTTGAAAATGAATTACGAACGTCTTCTAAAATCCATACACTTTTACGGATATTTTTGGTGAAATAAGAGGAAAAAATGAGTAGAAAAATGGAAAACCGAAGATTTGGATATATATGTGTGAGTAGCCAAGGTCAAGGTAAAGGGCGTCAATTTCAATCTATATAGGAAGTGGACATTTCTCCTCTTGATATTTTTATCAATAAATAAAGTGGGAAAATTCAATCGAGAACAATATCAAATACTAAAACGAATGATTTGTAAAGGAAATATTCTTTACATCCCTTCACTAGATCGTTTTAGTCTTAATAAGGAAGCAATCTTACAAGAGTGGAGTGCGATAATAAAGAAGATAGAGGCAGACATTGTAGTCTTGGATATGTCTTTGTTAGATACTACTCAGTATAAGAAAAATCTCAGAACATTTATTGCGGACCTAGTTCTGCAAATTATGTCTTGGATGGCCTAAAGAGAATCGTATTTGCAAGCGCCAACGGGAGGGGGACTGGTGCTGCATTGAATAAGGGTATATCGTTTGGACGGCCTAAAGCTAAAGTCAGTCAAGAATTTATTGAAGCTTATAACCGATAGAAAAGAAAAGAATTTACAACTGTAAAAGTTATGAAGGAAGAAGCTTTTTCTACTAAGTATATAAAATTTGAGAAATTATGAAGAACTTAAAGAAAATTGAGTTTCTTAATTTAATTGATTGGCCTTTGTAGAACAGAGATAAAGAAGCTTTTTACGTTTAATAGAAGAACGTAAATTTTTATTTTAATAAAAACAATATAATATAGAAGAAACTGGTCATAAGAACTATATATGAGATGCATTTTCTATAGAAATAAAAAAGGACCTTAAAATTAAAAGTCCTTTTTATCTTCCTATTAATCTAATTAGAGATAAACTAATTAATTTACTCATTTTGTATTTAAAGTTCTTTATTTACTTTAAGTATAATTTCTTTTTTGCCAGCACGGGCCCATATTACAACTGGAATTAATATTAGAGATAAAATACCTCCACTTAATGATAGGATTGCATAACTTGAATGAGCAACAACCATTCCAGATAGAGCACCACCTGATGCACCTGTTAATGCAATTAAGACATCTATGGTCCCTTGAGTTTTAGCGCGTGTTAATGGTTCTGTAGAGTCAACAATTTGAGCAGTTCCACTTATCAGACCTAAATTCCATCCTAGTCCAAGTAAAGAAAGAGCAATCACCATGAGACCCATCGACCCACTTGTTGCCATAGCTGCTACAAGACCTGCCAAAAGTAAAGTGACTCCAGAAGCAATAGTCATTGCAGTTCGACCTATTTTATCAATTAGAATTCCTGTGACTAGTGAAGGGAGATACATGGAACCTATATGAGCACCAATAACAATTCCTACTGCACTTAAACCATGGCCATTATGTTCCATGTGTACAGGCGCCATGGTCATAATAGCAACCATGACGGTTTGAGTAAGTACCATAACTGTAGCACCAATGATTATTCCTCTTTTATTATTTGCATGTCGAGGAAGTGCTGAATTATTTTGATTGTCAAGTTCTTGTCTATTTTTTTCTATTGCCTTTGCTATCAGTAAGGGATCCGGACGAAGCAGTACGTAAAATACAAGCCCAGCTAAAATATAAGCGAAAGCTGCTAAAATGAATGGTCCTGCAAGTGCTGGAACATTAATAGCTAATGATAACTTTCCCATTACATCTACTAAGTTTGGTCCTGCAACTGCTCCAAATGTAGTGAAAACCATAGCCATACTTACAGCAGTTGCTCGTTGATTTGAATTGGCTAAATCTGTCCCTGCATAACGAGCTTGTAAATTGGTTGCTGTCCCTGCTCCGTAAATAAGTAGAGAAACGAATAGAAGAAAGATACTATTTATAATTGCTGCAATGACAACCCCAATTGATCCAATTCCCCCAGCTATAAAACCTGTCGCAAGCCCGACACGGCGTCCATATCGCTGAGACAGCCTTCCTACTATTAAAGCAGCTCCTGCTGATCCTAGAGTAAATATAGCAGCCGGTAACCCTGCTACTGCATCTGTTCCAAGCATTTGCTGGGCAAGAAGTGCTCCTACAGTTACCCCCGCAGCAAGACCGGCACCTCCAAAGATTTGTGAAAGACCTACAATTAATAATGTTCTCTTGTACAGCTGTGCTTGTTTTTCTGCAGAATGAATGTAAGTTGATTGTCTATCTAACTCTTTTACACTATCTTTATGTAACATAATCTAACCTCCCTTTCTAGAAAGCAAACTATATATATTTATACTCCCTATCCTCATTCCATGTTTATCCAAATAGGTTTAAATAATCTTAACATGTAAAAAAGAACCATACAATATAATAATTGTATGGCGAACAATATTAGATAATATCTTTTAGTAAACGTTTAAGAATAATCAATCCTTGTTCAAGCTCTTCAAGTGTTTCTGACGCACAAACAGATACTCTTACAGCTCGTTCTGGGCAACTATTGCCAACTACAAAACGTTCAGCTGCATACACTTGTACCCCTTGCTGTGCAGCTAGGTATTCAAATTCCGCGCCTGTCATTTTTCCTGGCAATAATAACCAACGAAAAATTCCTGTATCTACACCTAAACACGTATAGTCTGCCAAATATCGGTTCACAAGTTGGTTTCTACGAATTGCTTCTTGCTGATGCCCATCTATTAAGGTTTCAAATTGATTAGATACTATAGTTCGCGCTGCGAGTTCTGCTAGCAAAGGTGAAACTGAAATATTTAAATTATAAAGCGCCTTTGAAATTGGTTCTTTAAATTGACGTGGCACTGCTACATACGCTAGTCGTAGACCCGGTGCTATTGCTTTCGATAAACTTGCAATATAGATGGCCTGCTCTGGGGCAAATGATGCGACTGCTGGTTGTGGATTTTGGTTGAGTAGATGATAAGTCGCATCTTCAATAATGAACTGATTATACTTTATTGCAATTGCTCCAATCCTTTTTCGGTTCTCAACAGACATACAGGAAGTAGTTGGATTATGATAATCTGGGATCAAGTAAACGCCCTTAATATTGTCATTTTTACATGTGTGTTCAAAGGCTTTTGGATTAAATTGATTATTCTCTGATTTAATCGGTACTAATTGTATACTTAGCATTGCCGCAACAGTCTTTAAGCCCGGATAAGTATGATGGTCAACACCAATACGATCTCCAGGCTGACAAAGACCCGCCAGTATGGCAGCTATTGCATTTTGACCGCCATTTGCAAATAAGATTTGATCAACTGTTGTTTCAAACCCACCTCTTCGGATTATCTTTATAGCTGCATCTTTTTGCCAAATACTTTCTCCTGTCCGACCATATCCAAACCATTTTTCGTAATCCGTATCTTGCACCATACTTTTCAGTTGGAGGACTAGTGGCTCATATGAAACATTATCAGGTAGCGTTGCTCCCATTTCAATTAAATGCTTTGGTTTTGTATCTGCAAGTAAATATGCATTTGATAACGCATCATAGGATACAAATGTGCCACTCCCAACACTTGCACTTAATAGCCCCTTTAATTCACACACTTTAAAAGCTTTTGAAATGGTACTTAAATTTAAGTCTAAATAATCGGCCAGCTCCCTCTGCGGCGGAAGTTTTGTCCCTGGTAATAAATTCCCATCTAGAATGTCTTGTTTTAATTGTCCGGCCAGTGATTGATAAATTGGTTTTTTAGTTTTATCAAATGATGGCTTCCAGCTCATCGGATAGTTTTCAAAAGAATTAATCGGCATAACACACTTCCTTTTTTATACAATTATAAGGTTGTATCAACTATAAATCTATTATAATTTTCTTTAATATTGCTCTCTGCAGTGAAAATAGAATAGCAATCATTTTAAAAAATTTACCCTTTTCTCTCATTAATATAGAAGAAAATAAATAATTCCTATCGGAATTCATTATATTTAAAATATTTAAAAAATTTTAAAAAATTTAATTTACATATTATTTTTTTTAATGTAGTATGGTTTTGTAAATATTTACATTGGTTCCAACTAATACAATTTTATGTTATTTTATATTCGAATTTAATTATGGTTTAATGGTTTATTAAGTAATAATCGTTAAAAATCCACAAATCTTATTTAAAATTATTATTTTTTGAAATTTTAAAAATCTATTTACGAAAAAAATTTTTTACTAATCTTTGTTATCAGAAAGTTTATTACTAGTAATTCTTTAATCTCAAGACAACTTACCTTATATTTATTCTAAAAAAACTATTTGCTTACATCTGTCAACTTCTGCTGATACTGAATATAAAAAATAATATTAAATTACAGAGAAAGGTGACGTTCTTATGATTCCAGTAAGTTTAAACAAAACACTTAGTGTAACAGAAAGTGCATTCGGAACCTGTGGAGAGCTTGTTCAGGGTTGTATCGATGGTCAGAATTTTATGATCACTTTTCCTGTATCTCTGCATTCTAATGTTGAAGCAACATTTATAAGTGGAGGAGAAATCATAGTTAGCCCTAGTTACAAGAAAAAAGCTGCAAAGGCTGCAGAAATATTGCTTAGCTATATAAAAGAATTAGGATTAATTAATAAGGATTTGGGAGTTTCCCTTAATATCGAATCGGATTTGATTGAAGGAAAAGGAATGGCTAGTAGTAGTGCCGATATTGTAGCAGTATGTCGTGCAGTTTCGAAACTCTGTAATTATCCCATTACCCCTTGGCAAATATCAAAAATTTCCGTTTCTATTGAGCCTTCAGATGGAGTAATGTATGAATCCTCAGTGGTGTATGACTTTTTTGAAGGAAAATTACTTCAAGAGATAGGTCCTATAATGCCCATGAGTTTAGTAACTATTGATTTTGGAGGTACTGTAGATACAGTTGAATTTAAGAGAATACCCTATACACAAGAAGAAGAAAAACAAATTTTTAAAGCCTATCATCTAGCAATACGTGGAATTAAAAATCGGGATATTCAACTTTTAGGAGAGGCTACAACGATAAGTGCTCTTGTAAATCAACGCCGGCACTATAAAAAAGAGTTGAATAATATTATTAATCTGATCCCTGAATTAGAAGCTTATGGAGTTGCGGTAGCCCATAGTGGATCGATTATATCCTTGTTATTTGATTTTAAAAATTATGCAAAAATTGAATTAGCTAAAAGTAAGCTTGAAGGTTTGTTTCCAAAAGCAATAATCCAAGAATTTAATGTATTAAGTAAAGAAAGTTTATCCAAATAATTTTATTGGAGGGATTTATGTGGTACAGAAACTTTTTCTCGAAGAACCTTATCTGAAGGAATGTACGGCTACTATTACTAAAGTAGATGGAAATAAAATTTTCTTAGATCAGACAGTTTTTTTTCCTGAGGGTGGAGGACAACTCGGTGATCAGGGATGGATTGAAGATTATGAAGTCATTGATACACAAAAAATTGGTGGGAAGCAATTTTTTCATAAAGATTTCCCCGTTATAAAGGTTGGTACAGAAATTGTACATATTTTAAAAGAACCCGTAAAAGATTTAGCCGAGGGAATGAAAGTTCGAGCGAAGATTAATTGGGAAAGACGGCATAAGCTAATGAGAATGCATTCTGCAGCTCATCTTGTTTATTATTATGCATTTGAAACTTTCGGAAAGATGCATGTGAAAGGATGTAGAATTGCTGAAGACAAAGCTCGATTCGACTTTTTTAGTCCAGATCGTCGTCTTGATCGTGAAGAGTTAGATAAAGTAGAAAGGCTTGCAAATTCAATAGTGGAAGATAATCTTCCTATAAGTAACTTTCCCGTAGAGGGTGAACCAGAAGCACTAGTGTGGGTTTGTGGCGATATACGCATTCCGTGTGGTGGTACACATGTAAGGCAAACGCAGGATATTGGCAAAATATCAGTTAAGAGAAACACGAGGGGGAGAAGTATAGAGAGAGTATATTTAACAATTGAAGACGGAAATTAGATTGAAGAATTCACAAAAGAAGATTTTTTCATCAGAAGGTATAGGTACATTATTATTAATACCCTGGATAATTTGGCAGATCTGGACAGGAGATAGCAGCTTTTCATTTTTCCCTCTAAATCAGTGGGGAATACTTATTTCAATGGGAATAATACATGCTACTTTAGTATTTAGCCTTTTCTGGAATAAAGTCCTTACAAGCTAAGCATGTAGGATTTATCATATATCTTGATCCACTTAGCCGGTCTCTTTTCAAAATTAGCACTCCGCCAATATTTGTATATAAGTACAATTTTCAGGGGGAGTATTATTGTTTTTTCCGGAATTTTAGGGGGGGATAATAGAGAAAAAAGAAACTGATGTTAATCAAATGCTATCTTAATATTACCTTATTTATATATCGATTTAAAAAACCTTCACAAAGTTAATAATCAATTTAAAAGCTTAAAATTGGAAAGGAAGATAATGATGTTTAGAGAAAATATAATAGAAGCAATTGGAAACACCCCCTTAGTAGAACTTAGGCTAAACCAATCAGCCGTAGGAAAAGTTTATGCAAAATTAGAAATGTTAAATCCTTTTGGTATGAAAGATCGGGCTGCAAAACAAATTATTATGGAGGCAAAAAAGAATGGAGATTTAAAAGACGGCACTCCAATCATTGAAAGTTCCTCTGGAACTATGGCGCTAGGACTTGCGTTGGTAGGTACTTATTTAGGACATGATGTTCATATTGTGACTGATCCACGTACTGATAAACTAACTATTGCTAAATTGAAAGCTCTGGGGTGTAAGATAGAAACAGTTCATGAGATGTCTGATCGTGGCTGGCAAAGTGCCCGTCTCGATAGATTAGATGAGCTTCTTCGTAATAATCCTAATGCTTTCTGTCCTCATCAGTACGAGAATATTGATAATCCAAGAGCTTATGAAAGTTTAGCAAATGAAGTCCTTAAAGAGTTGCCTGAAATTAATATTCTAGTAGCTTCTGCAGGTAGTGGTGGTTCACTTTGTGGAACAGCACGTGCTTTAAAGGAAAATAACCCAAATTTACGTGTGGTAGCCGTGGATGCTGTAGGCAGTGTGATTTTTAATCAACCTGATATACCTAATCGTTTACAAGGTGGACATGGAAATAGTGTAGTACCACGCAATGTAGACTTTTCAATAATAGATGAAGTTCATTGGCTCAATGATGAAGAATGTTTCTCAGCTACTTTAGAATTAGCTCAACATGAAAAAATCTTTGCAGGTAATAGTTCCGCAGCTGTTTATGCTGTTTCTCGTTGGATAAGTTCGCAGGTACCAGAAGGTACGAATATTTTAACTATATTTCCGGATAGAGGGGACAGGTACCATCATACTGTTTATAATGAAGATTATCGTAAAGAAAAAGGTATGAGTAACCTCTTTGTACCTAGTTCTCCGAAAATGGTTAACTACGGAGAAATTGTTGAAAATTGGTCATTTGCATATCTACAAGATGAAAAGGAGCCTGTTCTGTAAAACTAAGTAAAGGAAGATAAAATATATAAATTTTAGGGAACATTATTCAGTTTACCTTTTGAAAATAAAATAGTGTTCCCAACTATCTATAGCATTATAAATTGATTGAAAAGTATTCATTATATATCTGGTAACTTTTGCGGAGGCTTAATTAAATGGAAGAAAATGAATATTTCAATAATGAAATTGCTAAGGTTGCAAATTCACTTGAAAGTATAAACAAAAGTTTTTTTAAAATAGAAGAAAATATAAAGTTTGCTGATAAACAAAAAATATATAAGATACTTCATCACTACCGTTCTGCACTGTTCCCTAACACCTACGGTAAATTACAAATCAATAATACTAAAATCAATATTTTAATCGACAAGAAATTAAAAATGGTAGCTTTAGAGCTAAAAAATCTAATTAATAAAGTACTAATAAATAATGATAAAGATCAAAGTAATAATGATTTCTATGAATTTAAAGTAGATCAAATGGTTATGAAAATAATAAATAAGTTTCCAGAAATCAGAAAAAAACTTCAAAGTGATATTCAAGCAGCCTATGATGGAGATCCTGCAGCAATTACCATGGAAGAAATCTTACTTAGCTATCCCTCCATAGAGGCAATAAGTACACACAGAATATCACATGAATTATTTATTCTAGGGATCCCAATAATCCCTAGGATAATGTCAGAATATGCTCATCGGTTAACGGGAATTGATATTCATCCAGGGGCAAAGATTGAAGAGCGTTTTTTCGTTGATCATGGGACAGGTGTAGTGGTTGGTGAAACATGTACAATAGGAAGGAATGTAAGAATATACCAAGGTGTAACCTTGGGTGCTAAAAGCTTTTCAGTAGATCACCAAGGCAATATCATAAAGGAATTAAAGCGACATCCTACCATAGAGGATAATGTTGTTATATATGCTGGAACAACGATTCTTGGAGGAAAGACTGTAATTGGACATGACTCTATAATTGGAGGAAACGTATGCATAACTAGTTCTGTACCTCCTCATTCTAAAGTTTATAACTCTCAACCAGCACCAATCATAAAAAATACCATGAAGATATAAAAAAAGGATCCTGATTCAAAACCTGAAAATATCTTCAATTAGTTATTCAAACTTATATATAGCAATATAAGTATTTAAAAAAGTTCACAAGTAGTATAGAAAGCGAAATTTATTTCAGTGGAATCAATCTATTTGATCTAATTTTATTTACAGAAAGATGGTACCATGAGTACCATCTTATTTTACCTGGTTTAGAGAAAAAATTCGTTTTTTATTTAATCAAAACAAGAGATCATAGGGCTGCAAAGTGCTCTTTCAAGAAAATTTTGCGGTCTTATGATCTCTTATACTACTATCAAGTAAAAATATTAGACTCAAGCGAATTTTGTTGCTTAGTAATTAAGTATTTTGATAAATCTTCTTTTAAAAAACGTACCATTTCTTCAAAATTCCTTGTTTCTGCAAAAGCAAAAGCAAAAACAGGATATTCTTTATAGTTTATTTTTCTCATTTGTAATAAGTTACTAAAAGATGTTGAAAATCTTTCATAATCTACATAAACAATATCGCTAATGTCTATACTTTTGGGTATATCAGCAACATTAATTGAATAATAATTATTTTCTCTTCCTTTAAAAATTTCATTCCAAGAAGGCTCTTTTTGTTTGAAATAATATTCGTATGGATTAAGGTTGAACGCGAATTTCATAAGCTCTGATGTACACCACCCTGCAAATCGTAAGGGGTTTATTTCAATTGGAACTATTGTTTTGTTATCTATTACCCTAAATTCTACATGTACAGGGTATCCTTTTAAATTAAATATCTTCCCTAATTTATCTAGTTCCTTTGTAAACTGATTTAGGTATTGATTAATGATATTTTTATGAGTGTAATATATACGATCGCTAGTATCATCCTCTGAGGAGAAAAGATGTTTTAAGATATTTAATATAATTGGTTTTCCTTCAGAATTGTAATATGCATCAATTGCAAATTCTTCTCCAGCTAAATATTCTTCTATGATAAATTCACTGTTATCTATTACATGCTTAGGGTAGAGAAATTCAGCTTTTTTCCTCTCGTTTTCTATATTCTTTATTACATTTTTATATTCATCAAAATTATTTATTTTATAAACATTCATGCTAAAAAAGCCAACAGATGGTTTTAAGATGAACGGAAATATACAATCCTTCCTATTTAAGTTTGCTAATTTTTCTATACTAATACCTTTGAAATTAAAATTTGGATACATATCTTTAGTCATTTCACGAAATTTAACCTTATTCTTAAGAAGTTGAGTTGTTTTTGTAAATTCCTTGTTTGAACTATAATCAAGTAAGCAGGAAATTGCATTTTCAGAATTCAAATATACAAGGCTATTCTCCTTTAATTTATTTGTTAATTGCTCTTTACTAATAAACATTGAAGTGTATTGTTTATTAGGTATAATATCTTTATTACATAAAAAAGCTGGCACATTTAATTCTTTAATCGTTTCTAACAATAAATCAGAGATATATGGCTTATCCAATAGAATAACAGGTGAAAGGTTTTCCATGAATTTATTCTCCTTCAAAGAAATATACTTTTACTGAAGATTTTTAAAATTCTTCAATTCAATTAAGACGCGTTAATTTTAGTTTCCACCTTAATCTGTCTGTCGTCTAGAACTTTACCTAATAAACAAAATAGAGCCGGAACCAAAAGAGAAAGCGAAGTAATTAAATAAGCAAGATGTACAGAAATATCTCCTAAGTAACCTATAAGTAAAGTATAAATAATAGTAAGTACTAAGCTTGTCATTGAGATTGTTCCCATAGTTCTACCAATATATTTTTCGTTTACGTACTTATATATAATAGACTTAGATAATACCTTTACATTGCCTATAAAAAAGCCTAATACTATATAACATATAAAAGCCATAAAATATTGTGTTTGCATACTAAATATAACTGTGGAGCCCCCAAGTAATAACAATGAGCACAGCAAATAAAAAGATATCTTTTTTCTTGAAGATATGATTAAACAAAAAGCTGCAGATAGTAAACTACCGATACCAGCGCCACTATCAATAAATCCAAGTGTAAATTCATTTCCTGTAACCATTTGATAATTGAAAGGTGCTAAAAGAATATTGATTGCATAGAAGAAGGGAAGAACTATACAAGATGTTAAACTAAAAAATAATATTTTTTTATTACCCTTTAAATAGTTGAGGCCTTCTTTTATATCAGTAAAGTACTCTTGTACTATTGAATGTGTTTCCCCTATTTTACTTATAGGTTTATATTCAAAAACTTTGTAGATTTTATAAAAGAAGATTGCTCCTACTATATAAGTGACAGAAGCGATCATTAAAGTTAATTCTACTCCAGCGATGTTCATAACACTACCCGCCAATAACCCTGCCATCAGCATACCCACTTGCCATGCTGCCTGAAGAAAGGACACCCCTTTTAAATAATTATCTTCATCAATTACATCTTTTATAATGCTTTCTAAAGTAGGCATTAATATGTACCAAGCAATATAACTGAGAAAAATTGAAAGATAAAGCACAAAAACATTAAAAAAACCTAAATACATAGCTATAGGGAGTAAAACAATAGTCACAGCTCTCAGAATCGAACAAATAATACTTAACTTTGCTTTATTAGTTTTATCTATTAAAGCCCCTATAATCGGTCCTAAAATAGCAGATGGTAATATAGTCAATATAAGCATATAACCTATAGACATAACAGAATTACTTTCTTTCAAAGTTACAACTATAATCGTTAGAGTTACAATACCTTCGCCTAAAAAGGAGGCTAATGATGCAAAGAAAAAATTTCTAAAAATAGATTGACGAAATAGCCCAAATACTTTAAAAACATTCATTGATAATCCTCCCAATTAATTAGGCACCTTCATTAGATTTTTAACAGCATTATTTAAACGGTTTAAAGCTACTTCTAATGTCTGTCTAGAACATGCTATGTTAATTCTTTCAAAACCTTTACCTTCTGTCCCAAATATATAGCCTTCATCCATTGCTATCTTTACCTTTTTCAACATGAAATTTTCCAATTGTTTTTCGTTCAAACCTAACTTTCTACAGTCTAGCCATACTAAATAAGTAGACTCTGGTTCTATCACCTTAATTTGTGGGATATTATAGTTTATAAATTTCTTAAGGTATTCAAAGTTATCCTTTAAATATAAAATTAATTCATTTAACCATTTCTCCCCGTTATTGTAAGCTGCCTCTAATGCTACTATTCCAAAAGTATTGGTTTTAGCGAGATAATAACTATTTAATGTATGAACATATTTTTCTCTTAACTCCTTATTGGGAATAATAACATTGGCTGTTTGTAATCCAGCTAAGTTAAATGTTTTACTAGGAGATAAACATGTAATAGAATTATTGGCTAAGTTATCTGACAAGGTAGCAAAAGGAGTATGTTTAAATCCTGGTAAAACTAAATCACAATGTATTTCATCTGAAACTATTATCATATTATTTGCTAGACATTTTTCTCCTAATCTAATGAGGTCTTCTTTATCCCAAACTTTACCTATTGGATTGTGTGGGTTACACAAGATAAATAGCTTAACTGAAGAATCAATTT
Organism: Priestia sp. YIM B13490; assembly: GCF_042787735.1. Classification (NCBI taxonomy): domain Bacteria; kingdom Bacillati; phylum Bacillota; class Bacilli; order Caryophanales; family Bacillaceae; genus Priestia; species Priestia sp. YIM B13490. The sequence continues at coordinate 19,374 of NZ_JBHZOT010000021.1, forward strand.
TGCTCGAAAAATCTTCTATATCCATATAGTATTTTCTTTTATGTTCGTCATAAATCAAGGGGTTTTCTACTAAGACTCTTCCACTTTCTTTAATAGTTTCAAATATAGGAGGATACACTGGAGGCTGACAAATAATTTTATCTCCAGGTTTAGTGTAAGTTTCGATTATTAACTTTAAAGCTGGTAATACGCCCGGACTAAAAGTAATCCAATCTTTTTTTACTTTCCATGAATGGCGCTTTTCCAACCAGGTTATAAGAGCAGAATAGTAAGAGTCAGATCGAGTTGCATAACCAAAAACTCCGTGACTTGCTCTATTGGTAATTGCTTCAACAATCTGAGGACAAACTTTAAAGTCCATATCTGCAATCCACATAGGAAGAATCTCATCATCACCAAATAATTCTTTAACATCATCCCATTTTCTGGAATTGTAACCTTTCCTCAAGATAGTCTCATTAAAATCATATTTCACAATTGAATACCTCCCTAAAATAAGAAAAATTACCTTTTTTTAGTATATTACAAATAACCCAATAAAAAAACAGAAAATATTAATAATTTTAAATAATTAGTTTATTTATGTTTATTATTCCATTTTTTGTGTTAATATAGTGATTATTAATTGGGATAAAAACCTATATTTTCATTTATATAGAATATATAAGTTTAAAACTTCTTAAATTGTCATATCTGGCACAAGTTATTTAAAAAGACAGAAAATATTAATAATTTTAAAATTTTAGTTTATTTATATTGATTTTTTGTTTTTCTGTGTTATCATAAGGTTGTCTACATGGTAGATAAATACATTAATAGAAGGAGTTGGATTTAATGAAAAAAGTTACTCGTGAAGTAAAACGTACATGTGCTTTAATGCCTGTATTAGCTAGCAAATAATGTTTGCATGACTAAGTAAAAATACATATACGGGGGAGGGGCCTAAAATGAAAAAAGTTACTCGTGAAGTAAAACGTACATGCGCTTTAATGCCTGTATTAGCTAGCAAATAATATTTGCATAACTGAAAATAACCAAGCCACTGAATCACTATTCTCAGGAGCTTGGTTATTATTAATTTATTTAGTCTAAATTTAATTTACATATAAATATTTTTAGGAAGGAATTATTAAAATGTATACGTTAAACCCTAATTTATTTATTCAAATTGAGAATGGAGAATTTGTATTATGGGATTATAATAACCATGAACAGTATGCTCTGGAATCTGACTATTTAAATAGACTCCTAGAATGGTCAAAAGGATCAGTTACCGATACCAACTCTATTGATAAAGAACTATTAGAAGCTAATCTTTTAGTAAGAGAAATTCCTACTGAAGAAAAGTGGGGATGGGATGTTTTATCACACATCTTTCATAAAGGAACTCAGAATATTCCACTTACTGAAAAAAAACTCTCCAATCCCGATGAATGGGTAGATGAATATCTTGATTTTTGTGAAGGTATTATTGATAAACAACCTAATTTATTTACTGAACATCCGGGAACGATAATTGAATTACCTAAGCCGGACATTTCTCTGTATGAAGAAGGGAAATTTATTAACGTGCTTAAAGATAGACAAACCTGTAGGGTGTTTAATGGTGAAACCATGCCATTAAATTATTTATCCACATTACTATTTACGTCATTTGGTCTTATACATGGTGAAGAGTGGAATGAGCTCTCTGAAAATGGTTTAGTTGCCACAGGAATGCGTAAGGCAAGTGCATCTGGTGGCGGATTGCATCCCGAAGAAGCTTATTTGTTAGTCTTTCATGTAGAAGGTCTATTACCAGGTTTATATCATTATAGACCTCAAGATCATAAGCTCACTCGCCTAAAAGAGGGCGAATTCGAGGATAAGATGATCGATTTATTATACGATCAATACTTCTCTGCAGGATTAGCCGTAGGTATATTTATCTCAGGAAGATTTGATAAAGCTTGGTGGAAATACCAACATTCTCGTGCGTATAGAAATGTTCTCCTTGATATAGGTCACTCTTCTCAAACTTTTCAACTCTGTGCTACAGCTCTAGGTTATCAAACATGGATTACAGGAGCATTTCAAGATACAGAGGTAGAGAAGTTTTTAGGGGTTGATGGTAGAACAGAAAGTGCCTTGTTTTTTGTAGGAGCTGGAATTGGCGAAAAACAGGGTATTGATCAGCGAACTATAGATAGATTGATATCTCGTAAATAAAATATCAAACAAAAATAATCGAAACTAATTTAAAGTAGAAGTGATGCCTTTATCTATAATGGGGCTCACTTCTATTAAAGTTTGAATAAAATTTCTTTTCAATAAGCAGCATTATCAACTTTCATATAAAAAAATTTATATTCCTACTTGATTAAACAACTATTGAAGGAGTATGGTAAATAGAATGGATAATAGTAAACAGCCTGTTAAGAAAGAGGAGAAAACAAAGAACAATAAGGATTTTAAGAGTTACTGGAACGAAATAATAAGAGCTCTAATAATCACTAAATGAGTTTTTGGTGATAAGTAGATAAGTACCTCATAATTTGATTAACAGGTAAGCAACATTTAATTTTTGGAAATGAAGAATTGTATGTTAAGTGTGGAAGAAGTATGGTCATTTTTTGAGTTATATCTTCAAACATAATTAATGTTTTATAAATTTAGAACTAATTTGTATCAGAAACGAGAAAACCTTGTATTTTTGTCGAAGATAAGCTCATTATCTCTGAATCGTACTAAGGATTGAATTGAAATAATGCAAAAAACGCTTAAAAAGTTAATTTAAGCGTTTTTTATATCTACCGGGTTAGGTAAAAACAATCTCTATGTATTCAAGCTAAGTAATTAAAATAGAAACACAAAGTAGACTTGACTAATTATTAGCTTTGTACTTTGTAAAATAAATATTCAATATTGGGGCTTAGTGTGACGAGAATGAACAGTTTTCACGCCAGAACAAGATCTAATGAATGAGCTGTTAATCTTCCCAAATCTCATTCATTAGACTTTCAATTTCTTTTGCTCTTTTCTGAGTTTCTTGTCTATCAATTTTCACTTGATTACCTGTAATATAAACGACATCTCCAACTTGTGTATTCTTAGGGAAAATATCTTTAGGGTAGTCCTTTGTCTTTCCTTCGATTTCAACAACAGCAAATCCCTCTTCAAATCGATCAATAATACCTTTTATCTTTTTCATAATTACCTCGATTTTTTAACAGAATAAGATGTTCCATCCCCAGTAATAATAATTGTACCACTTTGGTCTGTTCGCAGAATACTTGCTTTAGAGTTTTTTAGTAAGTTCACAACTTGAGAAGTAGGGTGTCCATAACTATTTTTACCCACACTGATGACTGCATACTTAGGTTTTACAGCATCTAAGAAATTCTTACTTGTAGACGTTTTGGCACCATGATGGCCAACTTTAAGTACATCTGCACGTATTGTTTTCTTTGCCTTAATCATGTCTGCTTCTGCTTTTGTTTCAGCATCCCCTGTAAATAAAAATGTATTCTTTTGGTAAGCCATATGGACAATAGCGCTCCAGTCATTTAAGTCACTGTTGGCATACATTCTGGTAGGCCCTACAATTTGTGCATTTACATCTTTAACAGGTAACTTTACACCTGCTTGTGCGGTTTTAATCGTTAATTTTTTCTTTTTCACGGCATTTAAAAAGTCTTTGTAAGCTTGCGTGTTATTACTTACTTTGGGAGCATAAACATTTTCTACTTTGAATGCATTAATAACTTCATCTAGCCCACCAATGTGATCAGCATCAGGATGAGTTGAAATTAATACTTCTATATCATCGACCTTTTGTTTCTTTAAATAACTTACAACTGCATTTCCTTTCCCTTTGTTTCCACCATCAATAACAATGTCCTCGCCATTAGGAGCTTTAACATAGATACTATCTCCTTGACCTACATCAATGTAGTGTACTTTCATGGTTTTAGGCGTTGCTGCGTATGAGGAAGCAGGAGCTACAGCAATTCCTATTCCTATAGCTAGCGAAGAAACAATCTTGATAACACGACTCTTCATTGTTTTATCCCCTTTTACAAATGTATTTTCATATGTAGTGTTCTTTTATAGCAAAATTAATTTTACTATATGAAACCATCTGTTGATACAGCAAAATTGAATATTTTTACTTATAAAAGTGAAAAAAGTCACGTTATATAGAAAGTATCGTGACAATACGGAGGTAAATAGTAGTAAAATGGACTGTTTTAAGATTTTTATCAACTTGACATTTCAAAAGAAAATGAATTTATCGTCCACCCTTCGTAAACTATAGATAAAAATGAAGCTTTTTATGTATAAGGAAAGATAATTAAAAATAAAATGAGCTAATTGATGTTCATTTTATATAAGATAATTTCACCTCCAATTCTTGTAATAACCTAACAAGGGTTAATTGGAAAAGAGTAATTAATATGAAAGGGAAACAACAGCAAGAAATAGATCTTGATAAAGTGTATGACTATGTTGAATTTCCGGATAAAGTTAGTGGCCGATGCGACAACTGTAACTCAGCTTACTTCGAAGTTCAGTAAAAGGTGGCGTTTTCCTGTGCGAATGTCGAAATTGTGGCAGGAGGAAGAGTATCTAGGTATAGATAATCATATAGTAAAAAGAGAAGGCTTCAATCCTTCTCTTTCTTTGTTTTCTTTAAATAAACTTATTTGGGTATTTTCACTTTAAAGGATTTAAATTTGACTGGTTTCAAAGACCCACCTTTGAAACCTATATCCCTTGATTCGCCCTTTTCACCAAATTCAACTCCCCCACCCTCTGTTGGAAGAGATAAATAAGGAGTAACGGTCAATTCAGTAACATGTGAGTTAATTGGATCAAACTTTTTATTACTTTTAAATACTAGTTTATCTTTCACCCTTTGACCTTCTGCCCCACCAGAATGGCTTGCAATCTCCTTCCCATCTTGATCAATTACTCGGAATTCTATATCTCCAGCTCTGCTTAGTTCAAAGTCCTCTCCTTTTTCAGTACTCTCATAAGCTACACTCATACCTGTTTTACTTAAGGATAAATCTTCGACTTTAAGAGCAATGCCGTCCACATTTTGTAAATGATGGATAGGAACCTTCTTAATATCCGTGATTTTTTTGACTGGATTTGAGAAATACCACGTTTCTCCATTCTTACCATGCAGGATTAACCCAAGCTCAAAAGAATTTGGCATATCTTCAGATATGTTTATCTCTTGAATGGCCGTTCGAGTTGTTGCTGATTGAACTTTTTCCCCATAGGAACCTGAGGATCCGTCAGGTGATTTTCCATTTATGGTGAAATCCATACCAGCACCAAAATAGTATTCTTCTAATTTTTTGTCGGATTTTATGATGTAACTAATTCTAATGCCACTTTGATCGTATAAAATTTCATCAAGTGTCACAGATATTCCATTAACAGTTTGAGTTTCTCCAACCTGGCTGGTCAGTCCATGTTTTTGAGCTTGTTTTAATCCAACAGAATTAGAATCTGCAAAAACAGAACCAATAAGAGGTATCTGAGACAAAGTACTTGCTAAAGCTGGGGATTGATAGGAAGAGGCAACTAATAGTCCAAAAGCGACTGCCACACTGGACAAAGCATATAAGCCTTTCCGTTTTCTATTGCTGATTCTATGACTATACTTATAACTTATTTTGTTGTCCTTGATTTGTTCTTCTGCTTGACCAATACCTGATCGAATAGCTGAACGAACTTGTTCTTTCGGAAAATTTTCTATCTGCTCATGAGATTCTTTCATTTAATTTATAACTCCTTTCTAACTCAATTTTTAATTGTTTCTTCGCTCTACGTAGATACGTTTTTACTGTACCAACTGGTTTTTCCATCACATCCGAAATGTCCTGAATGGATAAATCATGATAATAAAATAAGATAATAGACGTTTGATAAGATGACTTAAGTTTAGATAATGCCTCACTTAAATGAAAAGATTCTATTTCTTTTTCCTGTTTCTGATCTAATCTCTTTAATAATTCATGTTCTTCATAAGGAACAATTTGTTCTCGTTTCTTTAATAGCTTGTAACACTCACGTATAAGAATTCTAAATAACCAAGTTGAAAAATATTCTGGCTTTTGTAGATGACCTATTGCGAGAAATGCTTTATATGCTGTTTCTTGGATAACATCAAGCGCATCTTCCTTTGTTCCAACGTACGAAAGAGCTTTATAATAAAGCATTTTATCTTCTCGGAAAAGTAATTCTTCAAAAGCCCTAGCCTCTCCATTAATTGCTTTTTTTACTGTATGTATATCATGTTTCACAGTGCCATCCCTCCTCTCGTTAATTAGAGTCATCTCGACATAGAAAAAGTTTCATTATTCTTCTCTTTTTTTACATTATTTTTATTTTACTATTCATAAGGTGAACATTGTTTCTCTGAAAATAAGCAATTAGGAGATCTCAGGACCCCCTCGTCTATTTTATAAAATCAATTATTCAATAGGACAATCCTCAGCATATAAAAACCCATTACATCTTACATAATCAGCTACCCCTCACTTACTGCAGTAAGGGTTCTTTTTTATTTTTCGACTGGACAGGCAAGCATACTGAAGTAGCTACATAGTATCTAAAGAATCTTAACTTCATTATCTACTTAGTAGCTAGTTCAGTATCGTTACCTCGGTTATACAAGCTGTATACGCCTAGGGAGGCCCTTCGTGGAATCTGTAAGGGAGCTGAGCCGAAGAGGCGAAGGGAGCGACCGGATGTGTTGAGCTGAAATAACTGAGACATGAAAAGCGAAAAAATAAAAAGAATGAAAGTAGGTATCAGCATGAGAAAAACACAATGGTTTATTTTTCGAAAAATATTTTCTCCATCCTCAAAACCACCTCTCAAGAGACCTCGTCCCTTCAAGGCTTATTCCTTTGTCCCTTTTAGTCCATTTGCTATGCTTGACCCCACTATTTTGACTCTAGGAGGCATTGTCTTAGGGATTGCTATCATCGAACGAATATTAGAACGGTGGGGTGTGATTGATCTGGTCGATCAGTTTTCAAAGATAATGCGCTTTATCCTGCCTGTCACCTTTTATGGAGCCTTATTTTACTTCTTTGCGACGTTTATGTTTTGAGGAGGGTTTTAGATGTTTGAGAAACTAAAATTGCGTGGAAAGCTTATTAAAGCGTTTCGTACGGCAGAGATTTATCGGGTCATAAAGCGTGGGGATCGTACCTCCTATCAATTTCCGAAGATCCATCGAATCGATCACCATCATACGTACACTCGATATGCTTTTTCACTACTGAATGGCATTGATCCTGAACTTTTAAATAAAAAAAGATGGGCCTTGCGACAAGTATTAGGCAGCAATATCGAAATAAACGGCAGCCTGAAGAATTTTAGTATTACCGTTCATCACAAAAGCCTACCTAAGATGCTCAATTATAATTATTTAGCCATTCATCCTCATATTGAGAAAATGGAGCTTCCCGTATGTATTGGTCAAGATATCTATGGAAGCCCTGTCTCATGGGATTTTGCGGATTTAGAAACGTTACTGATTTCTGGTGAAATTGGCGCAGGAAAGAGCAGTCTCATGCGTGTGATCCTCACAACATGGGTGAAATATACATCGCCTGATGAGTTGCGATTAGTATTGGTCGATCTTAAACGAGCTGATTTAGGGCTATTTCATGGGATTGAGCATGTTGATGCGCTTTGCTTTGAGGCCAAAGATATGAGAAAACCTTTTGCTTTATTGCGAGCTGAAATGTATCGAAGAGGTGATTTATTGTTAGAACATGGTGTAACACATATCAGCAGGCTACCTTTTAAGCTGCCTCGGATAGTTGTGGTAATTGATGAAATGTCCATCGTGAAGAGAGAAACGGATCTCGTAGAGATGATTCAACAGTTTGCCAGCCAAGGCCGTGCGTTAGGTGTTCATACCATTATTGCGATGCAGCGTCCTGACGCTGATTTGTTGAATTCAGCACTAAAAGCAAACTTAAGGGTTCGGATTTCTGGAAGGCAGGCCGATGCGACAAATGCAAAAGTTGCCGGAGTAATCGGTGCTGAAGAACTTGATGCCGCAGCCAGGGGGCGCATGAAAATTAAAATTGATGAAGTGAAAGAGTTTCAAGCCTATTTTTTAGATGAAGAAGCTTGTAAGGAAATACTTACTCCTTATAAAACGCTCGTTAAAGATCCTGAATCAGAACTAGAAGTGGTATCTCAATCCATCTTCGGGTTATTAGAGAAGGAGGAGCAGCGATGAGTTTCCGTTTATCTCAGCGTGATAAAGACATTATAGCGTTTATTAACCAGTTTAGAGCTGTGGATCGAGACTCATTAGTTGACCTATTCTTTAAACAGCTGAAATCGCCCGTAAATGCGTGTAATAGCGTTATGGTACGTTTATATCGATTAGGAGTAATTGAACGCACACAGCAGTATTCTCCTACGGTCTATTTACCTGTAGATGCCAAGATTAAAAAGAACTCTCAAAAAATCTTACATTTCCTTTCGATCTTGGATGTCTATAAACAAATGTGTACGTATAGCACACCTAAACAGGTCATTGTCGAAGATAAGCCCACCGGACGAAAAGGAGGGATTGAACCGGATCTATTTTGCATTTTTAAAGGATCTCCCTTTTGGATTGAAATTCAACGAAATCAGTATTCGGAGCAGAAAATACAGGCGAAGATTAGTTTATATGAGGAGTTTTTCTTTTCGGATGAGTGGAAAGCGTTACAATGGCAGCCAGAGGACCGAGCAGCCCTCTTCCCTTCTATCATTTTGATTACGCCTGTTCGGTATGCAGTGTCTTCTGACCATATCCGTATTATACAGGTAGCAACTATTCACGAATTGATGAAGAAATATAAGGGTTCTGCAAAACAACAAAGAGACGAAAAAACAAGAACATCGGCTTCTTCTAGTGGAATTAAAATTAATCTCACTTGATGATGAAGAATAAAAAAATCCACCTCAAAATAGGGAATGAGGTGGATTTTTCATTAGGGTTCACAAGTATAAAAGTACGAAAGTATAACCGCAAGTAAATAATATCATGTTTTTTCCACAGAGACTATATTTCACTAAAAAGCATATGTATACAAGGTTCAATTCTTATACATTAGTTTCTCATCCACCTACTGAGAAAACGTTGATAAATCAGCAATATATAAAAAGCTGCATGCTCCAAGAAAAGAATCTTCGATGGAACCATTATGTGCCAAGGATTCCTGTTTTTGTGTGTACCGTAAAGATACATTATATAAATTAAAGGTGAAATAAACAAAGATTTTTTTATAAATCATGAGAAAGGAAAGTTATTCAAAATTCATATATTCTAAAGAAAAGCTGATTTAGAAATTAGTTTAAAATGGTAAAATGAATTAATGAAAGAAATGGGGGGATTCCATGAATTCAGAAGACATTAGGGCAATGCTCAAGGCGAGTTATGACCGAATGACGCCTTTAATGGGGTTTAAATATGAATTACCTATAAAAGTTAAAAACGATTGTGATTATGAAAAGGCTTTAAATATTGTATTAGGAGAATATTTAAATTGTATAAAAGGGAAAGTCGATACTACAATTTATAACAAAACCGGAAGTAATATCTCATTATTAAAAAAAGCACTCGAATATTACTATGATGCTAATATTTCTAAAGCAAAAGACACTATACATAACGTTTTAAAATCTTACACGTCTGATAATTATATAGTTTCCTCATTAGATTATTCCCCTGCATTGAGAGGAGCTACTAGAATATTATCTGATCCGATTAATAATAAAATAGCCAATGTACCCCTGTCGTTTTTTAAGGCCAGGTCTGGGAAAGGGCAGTATAGTCGTGAAGATTTTTTGCATATACCTTTTGATAAAAGAGGAATTGTTGCTACTCAGAGATTCAGTATAGCTGGGGTTCCATGTATGTATTTAGGTGCCTCCTCATATGTTTGTTGGATAGAGTTAGGTAGACCTGATTATAGGGAATTTAACATATCTTCTTATCAAGTTCCTAAAGAAACTAAAATACTGAACTTAGCAATAACTAAAAATTTAGTACATGGCTTTTCACAACAAAACCTCAATAGTTTAGTTGAGTTTTTCCCATTGGTTATTGCAACGTCCTTTGTAGTTGAAGAAGATAATCGTCAATTTAAAAGTGAATATATTATTTCTCAATTAATAATGCAATCTTTAGCTGAATTGGGTATAGATGGAGTCGCTTATATCTCAAAAAGAATCGAACGTAATAATCCATTCATTGTAACGGGAAATGAAAACTTCCCATCTTGCGTAAACTTAGCAATTCCTATGAAAAATGATAATAAAACAGTTTATAGTACATTCGCAACAGGTATTCACTTAACAGAACCCATAAATTTTAAAGAATATCTCGAATTAAATTTACACCCTAATGGAAGTAAAGTGTCCTATACGAATTTATTTGAACACAGTACCCTAACTCATAATGGAGAAGAAGTGACCTATACTTCATTGCCCTATAGTAGAATGGATAATTATTTAGTTAATCTAGATCATCGAAACTATAAAAACAAATAATTTGTAAAGTGGTCAGTAAAGGCACATTTAATGTGTCTTTTTTATATGTCAAAAAAGTCTTCAGCTTTTAAGCTTGGATCAAGATTCCTTAATGCTTTCATAACTTTTTTTATAGTTGTTCCTGAGGGAATATAATTTGAATCATTATAGATTTTAGCAACGGTATTTCTATTTAGATTAGCTGTTTTACTTAATTCCGATTGCTTATAACCTTTTTTCTCTAGGAATCTCCCTAACTTGCTTCTTTTTCTTCCTTTATCAGACACAGTAACAACCTCCTTTATATTAAGGGTTGCCGTGTTTTAAAAAATCTATTCGTAAAAGCCTAAAAAAATAGGCAACTAAATTCTATAGATAGCATAAACTAAAGTACAGGTAAAAAAAGAAGCTTCCTATCTTGATTTATTGATTCGATTTAGAATAATGTCGACATTTTTGGAATAATCATATAGCATGAATACAGTTAAGACCGCCTTATACACTGATACATAATGGGCGGTCTTTGTTGTGGATATTCGTATTTAAATAGAAAAGAGCCTAGATTCTAAGAATAGAAGCAAGGCTCTTTTTTTGATTTCGGTACAAAGAATATGTAGTAGACCATAAAATGTCACTTTTCTCTAAATAAATAACTTATACAATTAATTTAAACAATTTATGAATCAATTATTTGGAATGCTTAGCCCACTTTTTATTTCAGTGATATTTAACTTACCAGCTATGGAGTCTATATTAAACAGTCACTCTAGCTCCTTATCTACTAAAACCGAGCGATTCTACACTTGGTTTGACAAGGATTTTATGCAACTTCGCTCAGGACGCCATGTTTTGCGAGGATTTTGCACTTTTTAAATACAGAAATAAGTACAATTTCGCTATAAAGAGGACTACCATCAGATATCCTGCACTTCATATATACAAGTTCACAAACAAATTGTTCAACTGAAGTTGAACTTACACTTAAAAATGTATAAATTTTAATACAACATCATCCTCGTAGTTTAACTAAAGTTAAACTTACACTCAACAACGTGCAAGTTTAAAAACAGTATTATCCTTGTAGTTCAACTGAAGTTGAATTTACACTCAAGGTTGTGCAAAATTAATTATAGATTACAAAAGGTTATATCTTCTTTTGTGTAGAATTATATATTCAAAACTATGTTTGTTTGAAATTGGATAGTACTTTGTGAAGAATTTCGAGAAAGTTTAGTAGTAGATTTGATATAATGTTAACTAGTATAGCAATCTTGGCGTAGAACAAGGTAAGGAGTGATTAATTTATGTCGCAAACACAAGAAGAATTATCTTATCAAATAAAAGATGTTGCAGAGATTCTAGGATGGTCTCAATCCAATGTGCGAAAATATATGAAATATATGAATCTACAGGGTAGTCGAACCGAGGGCGGTCATCGGCGCTTTAGTCAGCAGGATCTAAATGATCTGCTAGAAGCAAAACGTTTGAAAGAAGAAAATGATTACTCTTTAAAAATGATTCAAGCGCATTTTAACAAGGAATTGACCAGTGAAATGATTGAGAAAAATGAGTCTCTTAAGTCATTTTTAGAAGAATCAGTAGAGGAACTGCAAGAGCAAGTAGAAGGTAATACAGAAAAAATAAAATCAATGGCTGAGTTGTTTGATGGGTTTGTTAAACATACTGAAAAGCAAATAAAACAGATATCTGAAAATACTACTCAAGAAATACTATCTCTCCAGCAATTAATGCGAACCTTGCCAGATATTAAAAAGTCTGAACAAGACCAGCAAAGGTTGAGAGAGGTTGAAGCGAAAATAAGGATTCAAGCACGGGAAGAAGCTGTTGAATTGTGGAATCAAAAACCGGAAAGTGAAAGGTTTATACGAAGTGGCTTTCTAGGTCTGCAGAAAACCGAAAAATTAGGAGAAAGACAAGATTTTATTGAATCATATATAGATAAGAAAGTTCTTCAATATGTTCAAAGTGATGAAAGTGTTAATTAATATATGGTTTATCCGTCATGTGAAATTAAATAAGAAGTAATATACAGTAAAAGACCCTCTTGGTTCGCAGAAGAGGGTCTTTTACTTTGTATTATTTTTTTATAGTCTTTTCATAACCTTTTTGAAGGGAATGACTCTTTTTTAATTCTTTGAGAGTAAAGGAGAAGAGACAATACGCTCATTTGATAGGTATGTCTTTTCCTTTGAGAATAGCTTTAATCCCATAATATCAGGATGAACCTGCACAGTGATGGAATGATAATGTAACCCGTGATCTTCTACACGAGAAAAACCATTGTTGAACTTCTTATTGTACTCAGGTTTGAAATGATTGATTAGAGCTGCTTCCGTTGCATCTATGATTTGATTATTTAATTCCAGAGGCGGATTCTTTGTAATCTCTTGTAGTTCGAGTAAATCCTCGTCTTCACTGTCTATTTCCTCTAATAACTGTGATTTGAACTCCAATAATAGAAGAGCTAGGTCTTTTTCTGGATAGTCACGTAAAATAGCTTCTTCTACCTTCTGTAACGTAGGATCTGACATTAACTCTTCAGCAGGAAGACGCTCTCCATATTCTCCAAATGCCTGTCCAATATAAACACTCTCTGTATCTAGGTAATACTTTGAATCCTCACGGTAGACATGAAGGAGATTTAATTCGACAGGGCCTTTTTCCCAACCTGTGAATACCATCGCTTTACGTGGCTTCTCATACTCAAATTCAAATTTTCTGTGATCAAATTCTGGCATATCATCCGAAAAAATAGAAATGTCCAGTGTCTCTCTTGAAGTATGTTCTCCTGTCCCAACGATTACGTCAAAACGTATATAATCTTCAAAGAATTGGACAGAATCTTCATCTATATTTAATTTTGGGATGAGTGTAGCCACGTAAATATTATATCTTCGATCATCTGGCGATAAATAATCTAGATCAAAAGGGTAACTCATGCTTAGATGATAAGCCCGTGTTTGGAGTCCAAACTCTGACATATATTTGGTATTCATAGCTACCTCCTTAGATCGTACGTTATTTTTGATGGTCATAGACAACCGGAACGTTGTCCATTTTCAAGGTTTTGGCCACAATATAACGACGATAGCCATCTTTTAAAACCTTTGTTTCTTTCTCAATCGTTAACGGCTTGTCAAGGTGTCCTGTACGCTTCACAAATTCAATGACTTCTTCTGTTTTCACAGGGTTTGGACGTGTCTTTAAGAAGGCTTCAGGAACGATAATATCATCAAAACTCACGACATCCTTTGTCCCTTTTGGCTGAATAGGTTGCTGCTTCTTCTGTGGCGCAGCCTTTTTCTCTTGAACAGGTGTTTCGTTCACTTCTTTTGCTACAGGCTCTTGTTTTTCTTCCTGCTTAGTAGCTGGAACCTCTTGTTGAGCCTTAGAAACCTCTTGTTGGGCTTCTTTCTTATCTTTTGACTCATTGGCTTCTTTATCGTTTTTATTCGGGAGAACGGTAATCTGGAAGCAAATGATACCAATTTCCCCAGGGCACTCGTCAATGGGAATATCTAACGTGGGTTCCCCTTGAATCAAGATTTTTTCATGCATAATACTCTTTTTTGTTAGTCCGGTTTTATTAAAGGCTTTCTTCGCAACAAATACGGTATACGAAATAAATGTACTCTTCTTCAGTCCTTTAGGAGCAGCAGGTGAACCTTTTTCACGCATATCAAAGGCAACGTAACGGTCATATTCTCGTAATGGTCCTGTCGCAGATCCTGTTAAGGTCATTTTATGTGGCATCGTGATCTCCTCCTACATAGATTTATATATTGATTATTTAGAAATATGTTCTAAATAATCATACTCTTAGTAAACATCAGCTTCCAAGGGATTTCTTCATTTTTGAATTAGGAAACTGAGCCTTTTAACTGGTCCTGTTGGTGCAATAAAGCTTGTTCCTCTGGTGTTAAGACTTGTCCTAGATCCTGCTTCAGCTGTGCCATTTCTAACGAACTGTACATAGAACTATGCTCTGTGAGTAAGTTTTCTTCTTCTGGCGTTAGTTCTTGCCCTAAATCTTGCTTTAATTGAATCATTTCAAGCTGTTGATCCAGAGAAATAGTTTCTTCTTGTGTACACTCATTTTGCTCCTGTTCAGCTTGTAACCAAGCAGGAACCAATTCCTTACGGATGATCTGTTTAGGCGTAAATAAAGCTGCCTTAGCTTCAGTATGTATGTCTGACTTAGATGTTTGTTGTTCTGTATTTCCTTTTAGTAGATTTGTAAATTGATTGAATGCAATTTGATAAACAAGACGGCACATTTCATCCAATGATAGGGGAGTACCCTTGTGATTCGCTTCATGGACATATTTATCTAAACCAACAATGGCTGTATAAGCAACTTCATGTACTTGTTCTTTGACAATCTTAATCTTTGTATCTCGTTTTACTGCTTTTGCTGCATTTTGAATACGAGCATAAAAGTCTTTTAGTTGATGACCATATTTCCCTGCATACACGTTATTTACTTTTTTAGGGACACCTTTGATATAAGCAAATGACTGTGAAGCAGATATTAAATGATTATTTAAATGCTTTTTAGGTAAATCAAGGTTAATAAAGGGGGAAGATGTTTTTTCGCCCTCTAAGCTTGGTGTATCAACGTTTTCAGCACGTTCTGGACTTGTCACAGGAGTTGTCACAGGAGTTGTCATTTCTTCTTGTTGAAGCGTTTGAATACCTGTTGTATCGTGTGCAAAAAAGATTTCCTCACAAATTTGATCAAAGTTCTTATGGCTTTTAAGGATAAACACATAGCTATCAGGATGAGCACCTGTTGTATCTTCTTTGATATAACGGGCCACAAGCATAAACGGTGTGGCTTTTAACGATTTCACAAAACGAGAAACGGTACTTTGGGATACATCAAACTTTTCCATAAGTGTTTTGGAGTGAATCGCTTGAATACCTGTAGCAACAAGGTTATAAATCACGTAATCTAACATTTCCATCCGTTTTTTAGGGAATACTTTATGTAGGGCTTCTTGTTGTTGTTTAAAGTACGTACGAAGTGTTTCTAAAAACGCTTCTTTCTTTTTACGAAGAGTCGGTGTTTCTTTCCATAACCATTTGAATCGTCCGTTGAAGGTATTTACATCGGGTAAATAGCAAGTCAATATCTTTGTCATTTGTTCATCTTCTCCTTTAAGGAACACAAAAAAGACATTATCTCCCTTATAAAAGGAAAACAATGCCTCGATTAAGATAAACTAAGCCCTTGAAATAGATGTCAATTTCGTATAAAATAAAACCATAAGTTTTATTTTGTACAAAACTAACTCTATTAACAAGAGACTTCGACAAGTGTTTTCCCTACCGTATTTAGGGGGAACGGTTTAAGAGTGTTGACGCACTACTTAAACAGTTGAAGTCTTTTTTCTATCCGCACGTTTTTGTTAGTTTTATTATAGCGTTAACTAGTCTCATAATTCAATAAAAATTAGCAAAATATATCAAAACGAGTATATTTATTAGATGTCACCTCTAGGTCGGTGAAGAAATCACCTTTTCAAGGTGTATTTTTTTTGCACTGAGAGTTGTAATACATATATTAGCATAGCGCTAAACAGGTTCGTTGGGTAGTGTGAACTTTTATAGTCTCTTCTTTGTAAAAGTACTAAGTTTTATAGTCTATTTTTTAATAAAGACTACAAAACTTAGTGCAGATAAAGGCGGGGATACAGTAATAGGAGATATTAAGAATTGTGAAGTAGTCACTTTGTTTGAAAACACTATATATTTTTAGAATTATTAGCAGGAGTATTTCTCAACTTTCCCTCCATATTTAGTAATTGCTAATTACATTCTTTAAGATCTTGAATAAGAGTCAATAGTCCTTATTTGTATGTGATGGGAAATAACAGAAGAAATATTTTACATATATAGTTAAAAAAAGTAGATTATATAGTGCTAAGGAATGTTTGTTTATAAAGGATTTAATTACAAAATAAGGAAAAATGTGCTATTTTAAAGAAGTTTATAGTTTGTTACGATTAGATAACATGAATAAATGTTCGCCTTTTATTCTGATTGTTTAATGAAAATGGATGTGGAAACGTGATAAAGACAGTTATTTGCGATTTTGATGGAACGATAGTTAATTCAGCCCAGTTAGTATACGACCTTTTTAACAGCTTTTCAGACAAGTATAGTTATGAAAAAATGCCTCAAGAGAAAATGGATTACATTAGATCAATAACTTTTCGCCAACGTTTTAAAGAGTATAATGTATCTTTCTTTAAAGTTCCTAGCTTAGTTATGGATGTTGTTAAAGAATATAAGAAATCAGTTCCATATTTACAAGTTAATAGTGAAATGAAAGAAGTTTTAAGAGAATTAAAAAATCGAGAATTTAAGCTTGTACTAATTTCAGCTAATTCAAAAGAAAATATTGAGAAGTTTTTGAAATTAAATGATATGGAGTATTTCGACGAAATTATTAGATCTAAAAGGTTTTTTGGAAGAAATTTAACAATTAATAGCTATATTAAATCTCATAACTTAAGAAGGGATGAGACTATTCTTATAGGTGATGAGCATAGGGATATTATTGCTTCAAAAAAAAGTAACATAAAAATTGTATCCGTTACATGGGGATATGACTTAGAAGAACTTCTTATAACAGGTAGGCCAGACTACTTAGTGAAATGTCCTAATCAAATTTTGAATGTAATAGATGGGGTAACTTAATGGTTGCTCTATTTGTTATCAGTGGATTATTTGCTTTAATATGTTATTGTTATGATCCTAAATATCCTCCGTTAAGGTGGATGACACTGCTATTGGCATGTGCATCATCTGCAGGCCTTTCTAGGGCTATCATAGAGTCATTTATCCCTATTTTGAATACGCATCATATGAACTTTAATTGGCTTAACACTTTCCTTTATTATGCGAGAATTATTACAGGTTTTTTCTCTATTTACTTTTGCCCTTGGGGAGTTCTTATGCATGCAATAGTCTATTCAGAGCGATTCTCTAATAAAACTATTAACAACTTAAAGTATATTTTGTTTACTCCTATTATCGTCATGATATTTACAACCACTTATGTACCTGACATCGTCCCTGATTTTAAAGGACTGTTTTATTGGGGAGTTCCTTATATTATAACTGGTTACATAATACACCTTTATTCCTATTTTACAGAATCAGATCCATACAAGAAAAAAATACGTTTTATAACTTTTACCATTATGCATCCAATTATGTTGTCAGCCCTTATATTAAATTATATTGTACGTGTATTTGATAACCATCACGAATACTGGAGGTACGTAATTGTATTTATGCTCATCTCTTTCAGCTATTTTATATGGAGAGCCTTTAAGCAAGAGGGTGTTGGATCAATGAACGGCATAAAGATTAAATATGAAAAGCAGACACAAATTAAAGCAAATAAAGCTATTCTAACAGGTGTTAGCCTTATGAATCACGCTATCAAAAACCAAATATTTAGAATTGTGACAGGCATGAAGTTGATTAAAGAAAATACATCAGAGTTAAATCATTTGTCAGCTGAAGGGATTAACATGGTCGATAGTGGATCTGATCATTTACTGAAAATGGTTGAAAAGATAAACAGTAAGACACAAGACATTACAATTGTAAAAAAGCGTAATAATCTTACTGAAGTAGTAGATGGCGTTATAAGTGAATTAGAAGTGGAGTTTGTTGAAAATCATATAGTCATAACTAAAGAATACTTAGACGAAGATGTATATGCTTTTTTTGATAAAACCCCAACTAAAGAGGTATTTTGGAATATGTTTAAGAATGCCATTGAAGCAATAGAAAAAGAAGGCATTATAAACGTTAGAATAAATAAAAAAGGAAAAAAAGCCGTAGTTATCATATCTGATAATGGAATTGGAATAACAAAAGAAAATTTGGAATACGTTAAGAGTCCATTCTTTACCACGAAAAAATTAAAAGACGGAAATACTGGATGGGGACTTTATTATTGTTATGATGTGATGGTAAAAAGTGATGGGAATCTAGAGATTTCTAGTCAAGTTAATGTAGGTACAGATATCAAACTGACTTTCTCAACTAAGAGATAGAGGATGAGTGATTTGAGTAAGCCAATAAAAGTAGTGTTAATTGAAGATGATCTAGAATGGTTGCACAGCATTCAGACTATTATTAAAGCTGAAAAGGATATCGAGTTAGTAGGTTATGGCTCGACGGAAGAAGATACCTTAAGGTTAGCTAGAGATATTGATAAAGTAGATATTTTTCTTGTAGATATTAACTTAACAGGTGCTAAGCTGGATGGAATTCATGCTGCGTATGAATTAAAAAAAATGCAATCTATAGATAATAGCAAGTGGAAAGTTATCATGTTAACTTGTTTAAGCGAAAAAGATGTCATAATTAAGGCTTTTGCAGCAGGAGCTGTAAATTATATTTTAAAAAAAGATATGCATAACATAGCTAATATTATAAGGTCAACTTATGTTGGGAACTTCACAGCTATTGAAGCTATGTTAGAAGATTATCGAGATTTAAAATATGAGCAACAATTGACCAATTTAACCCAAAGCGAACGAATTGTATTTAATATGATGGAGAAGGGATACTCTCGACAGAGTATGCAAGAAGAATTATCGAAGTCTAAAAATACTATTAAAAATCAAATTCAGAGCATTTTTAAGAAATTGTCGGTTAGGAACATAAAAGATGCTATTGAAAAGGCCAAATCGGGTGGATTAGAAAAATGACCATATGTATGGTCATTTTTTTATTTAAGTACTAAAATTTATAGTCTTCAAGCAAAAAAAGACTATAAATTTTAGTGTTTTTTTTAAAAAGTACTACAAAAAAACGCACTACCCAGCTTATAAAAGAAACTGTACTATAAATATATATTGTTGACTGAATATTAAAAGAAGCAAGAATAGGTACTTAAAAATCTATAAAAGAGGGTAGTTCTTGCCATTAAAATAGTTTCAAAGGAAGGATGACTGCCATGTACAATCAAAGGCAAGTGGAAAATCAGAGACACTCCTTTGTTGTTGGTGTGGAATATAGATACGAGGACCTTTTTGTCAAAGTAGAGTTAGGGGAGTTCTGTACAACACCGCTTCATGCTCAACGTATTGCTAACAGTGTGAATAGTATAATTCTCCTGAAAAATCATATGGTCATTATTTTTAAAAATGCAAAATCTATTACAATTAGTGATAATTTCCTCAAACACGAATATCAGTTTAGAATATGCAGAAAACCTACAATGCGCCCTCTTAAGTTATCAGTATTTACTCGAGATCAATCTTATATCGTGAACAAAGAGAACATGAAAGAGGTAAATTGGAACTTGCAAACAGCTTTTCAATACCTTCAAGACCGATACGATGCACAAGATCGAACGCACTTTTCTTTTTGTCAAAGTTCTTTTTATGCCATTCCTTTATCTGTACAAAAACAGAAAGAGATACAGCATGAAACCTCATAAATTAATGAAATATATGGTTGCTGAAAAACAAGTACTTATTCCTTTAAGTGCTTGTTTTTTTTCGTTTTTTTAGTGTTGAATTTTTATTAAGTATATTGAGGCAGCCTATTCACACGACATTCCGTGAAGTATTTGATCCAAAATTGTTTTATTTATGCCTTTCATTTAGTTGGCAGATGAACATCCACCAGTATGCAATGTTTTATTATATGATGTTTTGGTTTCCATTATATTCTTGTTCATGAGCAAATTAATCTATAGAGAGAATGTGATGTTCAACGTCTAGAATCTTACTAGTCAATCTTCATGATATTTAACTAAGGAAGAAGACAGTGAATTATTTTCTATTACTGTTTATTCCAATTAAACAAAGTCTAAACAAAAATAAGTGAAAAGTTTTAACATAGGAAAGAACATTCTTGTGGAACAAATGAACTGTAGAAAAAGGGGATACATAGTTGATTGGATTTCCATTGCTGTATTTAAAATAAAATGAGGAGATGTAAGTTAGGGTAGATTCACGAACTTCATATGTTTCGTATAAGACTGCTAAAGAGGTTATGAATAGTTTCTCATACCATAATCTGTTGAAGGGATTCACTGACCTTTAAATGCTCTTATATCCAATTACCTGATTTAAAACTAATAAGTTATCTATATTAAAGTTATTTTAATCACGAAGGTCCTTTTTTTAGTAGACTTTCGTCAAAAAACTTTCAGTACAAACTGTCTTTATGCGACTTCATTCTAAAAAAGAGAAGTTTATAAAAGCAGGCTAAGGCCTTCTTTTATAAACTCTAAGATTAATCTTCAAATAAATGATCCATTTCTTCTGCTGCTTCCCGTTTTCTTTTTTCTCTGAACTGCATTTTTTCTTCTTGAATCTTGTGTAGCGCAACTCTTTTCGCTTTCTTAGTAGCTTCTGTTTCATCGAACTGTGTAGACTTAAACTTTTGAATATTTAAATGATCGTATAAATTATTAACGAGCTCCATTAATACCCGAGTGTCTATTTGTATGTTCTTTGTCGTTTCTTTTATCTCACTTAACTCATCGTCTAAGTACTGGTAAAATCCATTTGCTCTTTTCAGGTAAGCCTGACCTATTGCATCAATTGTAGCAGCATCTAAAAATGTTTCATCGGGCTCATTATTTTTTAATCGTTCATATTTTCGAATGATATCTGCAATGGCATCCCCAGGAAAACGATAGCCTCTTTCTTTCATATGTTTATGAAGATATTCATCAGCTTCTTCACTTAAAGAAATCATTCTTCTGTGTTTGCTTGCTGTCATTATTCTTCATCCTCCCCAAAGAGTTTATTGAATGTACGATCCATATTTGTCATCGCATCTGAGCATCTTTGCATGGTCTCTATGGTTCGATCATACAACTCATCAATAGCTTGTTCTTGCTTTTCTACTTCTTCCATAATCGATAATGTTTCAATTTGTTCTTTCAAAAAAGCTTGTCGAGAAAGACTTTTTTCTTTGGCTAAACGATCTAATTTACTCACAGCAACTGGACATACATTTCTCACTTTAATCTCCATATTTGTTCTCCTTTTCTGTGTTTTTATTGCATCAACATAAAAAACGTAAAAAACATCTTGAAGAGCATAAGGGGTTTTTGCCCCCACAGGGTGTGTGGGGCTAGGCAGAGCCTAGCTTCACCGTGATACCACGAAAGTTGCTTAGGTGCACGCTTTAAGGTTCCTTTCTGAGTATATAGTGTGGATATAAAGTCCACTTTACAGGTAACTTATGGTGTATATTCTGGTGATGTGAAGTTCCTCTGCAGGTCACACCAGTTTATCGAGATTGAAGAAGTTTTTTGATGATTCGTACTCTAAATGTTGAAATTTTTTAACAGCTTCTTTCATTGAGGATACACCTAATTTGCGTATAATAATTTGTCTTTGTGATTTAATTGTGGCTTCTTCTTTAGACGGAATTAACTGCATTTCTCGTCCAGAATATCCATCTAAAGCAAGCTCAAAAACTTGTTGTTCAGCAACGGTAAATTGATTGAGAAATACTTTTTCTTTCAGGATTTTGCATTCTTCTTCTACACGTTTTAGTTGAGCAACTTCATCCACTAAATCACATGCCATACTCAAAATATGTTCAATTCCCATTAAAAGTTTTTCACTTTGATCGATGATAAGAGCCTCCTGTTTTTTGAGGGAAACCCATGTTATAATAGAAGTCCTTACGAGTTCTACATGGGGTGCTTTCCTGGCAGGGAAAGTGCCCTTTTATTTTGTTTTTCCCCTTACTTCTTTGAATCTTTAAAGAGTTCTTTCTCCAAAAGTTGAACAAGAAATTCTTTTTTGCTCACACCTTCTTCAATACATCTCTTTGCAAATTCCTTGAACAATTCTTCGGGAATATCAGCATTCAAACGCTTAAATCCAGACGGTGTTTTAGTCATATAATCCCTCACACTCTTTAAATACAAGTCACTCAAATGAGTGACTTGTATTTAGTTTAAAGGATAATAATTCCATAGTCAATAAAATTCACCCATATAGCCGAAGATATTGTACAGCAGGTGTGGATTAAGTATTATCAGCTTCTACAGATAGAAGGAAAAGACAGTAAAATTCAGCGTATGCATGGTTATATCGTGTTACCGTTAATCAGAGTATTGATTTTTTAAGAAGAGTAAAGAATAAACCAATAGCATCCTCTAACTATATAGAGAGGGCCCAATACGTACAGAGCAACAATACAATCATTTTGGAACAATTTATAATA
Source organism: Priestia sp. YIM B13490 (assembly GCF_042787735.1). Taxonomy (NCBI): domain Bacteria; kingdom Bacillati; phylum Bacillota; class Bacilli; order Caryophanales; family Bacillaceae; genus Priestia; species Priestia sp. YIM B13490. The sequence continues at coordinate 42,171 of NZ_JBHZOT010000021.1, forward strand.
GAGAGGTTGGAAAATGAAGAGCTTTGTAAAAGAATAAAGTATTTACCAGATAAATACCAGTATGTTATTTCTTATTTTTATTTTAAAGACTTACCATATGGAGAGATTGCTACCACCTTAAATATTAGCGTGGGAACAGTTAAGGCGAGGCTTCATCGAGAAAAATTTTTGTTAGGAAAGATGTATGCGAAGCACGGCAATAGTTAGTTAGATTCTTTATTTAGTTTCTGTAATGCGGTTTATATTAATTAAAAATATGTTATAAAGGGTTTTTAAAAATAAATGACGAGACTTATTTTGACATAATTCGACACCCATTATATAGTAAGATATTTATAAATTTACATATTGAGATAAAGGCAAACTAGTTGAAAGGTTAGGATGCAAAGCTACAGGTCTAAGGTCAAGTGGCTATGGAAGCTGAACCCCCTGAATATCTGGAGGTAATTTTTATGGACAGTAAAGGACAATTAGTAGCACAAGAACTAAATCAAGAATGGATCAAACTTATAAAGGAAGCTAGGGAATTGGGATTAACCATTGAGGAAATTAAGAAGTTCTTAGAAAGCAAATAGATACCTTGCCCATAAACAACATTAATTATAATTAATGTTGTTTATGGGCATTTAATTCTTGGGATTTTCTATTCAAAAACTCCTTAAATTCCTCTTGAGTAACGTTAGAATTCATCGCTTCTTTAACTAAAGCTAGCCATTCCTGGCAAAGGGTAGTATCATGATTTAAATTATTCATTGTAATATTCCTCCTTCATAACTTGTCCTATTATAAAACAAATCAATTTCCGATATAACCCATAATGACAAAATTATTACTTTTAGCTTACCGGTTTCTTATATTTGGGACTTAATTTAGTTATTTAGCTTATGAAAAATCAACATTTAATAACATATGTAGGCTAATAAATACATAAAAAATGAATGGTAAGTGGATTCAAAGTTAACCCTCGTTTATAGAATTACATTTGAAAGGAATTTTATTAGTGAAAGAGAACAAATTACCTAAAGATTACCTAATAATCGATAATACGGGGAGGGTGAAGATATCACCCCTGTTTTTAAAGCATGCTAATATTCAGCCATCTGCTACAATACAATTCTTTAACTACAAAAATTATTTTGTTATAAAGCAGATTGAAGCTTCACCAGTATTTTTGAAGAAAAAAATGAAGTTAAACAATTTAATTAGAACTATTGATCATTTAGGCTACATTGTAATTCCAAAGATACTCCGCGAAATACATGATATGAACTTATGTGAAAAAATAGGAGTTAAATTAATTAACAAGAGTATTATTTTCTACAAAAAAAGAAAACCGAATAAATCCACGAGTGTACTAAAGGAATCTATGGAACCTGAATTAAATAAGTTATCTTTACTTGAAATAAAGGAAGGAAAGATAAGGATTCCTAATTTTTTATTAAAATCTTTAAATTTAGAAGTAAATATGCAATTACAGTTCTTTACTAAAGACCAAGACACCATTGTTGCAAAAAAACACCAATATGAGTTTTTTACAGAAGGAAATCTTTTTTCTACTGGGCAATCACGCGTAGTAAACAAAGATAAATGTTTAAACATACCTAAAAAGCTAAGGGATTACTTAAACATTAATAACGGTGACATTCTGGAAGTTAAAATAATAGGAGATAAGTTAGTTATAAAGAAAGCTATTTAGAACGAAATAAGAGTTAAAAACTTATATCCAGAAGAAATAGAGGTCTTCTTTTATGATTTGAATTCAGGTTACTAATAATTTTGTAATAGAAGGAAAACTACTTTGCTTTTTCAACAGGAGCCAATAAAAGTAAGAAAATGAGCATTTGTCTAGAGTCCTGAAAATTGCATCGAATGGGAAATTACACGTAAAACAAAAGTTAATTTCGTCAGAGAGCGTTTCTCTGCATGTCAAAGTCGCAAATTAACTAGGTTTTTATTTATAAATGATTGTGACGAAAAAGCACTTTCTAATTGGAAGGTGCTTTTTTCGTTTCTTATAAAAATATAAAAAAGAGGAGAGTTTTTATGAAGGACATTCTTATTAAATCAATGATCGTTCTTACCTTATTAATGGTCGCATTATGTGGAGTAAATCAGAGGAAAACAGAAGCTGCAAGTAAACCAGCGAATCAAGATTTAATCATCATTAACAAGTACTACAACAAGCTTGCATATTTTCATAATGGTTATATTGAAATCGTTGATCCAGTGGCAACGAAAACATGGGATAAAACGCCTGTTGGCTTTTTTAAAGTCGTGAACAAGATTAAAAATCGTCCTTATTATACAGGTCATATTCCTAGAGGCGATCCTCGCAATCCATTAGGAAAACGTTGGTTAGGGTTAAATGCAAATGGTACGTATGGTGATACATACGACATTTATGGAAACAACAATGAAAGTAGCATTGGGAAGTATGTGAGTCAAGGTTGCGTGAGAATGCATAATGCAGACATTGAAAAGCTTTATGACAAAGTCCAAATAGGCACACCGGTTGCTATTACGTATTCCTATAAGAGCTTTGTTGATCTTACGAGCGTATATGGTTATAAGTTTAAAGGTTATCATTTAAAAAGGAATTAGAAAGAACAGAAACTCTACATTAGTTTATAGAGTTTCTGTTCTTTTTTTAGTTATTTTCAGTATTATGCTAGAACTAACCTTAATATTCACTTACAGGAACAAAACTGTTTGCAGGTCCAATATACCCTAATATTACTTTAGTATTCTTATTAATATTAAACTCTAAGTCCATGCTTTTGGAAAGGAAATTATTTTTTAAATCATCTATCACAAATACAACATGTTTTTCGTAAATATCAGACTCCTTCCAAAAGTATGTTAATCTTTTAGGGGAGATCTTACTTGTTTTGGATAGAACTCTCTTTTATATTTAATAGTTACTGTAATCTGTTTTCCGTCTTTTGGAGTAACAAGGAAATCGTAATACGATTCCTTCCAGTCATTTTGGGGTTCTACATCACCATATTGTTTCCTATACCATTCCTCTACACACTTTTCCGCATGATAAGCAACAGCAGTAATTGACGATGAAGAATAAGATGAAATAACACTTTCTTTCTCTTCTTCTTTTAACTCTATAAATACAAGGATAAATTTATTAATCCTTGTTGGTGAATAAGTTATAAATTTTTTCACAATCGCTATACAGTATATTTTGAATCCTAAAACATTTAGTTTGATTAGTTTTTATAAATATGATTAAACTACAAGTACCAAAACACTTTTGTAAAATACCTTGTTTAATCACTATTTGCTCTATATTATCAAAGCTTGTTATATAAGTTTTCTTTACAAAAAATCCAAATTGTAATTTTATAATCTTCTTATTATAATTAAACCCATATTTTTTTTTTGTTTGTTTAAAGTATTGATATAGTAGAATAATTATAATGGATATAAATAATAAACTTAAAGAGTTTTGTAAAATAAGTAAAGCAGTCAAAATAATGATGAAAGGACAATAAGAAATTAAATTTAAAAACCCAGATTTCCACGAAAGTTTTTTTAAAAGAATTGTATCTAACAAATCAGGAGTAATATTTTCTAATAAAGATTTTGTTTTTTCTTTCTTAATAAATGGAAATAACAAAGCGTTATTTGCTTCTGTATTAAATGTTTCACCTAATGTAATTGCTTTAACTTTATGATATTTTAACCAATTAAAGAAGATATTTGTAGTGAAATTTAAAGATATAATCTTATCTATTGGAATTGAATTGAATTTTAAATTGATAAATCCACTTTTTATGTATAAGCTATCATATCCTCTAGATACTGAAAACTTACCAAATTTAATATAGGTTACTACATATCCATATATTAGAGATAAAAGGAATATTAATATTAACAATATAATTGATAAGGTCGTCAAATTAGCTAAATCTTTTAAACTGTCTATATATTTATCGATCAATGTAGTAGTAAAGTATTCAGAAATCTGATGATAAATTGACATCAAAAAAGGAATAAATAAAATTAATTTCAATGACGTAATAGACATTATGAAAATTTCTTTATTATTAATTTGATATATCATATCATTTTCTTCACATTTATCATGAATATTGTATTCTTCTTTTTTTGAAAGTAATGTAACCTTTTCTAGGATGTCATTACATTCACTTTTTTTTATCATTTTTAATTCAATTTTGCCATCGTCAGTATCAACTCCTGAATCTATCTTCAAAGAAGTCATTTTTAATACTTTAAAAGTAAATGGAGTTTTTTCCATGACATTTTGTATCTTATCAAATGATAACTTAATCTTTTTTTTGAAAAAAAGTCCACTTTCAATATAAATAGCTTTACCATCTACAAGGTATTTGAAAGTTATCCAATCTATAAAAATCCTAAAAATATTAACAATAATCATGCATATAGAAAATATAAATATGATTTTAAAAATAATATTTTCTCTATATTGACTTCCAATAGAAAAAAGCATAGCAAAAAAAATAATATATTGTCGAGTAAGTACAAATAATGAGTAAGGAAGGAGAAATATACTATTACGTCTAAAAGAGATATTATTCAATTAATTTTTTTCCTCCTCATACTCTACTATTTCACAAATATCGATTATTTTTTGTTGTAATTCATTAGATTTTTCTTCTGTAAGACATGGAATAACATGTTCACCTGCTAATGTTCCTACAACGATATTTTCTAAAGAGTATTTCTCTAATAAAGGACCGCTTTTTCTATTAACATAATATATTTTATTAACTGGAATAATGGTATTTTTTTTAAAAATACCACCCTGCCTTATAGATATATACTCCCCTTGTATAACATAACTAAAGTTCTTAAACCTTAAAGGAACTATAAATTTTATTTCTAAAAGATTCACAACTAATAGAACTATTATTAATAACGTGGTTAACCAAAACACCAAATTCCCCCACTCTCTATATAGGGATAGTGAAAGAACAAGTAAACCAATGATATAAAGAATAAGATACATTATCCAGACATGATATTTCCATATTTTAATTGAGTAAGGGGATACTTTATTTCCTTTAATTTTTAACATTTTGCTGAATCTCCTGTTTAACTTAATCTATTTTTTGATGAATTATATATCTCCACCAATAGCCTTTAAGCCATTCTCTATAGAATGGCTTTTTACATATTAGATATATATAGCCACTCATGATTTTACATAAAAAAACAAATAAATACAACATATTACCATGTTAAATATATGTAAAAACGATTAAAAAAGACAAATAATTATATAAAATTACATTTATGGAGTTGACTTGGAAGTTTTCTTGTAATATGGTAATAATAGTTTTGTAGAGAGGAGGTTTTTTCCAAATGTCATTATTCTTGAAATTTGTAGGATGGTTAGCTTCTAAAGGTTCAAAATACGTAAAATGGGCTTGGGACCACAAAAGCCAAATTAACGATTGGCTGAACATTGGTTATTCTTTTACATGGATCTACGAAGAAATTAAAAAAAGATTTGGATAATAGTATTTATTTCTAACTTTACATAGGACAGCGTTACTTGTTAGTAATCTATTTCTATGCAAATAACTCTTGCAGTTATTACCCCAATAATAGCTGCAAGGGTTACAGTACATCAATAAACATAAATCTTATACTAGAGCGAGGTTTTTCAAATGTCATTATTCTTGAAATTTGTAGGATGGTTAGCTTCTAAAGGCTCAAAATACGTAAAATGGGCTTGGGA
>NZ_JBHZOT010000022.1:0-41559 GCF_042787735.1 Priestia sp. YIM B13490
CATTTGTCCTCTGTTTCCACATTTCCTCATGCAACCGACAGACTCGTTACCAAGAATGCCGTTTCGGATGGAGATCACCTGTGCGTCTAGATGAGTAGCGTTAGCTACACTGTAAGAAAGCGACTTCTTGTCGCACCATAAAACCACTTATAGGTACTCAATAATATTGAAAAACAAATAAGCCATATAGAAATATGGCCTATCTGTAACCAATTGTTTATTTATCCAGGTAGCTATTTATAAGAATGTGTCTCATATCGATTTACGGAAAGAATAGCACCATTTATTATAGTCAAGTTTTTCCTCATAAAATCTGTGTGCATTGGTTCGTTGAATTCCTGACTCTAGGGCAACAAATTCAGCTCCGTTTGCCTTAGCCCATTTCTCTATATGGCTTAATAGTTTATAACCATAACCTTTGGAACGATGTTCTTCATCTGTTACTAGATCATATACAAAGACATACTTTTTATTATAAAAGTTTAATTGTAAGCCCACTCCCGTTAATGCCACAATTCTGTTTTCATTATATAGGGCAAAAAGCTTGTATCCATTTTGTTTCATCTGTTTTAGAAGTTCTAAATAACTTTCTTCTGTTAAATCTGTGCGTAATTGCTTTAATATCGGGAATGCTTCTAAATATTGATCTTGGTCAATTAACTCTATAATTTTTTCTGGTGAAGCTATCATAGGTTATCCCCCTCGTTATCTAAACTATAATTTTCAAGTATATATGTATAGCTTAAAGTATTGCTGATACTTAGGGTAGGGTCAGATTTGATATAATTTATGCTGTCACTTTCTAGTTACCATAATGTAGATTATAAGAATCAAACGCCCTTAGAATTAATGATTCTAAGGGCGTTTGATGTATATGGGTTTGAAAAACAAGAATATTTAAATATCTATTTGTATAATCAATTATCCTTCTTTAATTATTGATTTCTGCTTTAAAATTGCTTGATTTCTTATAAATACAATAATGCTTAAAATAAGAACTATTAAAGGCATTAGAGCCATCAATCCTTGTCCTGCATTAAAAAGAGTGAATATCGCACCTATCATGATTAGCCCTACTCCTCCAGAAGCAGCTATTGCAAGTTTTGGCTTCCAATAACCAATAAATAGTCCAAGTGCACCCAAGACTTCAAGAATACCAATAGTATACATAAATCCTAGTGAAAAATTGTAGACCTTTGTAAATTCCTGCACCACCGTATTATTACCTGTTAATTTCATAATTCCGGATAATAAAAAATCAATAACTAATAGTCCCTGGATAATTCTTGTAACCCACTTCATAACAGACACCTCCTATACTATTCTTTGTTAAAGTTACTTTGAAAATATATGCTAGATGATTTGTATGTATGTTGCAGACGTTTTTTATTTAAATAAGGGAACTTCATCGATACTCATAGAACCTAAGTAGTAATTGTCTATATGAATAATACCTAATAATTTGAGCAAACTACCCAAGACGCCGTGAGGCATCATAAAATAACTCTCCATTCCTTACGGGTACAGAAAAAGCCACTGATTAGGTCCAGTGGCTTTTCTTGTTTTCAGACTGTATATGCTATACAAAGTTAGTTAACATAACCACCATTTCAGCAACAAAAAAAGAATTACAGAATAGTTCCTTGTTCACTCCCCATAATCAATTAGTGTTATATGAATAGATATAATATAATAAGAACAAAAAGGGAGAAATATCCAATATGAAAAAGCGTTTTTGGAGTTGGGGAATCCTTATTGTGGTTATTATTTCTCTAGCTGTTGGTATACCTAGAATAACAAGTAATGAAGCAAGTTCTTTGAGTTTGCCAGAAGAGAAAAAGCAAGTGAAACAACTTGAAAAAGAGTTTCATCAATGGTCACTTAGACCACTGGATAAATTCATGGTGCAAGGTTATGAGGTTAAACCCAATGGACACCAGTGGGACTCAGTAAAACAAAAGTCAGTTAAAAATTACCGTGTTACCTATTACACATTTTTTGGAATCCGTTATGTAGAAGGGGAAATGGGGAGTTAGTAGAACGAGAGGTAAATTTTTATGATTGCCCTTCAGTTAACAAAAGCGTCTATTCAAATTGTTAAATGCTTTTACTTTTTGGGCTTATTGTTTATAAAAATAAAGTGAGAGGACGAAAGAAAAAAATGAAGTTGTTTTATAAAATCCCAAACCTAAAGATTGATCAACTCCTTCGAATATTAAGAAAAGTATTTTATGTATCAGTAGAAGCAGTGATTATGACCATGCTTGTTATCAAATCTTTTACTGTAGCATATGAGAGTGACATCGATCTAATTTTCACACAGCTTAATGAAATAAAAGCTTCCATTGGTGGATTTGGGGTTAACAAACAATTATTTTGGTTTATTATAAAGTGTAGTATTTATACAATCATTTCATTCGATTTCTACTTATATCTCAAAAGAAAGAGAAAATTTTTATGATTAAAAAATATGTACTGACTACATTTCTATCCTCAATTTGCTTATCTTTATTGTATTTAATTACTGAATACGGAGTGGAAGATCTTGTTTCACCTGCATTGCCAGTTAGCATAATTATAAGCACAGTAGTTTACGTCATTTTATATACAGTTTTTGGACTACCTGCATCTCTGCTTTTAACTAAAAAGTTACCCAGATTCAGTATAATAAGTTTACTGTGCTATTTATTAATATCTTCTATTGTTTACTATATTTTTTATACTTTAACATATAACCTGACTTCATTTATAAAAAACTATGAGGTCTATATTTATATAGTTAGTACATCAATCGTTTATTGGTTTTGGGAAACTATTCTAGTCTCAAAACCTAGTTAGTAAAAATAAGCATTTTACCTATTTTTAAGTTGTATATACATATACATGGTTAGTTTACATAGTGTGAATTATCAGTAGTAAATAAAAAAGAGAGCCTAAAAATAAGCAAGGCTCTCTTTTTATTTGTAGTGATATTTGTATCTTTCTAAAAAATAGAATTTATTCTCTCTTCAATTTGTTTTAGCATTTCCTTCAGCACTGACTCCTCAAGATGTTCAGAGACATTTCCAAACAATAAATGATCTATAGGTTCAATCCCTGTGAAATCAAATATCCCAACATCTGAAGTGATTTTTAACCCGGCTGTCATTCCAATTTTGTCATACATCTCTTTGGGAGCACCGTGAGTATTAATTATCAAACCTTTCTTACCTTTGAGTAACTGAATAATTCCTTCCTCACCATAAGCATACGCAAAGCCATAAGAAAATACACGATCTACATAGCCTTTGATAATGGCAGGAAGACCAGCCCACCAAATTGGATATATAAATGTTATTACATCCGATTGAGTAATGAATTCTTGTTCCGTTTTAATATCATCTGGGATATGACCAGATTTCATAGCGTCCGTATCTTCAGGTTTCAGTACAGGCTGAAAATCCAATGCATACAAATCCCTCACAACAACCTCATGACCTTTGTTCTCTAAGGTTTGAACAGTGGTTTCCATTATAGAATAATTAAAACTTTCTGGATGTGGATGGGCATATACAATAAGGTGTTTCATTTATATTCCTCCATTTATATTGGATTTCTTACACCAGAACCACTAAAAATATATTAGAGAGGCTCTGATAGTTTAACAAAGTACCTCAACTGTAAACCCTCCAGGTGCTTCCACGTAAAATGTATAACCGTGTAATTGTTTTGGAGGTTCGACATTAAATCCATCTTCTTTTAATCTTTGATTAATTTTATTTACCGCCTCTTCATTTTCTTGGGGGAATCCAATATGAAAGGTCTTTGGATAATTGACCTCGCTTCCCTTCATTAAAGTTAGTACAAAACCATCTTCATCATGCATTATAGCAAAACCTTTACCCCTTTTTGCCCTGCATGTCATACCAAAATAAGTTTCCAAAAATTCTTGAGTAGCAGAGACATCTGTAACCGTTAGGTTGAGGTGATGAATTTTCATGTTTTCACCCTTTCTTAAATACACTTACTAATAAGCCTTGTGTTGTATCCTATAAAAACCCATTTGATTAGGTGAATAGTTTACTCTAGGAATGTAAATATTTATCTATATCTCTTTTAACCATTCGTTTTATTTCTTCAAAAGCTTTGGTTTGCCCCTCATAAAATATGGAGCTATTTAAATCCTTTCTTTTTTCTGCATCCTTAGACCACCTTTCCGACCTTTCAATTAACTTATCTAGTACTTCAATCAATTTCTCATTTCCCACGAGTACCCCCACCCTTAACTGGAAATATTTATAAAATAAATTACCCATAATATCTTCTACAGTTTTTATAGAATTCCTGTGTAATAAGTTTCTTCTATGTAAGTCTCATAGTACATATCTACATAAAAGCAAACGTATATACAACTAATAATTTTTATGAAGTACTTTAGAGTTTACTTAACATAATGTCATTTATCGGAAATCATGTGTTAGAAGAAAGTGTTGAAGGGGTACATATAAAAGATAGGGATAGCATCAGGAGGAGAAAATATGCTCGATAACTATGAACATTTCCTATTCTATAGGGAGGTTAAATGTCTAATTGCAGATTATGATAACTGTAGACATTTACCTACTAAGAACGAGTTGCATAATCAGATAGTACTTCTAACAAAAGTACTTAAAAATGAATAAGTTATTATTATTCGAGCAAACTACCTAAGACGCCGTGAGGCATCTATCCTTAAAACAAGAGCGTACATCTCAAAAAAGAGAAAACCTCCCTTATTCGCATGAGGAGGTTTTCTCTTTCTACGCTGTATATCATATACAATCCTAGTTAACATAATCACTCTTTCCGGAAGACATAAAAAAGAGAACCCTTGGTAGGCAAAGGTTCTAGTCAGGCTACGATTTCTGCAATATGCAGCTTTTTATACATCCTTGATATGACGGGTTTTACCGTAGGTATGAATGACCTAAAGATGTATAAAAAGTACACCTTCTATACATATGCTTGTACGGTAAAATATAGTCTATATGGAAATAATGTGTTATTATATTTTTGCACATGCATTTTAATAGTGAAAAGCCACCTGTCCTGCAAATACTGGGTGGCTTTTTATTTTGCTCTTGTACATAAAGGACTTTACTACTCCTCCAGATGTTATTTGCACGGCTGTTTTAGACAACAAATCTGAACCTTAACTATTTTTCTATACAATATGCAACAAATCTTTAAAGCCAAATAAGAAAAATTATTAGCTTATGCAGGTCTCTTATATGTGAAGGAGGTTTTATATGAGTGAGATTTGGATTCAAGAGGAACATTTAAATGCGGAGTTTGATGAAATGGTGGGGCATTATGTTCAATTGGAAGGACCTATTGATTCTGTTTACTTTATATCTGAAACAATGGAAAGCGTTGACGATAGGGATGAACAAAGGGATTTTTTACTCGCTTTCTTAATTAAGCAGGATAGGTATCCTTTATATCTTACATTCCTTTGTGATGATATGATGGCAGAGGAGTTTGAAAAGGAATTTAATGAATTAGGTATAGAATATAGGTATGAATTATTAGAGGAAAAACAAGCTTACTATACATTTTTTAAACGGGTTACCTATCACCCTAGATGTTTTACTTTACCAATTAAAGATGCGCGTACATTATCCTTAGCATTAGAACATACCTTTTACCTTGCTAATATGAACGAATTTTATTCGCTTTCTTATTCTGAAAATTTAAATTTTGAGCTCAAGAGAGTTAAGGAATGGGGCAGATGGAAAAACGTATCTATCCCTATTTTTAAAACGGAAGGAAATACTACATTCATAACTATTTTCCATGATGGAGCAGGGTTTTTCTTGTATTCAAATGAGGATAGATATTCATCTATACAAGAAGTGTGCTCAACTTTCCCAGAAGACTCAAAAGTAGTACAAATTAATGACCGACTACTTGATATTTAAGTAAAAGAAAGGGGACTAGATGATGGGGCATATTTTCAAGTTCGTAAAAAATATATTTTTAAAGGAATATCAAACTTTTGCTAAAGAATTAGGCTTTAACTCTTGGGATGATGTCCTTGAGAATACATATGAGATATTCAAAATGCCTCCCGATGCTTCTTACCTTGTTACACAATCTAAAGAAGATAAGTGGATTGTATGGAATGATGAAGGTAGCCTTCCTTATTCATTTTTAGTATTTAGTACATGGTTTGATGCTATCAGTTATCTTAGAAAGATATTTGAAGAAGGTAAGTACGAAGAACACTATTGGAGACCAGAGGGATTTGATCCAGGAGAAAATATTTTTAAGAATATACCTGACAAAGAAAAAAATAATGAATAATAGAATGTTTACACCTTTAATGTTTTGAAATAAAGTCAAATACACAGTCCGTAAAAGTATACTTTTACGGACTGTGTGTTTGTATAAAAAATCTATCATTCTCGACGTTTGTTTAAATTTAAAAACAATTTACGAACGTTCTTTAAAATGCATGTAGTTTTATGAACGCTTTTAGCAAACTAATAGATTGAAAAGTCTACTTCCTATAATCAAACTTATTTAAATTCAAAAAAAAGAAGCGTGTATCTTCTCTTAGATACACGCTTCTTTTCATACTGTTTAGGAATTTAAGAGTTATTGTCTGGCTTTTTCTCTTTTATATTCATATTGACTTTAAATCGACGCCTTAATCTGCTTTGTATAGAAAAAGCGTACAATAAAGAAATAGGCAATCTGAATAGATAGGAAAACACTTAGAACAATAACGGATTCCTTAAATAGATTAAAGTAGAACAAGTGTGATAAGGCCGTAAGAGCTACAGCACCATGGATAAGCGCTACGATTATCGGCACGAAAAACAGCATCATGGTTTGCCTGTTTAATACCTTTTTTAGCTCTTTGTTAGTTAATCCCATTTTTGATATAGATTTGAACTTTTGTTTATCCTCATCCAGATCCATATAAAGTCGGAAGTATAGAAAACTACCAGCTGATACAAAAAAGACAATCCCAATAAATAGTCCAACAAATAAGATGGGACCGTAGCCTTTCATCATTTGGTATATTTCATAATCTACTGCTGTAATCTCAGATCTAGGTAGTTTCTTGTATAGCTTTTCAGAAGCTGCCATTACCCCGTCTTCTCCACTTTGGGCTTGCCAAGCATAATAACTTTGCTTGTCCTCTGGCTTAGGAAGATAACTATAGTCTTCATCCGAGACAATATAGTATGAACCAGATACAGGAAGGGCTTTCGATTGAATCATTTCCTTTGCTCTTAAAGAAGAACCCGACGTTAATCTAATTGTTTCATTTAATAAATCTCTTTTTGGTCCAAGGTTCGTACCGTTAAAATCAACAGCCATAACTTGCTCATGTTTTAAGCTAACGGGAGTTTCCTCAGTAAGTAAGGCAAATTTGTTAAAATTAGACTGGTTAGTAATAAGTATTTTATCTCCGTCAACATTATAATAATTTAACATTGTGTGCTCTGAATTTGCCTTAATGCTTTCTTCCTTTAAAGTCTTATTTATAAACGCAACATTATCTTTTTCATTACCTTTAGATGGCTTATAAGAAAATGTAGCTGCATAAGTAGATTTTACGCTTGAAGTCAGAACGGTTTGAAATCCAAATAAAGAACCAATTGCACAAAATGCGACGGTTGAAACCATAGCTACCATGAAAAAAGTTCGCGCATTGTCTTTCATACGAAAGGCTAAGTCCGAAAATAGCAACATGTTGGTTTTAAACCAAAATACACGCTCATTCTTCTTTAGTCTCCCTATAATAAACACACTTAGTTGCGTAAACAACAAATAAGTGCCAACGCAAACAACGATAATAACTGGAACCATTGCAACTACAACCGTTACTCCTTTTACTAATAAGGCACCACCATACCCTAATCCTAATAAAAGCACAGCTAACAACGTTAAAAAAAGATTCGCTTTTGGCTCACCCTTCGAAATTTTATTGCCTTTTATCAATTCAATCAGCTTTTTACTACGTAGAACATACGTAACAAATAGGGAAATAAAGAAAAATAAAATTATAAAAGAGATAAAAGTAATTATAATTGCTTTAACTGGAAAGTAAAAAGACAGGGCATGTTCAATAATTAATACATTTTCAGCTAGTAGTAAAATAGCCTTCGCAAAAACAAGGCCAAGAAGTATACCTCCTAATGTTGCTAAAAAACCAATAAGCATATTCTCTAAAAACACCATCAAACGAATTTGTTTCATTGACATACCTTGCATCATTAACAAACCAAATTCTTTTTTTCGAGATTGTAAAAACGAGCTCATAGAATATAAGACAAAAAAGAAGGAAAACACATAAATAATTCCTGCTGCTGCATTCATTCCTGTGGTTACACTTGAGCTCATATCATCTTCGCTTAATACAGGATGATTAGCAAAAATAGAGAAGGTAAAAAAGACCATGACTGTGAATAAACTGCTAAGAAAATAGGCTGCATATAACCTTTTATTACGTATAACGTTGTTAAACGCGAACTGCCGAAAGGTCATGTGCATCCCCTCCCAATAAAGAAAGTGTATCTATAATCTTTTGGAAAAAGGCCTGACGATTATCACCACGATGTATCTCTGAATAGAACTTACCATCACGAATAAAGATGACACGATCGCAATAGCTCGCTGCCTGCGCCTCATGTGTAACAAGCATCATTGTTGTCTTCTCGTTTTTATTGATAAACTCAAGCATTTCCATCACATCTTTTGAAGATTTAGAATCAAGATTTCCTGTTGGCTCATCTGCAAGTAGAAGCTTAGGAGTATGAATCATTGCTCTCGCCACAGCTGCTCTTTGTGCTTGTCCACCAGATATCTCATAGATTCTTTTTTCCATAATGCCCGTAATCCCTAACTTTCCAGCGATTTCATATGCCTTTTCCTTCATTTCGCTCACTTTTTTTCCGTCCAATGTTAATGGTAAGACAATATTTTCTTCAATTGTTAGGGTATGAAGTAAATTAAAGTCTTGAAAGACGAAACCCAATTCACGGCGGCGAAATTTTGCTAACGCGTCTTTTTTTAATATATGAGGGTTCTTTTCATTGATTAGGATTTCTCCTGTCGTTGGTTCATCAATAGTAGCAATCATGTTTAGAAGCGTTGTTTTTCCACTTCCTGATGGACCCATAATCCCTACAAATTCCCCATCGTCAATAGTCAAATTTATATCCGTTAACGCACGATAGGCAATTTTTCCTTCATAAATCTTACTCACTTGTTTTACTTTTAGCATCACAAGCTCTCCTCTCCATACACTTGACTTGTGATTAGTATATCTTTTATGGCATCTTCAAAAAATCGATTTTCCTTTCACTTATCTTACACTCTTGTAAGGTTTTGTGTTTTGCCAAAAATAATTTGAAAGGCTGACCCTTGACCCACTTGGGATTCAAATTCAAGTCGATGACCAAGATGATTGACTGCTTCCTTCGCTAAATATAGACCCATACCTGTAGATTCTCTAAACTTCCTTCCATTTTCACCTGTATAAAAGGGGTCAAACACACGGCGCTTATCCGTTTCAGGAATCCCAACGCCAAAGTCTTTCACCTCTAAAATAGCCTCTCCTTCTTTTTCAAAAATGGTAATATCAATTCTATTGCTCTTCCCTTTAGAATACTTCACTGCATTATTAATCAGTTGTGAAAGAATGAAAAACAGCCATTTTTCATCCGTCTCTACGACCATTTCTTGATTCTGCTGTAAGACATTCGGATATACCTGGTTCCGAATATAAAATCGTTTATTTTCACCATTTACATCCTTGATCATTTTAGACAAGTTTACAGGTTTGATATGAAAATCCTGCTCGATGGTCCGAAGTCTTGCCATGTAAAGGATGGTGTTTAAACCTGTTTTCATTCGGTCCGTCTCTTCACGAATACTCGAAGAGTCAGGTTCGTCTAAATTCTGGGCGATAAGCTCAATAACGGAAAGGGGTGTTTTCATTTGATGAACCCATTGATCCATAAACTTTAAGTGTTCCTCTTGTTTTGACTCCAGCACTTTTATCTTTGTTTGATAATGCTTGTACTGATCCTTTAGCAAATGATCAAGCGCCTGTGAAATTGGAGAAGCTTCTGTTGTTTGGAAGGAATCATCCAAAGAAGAAAGTTCGTTTGTTATTCTCTTATAAAACTTCCGCCTGCTTAAATAGTGGTAAACAAGATAACCTGTGAGAAAAAATAGTCCAAGAAAGATTGCATAGAAGGCTGGAAGGAGGTGGCGATAACCATCAAGCCAATAGATGGAAAGAACTACGAAAAATTGTATGATTTGTACTGCAATTAAAAAAACATGCTCTCTAAGGAATAATTTCATTTTATTTCAACCCTTCACCAGTTAACGATTAGACGATAGCCAGCACCTCTAACTGTTTCTACTAAACCTGAAAGTCCAACTTCCTC
Organism: Priestia sp. YIM B13490; assembly: GCF_042787735.1. Taxonomy (NCBI): domain Bacteria; kingdom Bacillati; phylum Bacillota; class Bacilli; order Caryophanales; family Bacillaceae; genus Priestia; species Priestia sp. YIM B13490. The sequence continues at coordinate 10,434 of NZ_JBHZOT010000022.1, forward strand.
AAATTTTTTTCTTACTCTTGCAATATTTACATTTAGCGTATTTTCATCCACATAGACTTGTTCATCCCATAGTTTTTCTAGCAAGTCTTCACGACCTGCAATACGAGGATGTCGTTCTAATAAACTTTCAATTATATCCGTTTCTTTTTTTGACAGCAGGATTGTTTTATTACGAAATGACACTTCTAATCTTTCTGGGAACAGCTTTAATCCCTGGATCTCTAAAATTCGTTCTTGAAATTTTGAGGCATACTCACCGTAGGCGCGGCGAAGTTGACTGCGAATTTTCGCCATTACAATTTCAGTATGAAACGGCTTTGTGATAAAATCATCGCCGCCATTTTCAAGTGCCATCACCTGATCCATCTCTCCTACTCGCGCAGATATAAATATAACAGGACATATAGACTCTTTTCGTATTTGCCTGCACCAGTAAAAACCATCAAAGCTAGGAAGGTTAATATCTAATAATACGAGGTCTGGTTTCTGCCTATGAAACTCTTCCATCACATCATCAAGATTCTCCACAACAATAGTATTAAAGCCATATTTCCCTATATACGACTGAAGGTGCTCCGCAATTTTGGGATCATCCTCAACAATTAATATTTTCTGCATATCTTCACTCCTTTTACTCTAGAAAATTATGCCATACAAAATATATAAATTCAAAACACGTAAACAATTAAAAGGTTTTATCAAGACTTAAATTATAAAAATCCTATAACAAAAAGGGAAATACATATTTGACATATCTAATATGCATTTCCCTTTTGTTATATACAATGTCTAATTATCGAACATCATAAGCACTTATCAAATAGCCTATCATCAGCTGAAAAAGGCTTATATCCTCTCCCTTAATCACCAATATTTCTTTTCAAAAAAGTTAATTACTTCGTCTTTGTAATTAAATCTATAGATGAACTTTTGTAATAGTTCAATTTCATGGGAATAAGTTTTTCCTGTCTCGAGCGTTTCTCGATATAGGTCCACAAAAGGAAGATTATTACTAATAGCATTGTTTACTTCCTCTTTCACGTCATAGGAGATTTTTTAAAATCTCACTTCAGCAACTCCTGTTTCGTCAATTTCAAGAATTGCATATTGAGCACGTAGATCAGAACGTAACTTGTCTCCTATGTAGAAAGGCTGGCCAATGCTTCCTGGATTAATAATCAGTTGATCATTGCTGCTATAGCGTAACAATTGGTGATGAGTATGAGCATAAATCGCAACATCATAATCATGCTTAAATAACTCATCAAAGTTTTTCTGGTCATTAGTGGGCCATAAATCTCCTCCATAATTTTTATTTTGTAGATTGTGACTAACACTGATAGATAAATTATTAATTTGTTTTGTTAGATGTAACGGCAAGTTCTTAATAAGATTAATATAGTTTTCATCCAAATTTTTGCAATGATATTGTACTAACCTGGAAACATAGATATCCGTAGCGTTATCAAAATCAATATTCTTATTCAGTACGTCAAGGAAACTGTCTTCCCAGTTTCCTTTAACATAAGCAGAAACTTTAATACTATCTAACATTTCAAATAATTCATTCGCTCCAGGACCGGGCATGATTAAATCTCCTAAAAACCAATAATCAGTGACACCTTCTTGAATTGAATCTTCTATAACTGCTTTTAAAGCAGTTGCATTTCCATGGACATCTGCTAATAAAGCAATTTTATGTTTCATGTATTTCATATGTCCTCCCCCTGAAATTAAAAGTATAAGCAAAGTAGAATGCACATTCTATAACTTTATCATTTTGTGGTATATTATGGAATAAAAAGGAGAGGTTCCTTATGAGTCCAAGTACTAATCTTTACAGCCTATTCCAAGGCATATAGATATTTCGTTTTGATAAAGTCTCACCTAACAGTCTTGCTCTTAAATTAAACATGAAGAGTAAGCTGCTTGGTCCCTCCTATTCCTTGAGACATTGATTAAACACACATATTAGAACTTAAAAGAAGTTACCAAGGGTAGCTTCTTCTTTATTTATAACTTATTATAAAAAGTCTGCTTTAATCGTTAGGCTACGTTATGGAAAGAATAGTGTACTACGTGCATCTAGTCACCTTCCTTATTCAACAGCTCATTATCGAAACGGCCTTATAGGTGGCCATAAAGCGTAAGGAGGAAAAAGAGATGGAAACTAGAGGAATGAAAAAATGGCGCCCTTTTGCTACAATGCCAGAGCAATACATAGGGTTAAAAGAAATGATAAATAAGCAAGCAGAAGTAGCTCAACCTGTTTTAACAGAAGAGCAAATGGAACAAATCAATTTCACCTTGATTGAAGCCTTACATACAAATAAACAAGTGTACCTTACCTATTATAAGAAAGGACAATGCATAACAGAGACAGGATTTATTCAGTTTGTTGATTCTCTTGGGAATTTATTTATTTTCATTGATGACGTATTTGAGTTAAAGAATAAAATGAGATTAAGCGAGCTAATTGATGTTCGCTTGGCTTAATTCCTGAAGAAATCGTGTGCAAGAATCAATTATTTGGGTGGAGGTACGTTCATGTACAATTTTAGAGTCTACACGTTACGTGACGGTTCAAAGAGAATCCTTAAACTAAAAGAAGGAGAATCATTTAAAGAAGAACTCCAAAGAGCAGGTATTTAAGAAACGCAAATTTTTCAGATACAAATGACCAAACGTAAATAATAAAATATTCAGCAAAAAGAACCATCGGATTTACGATGGTTCTTTTTGCTGAATAAGACATTTATCAGTAGTAATCATATATGTTGTCAGAGATGCATAGATTGTACGTATACAAATAATACTAGCTAAGTTGCACATGACATCACTGATTTAGCGATACAGAGCAACCTTTCTAGGAAAGGGGAATGTAGTATGGAATTTCTCAAGAACTTTACTGTCCAAAGTATTTTCGCTGTTTTAATTTTATCAATGTTGGGAAGTTGCTTATGGGGAATTTGGAAACATGCATTGGAACATCCAAATTCCACTATAAGCGAAGTTTTTTCTCTGCCTGAAATGAAAATCTTAAAATCATGTTTGTTTCTAGCAATTGTGGTAATTGGATTTTATCTTCTATACCACATTTACGCAAAATGATGATTTTTTATTTAAAACTACATGGTGGGGGCCATGTAGTTTTCTTTTAGAAATCAAATAATTTATGAGCATATGATGGATTGATCTAAAATATACTTAATGGTTTATTTATAGTTATCTATCAGTCTATCCAGAAAAAAACTATACTCAAGCATATGAGATGACGACTGTTTATATGAAGAGAATTTTTATTTTATTTGAGAAATATGTAATCTGACACATTCAGCCTTTAGATTGGTTAGGGGCTTTTTCACATGAATGATAAAATGCATAGACAAAAAAATCATTAAAAAAGTTGAATTTAAAAATTTATAGCTGTTTTTATACAAAGCATTTTACTTTGATTATCATAAAAAGCTAGTATCTGTTACCTCACGATTTAGAGTGAACCACAAAAAGAAAACCACTAGAATGGGTTCTAGTGGTTTTACTGTTTAAAAGTCGCTATATTCTTCTAAGTCATCATCGTCTAATGAACCAGATATATTCTCTAGATCTGCGACTTTTCCTTCTTTCAGTTGAGGAACCTTTGAAGGCTCTTCTTCTTTGAAGGAATCGCTTCCTACAAAACCTGTTGTTTGGGCTAATGCCTTTAAATCAGCTAGTTCATTCTTGATATGTTCAAACATCTCGTAGGTTTTTTTGTCTTCCATTGCTTTTCTTCCAGTAGATGCATCATCTAGATCACGTAGAATTAAAGATGAAATATAATCTCCTAACTTACGCGATTTAGCATATGTAGCCAGTTTATTGTACACTTCATCACTCAATCGATTTGTCTTAATGGTAAACGCATTTTGGCGTTCTGACATCCTTATCACCTACGTTGTTAGGATTTAACGGCTTTTTTCTCTGCTGCTTGCTTCTTCTGAACGTAACCAATGCTACGAATTTCCAAGCCAAATAAATTTAAGTGACGGCTATCTTGAGGAACCTTATGATACTTTTCCGTACGTTCTTCTCCAATTTTTTCACGCATACTATTCATAATAGCAACTTCTAAAGTAGGAGCTACCCCGCCGCAGTACACATATTTACGCACTTTATTCGCTGGTGGTGGTGCGACATCATTTAATTTAGCCAATAAAATTTCCACATATTCTCGAAGAGAAGACTTGATTGTACTTGTTAAATCAATGGATTCACCTGTATTCTCGTTTTTTAATACAAACTTTTGCTTGCTATAGTTATCAAGAATAAATTGATCAAAGGCACGTAAGTCTGTAAACAGTTCTAGAAATTTCTCTTTACGCAATTTATCAATATGCGCTAAATAAGGAATGCCTTCAATGCTTTGGAATGATTCACGACTATTGGCAGCTTTCAACCCTTCAGGTAGAATAACTACGTCAATGGAACCACCACCAATGTCCACCATAACTGTTTCACATTCTACATACTCATTCGCATCTTCACGATCTTCAAGCGTTAAGTCTTTTTTTAACGCAAAACGTGCACTTTCCCCCTCTTTTAAGCATGCACTTTCTTCTACTACTACCTTTAACGTATTTTCAAAACCAGGCGTATGCACGGTAAACGTATGGTCGCCTAAGAAGCGATTAGCCATTGCTTTTTGAGCAGCCCCAAACGTGCTCTCTTTCTTAAGAAGCCAGATTGGTAACATCGTAGAAAAATAGTCAATTTCAACTGTGTTATCCTTTTTATCCTTCGCATGTAACGCATGATAATACGAGATTGCAGCTAAAAAGGTGATGTATGGAATATGGCTTGTAATTTTATTATGTAATTTATTAATGTGATTGTTGGCAAGTAATTGACTTGCGGCAATGTCACCGACCAAGAAATAGCGCTCTTTCTCTTCTCCCTGAATAGTTGTGGAAAGTAAAATACGCTTCTTAAATTCTTCTGGAGCTGTAACCGCATCTGTAAAAAAAGAATCTGCAGCTTCTTTTTGCAGTTCAACTACATTTGTTGGAAAATCAAATAGATATCCATCCATGATGTTCATATCAACAGAGTTTCCGCAATCTTTATTAAAACGTGAAATTTTCATTTCTACACACCTCATCTTTTAAGTTGAACTTATATTCAACTCATTGTACTTGATGTAGGATAAATATTCAAGATGTGAGAACAATTTAATTATCTACAAAAACTTACATCTATCAACAATTATTAGAATTAAACAGTACTTATATTCACATATGAAGTTCCAACAATATCTCATTAAAGATAGTCAACATCACAATCAAAAAACCTACTGACTTGGTTTGTTTTTACGTTTAGAAACACAAGAAATTTTATTCTTTAATCAGGTAATATATAGTGAAACTTGTCTTTAAATGTCGTCTTAGCTCTTTCTTTAAAGCCTATCCTTTTATAAATTAGCTTGCTTTTTATTTTAAGAGCTATAACAATTAGATATCATTTAACAAAGAGATTTAATTTTCCTCATTAAGTAGTCACTTTTTCTATACGAATTCATAAGCTAAGTAATAGTTTGAAATTTTTTTCATTTTATGAATAACTGATTCTCCTTTTACACATGTTAAAGTTACAAACAATAAAGGAGCTGGATAAAATGGCAAACAATAAAAATAGCAACACAAATGAATTATTAGTATATGGTGCTCAACAAGCAATTGACCAAATGAAATATGAAATCGCTAGCGAGTTTGGTGTTAACCTAGGTCCTGATGCAACTGCTCGTGCAAACGGATCTGTAGGTGGCGAAATTACAAAGCGTCTTGTACAAATGGCTGAGCAACAACTTGGCGGCGGACGTTTCTAAGACAATTGTAGAATCATGGCTAAAGGAAGAATGATGCCCATTCTTCTTTTTTTCTATGAGTTAAAAAAACACGTGCATAACATAAAGAAGCCCCCATCAACATTGATGGAGGCTTATATCGTTTAAACATAAATGATTTTCCCTTGTGAGGCCTTATTGCTATGTATATTAGTTCATAACGAGAGTTCTCGTCATTTTTCCGAGTAGATAAGTAGAAGCCACTTGTATAAGACAAGTGGCTCTTTGCTACGTTGAATACATTAGATTATTCACGTATCATTCCCAACGCTATTATAGCATAACTTATCTATCTGTTTAATATATTCTATATTATCGTATTACTCTTCCTACTTCTTCTATACTTAATCCGGTGAATTTTGCAATATCATCTAAAGGCATACCATTCTCATACATGTTACGAATCAATTGAATTTTCCCTTCTTCTAGTCCTTCTTCACGAGCATGGGCTAATTTAGCTTGCTCATCCAGCAATAGTTTTTCACGCGCTTCATATGCGCTTCGGAAAGAAGAATCGTGACTCATATTTTCCCATTTATCCATCGCTTTTTGTAAAATTGGATCTTGATTCATGGCAATCTCCTCCAATGTTTGTGTTAAATGTTCATCTTCATGAGCCGGTAATAATAGTATCCAACGAACGAATACATTTTCCCACGGGTTGACTTTTTCTTCCCGCCACTGTTTCACAAGCTTTGGAATTTCTACAAAATGAATTTCAATATCATCACTTAAAACGCGTTGCTTGGTTGTATCCCACAGCTGACCTGTCGTTTGAAATTCTTCATCTGAAGAAAATAAAATAAAATCCAATAAATTGATGGTAATAGTTTTTCGTAAGGCCCGATAAGGCATCCCCTCTTGCATTTGTGAAGTATATAATTTGCTCCAATAATATAAAGAGCGTTTAACCATATCATGCGTATTACGAAGCTGTATCTCAATATTCACTTGTGTCCCGTTATTCAATGTAGCTAGTAAATCTAAAATAGATAACTTGTCGTCTTCGTAGGCCTTGTGAAGGTGTGGGTCTTCCAATTGAAGAGATGTAATTGGTGCTTCTAGAGATTTTTCTAAAACAGCGTTTAAAAAACCTGTTAAGATATCCTCACTACCTTTGGTACCGAATAATTGTTTAAAAGCGAAATCAATTCGTAAATTCACTAATTTTGTGGACATGGATTCGTCTTCCTATCTTTCTTATTTCTTACCCTTATTTTATAAGATAGCCAGATGTGTTTGCAAATGTTCACAGCAAAATAATTTAGTTGTCATGACAATCTGAATTCATTACAAGAAGCTTGAACGGATTTCTACTACATTTTAAAAGAAAAAAATTCGATAAACATTGTGAAAAAGGTCTGTATCAAAATAGATACAGACCTTTTTTACAGCCAACGTTTTAGGTTAACTTACTACTAAGTCTTCCAATCCTCGTCAGCCCCATATTGTATACAACCTTTAACAGATAATCTTCTACATATTCATCCTTTATATAAACAGTGAACCATCCTTTTATTTTTATTCGGATTTAAAGAATTCTTCCCGACAAAGGTGGCTTTTGCTCCCTATTTCGGCCGAACTTTTCCTTTTCATCCACAAGCACTAGAATTTTTCCTTCTTTAACTGAGTTACCATAGTATTCGGCTTCCTCTTTAGGAATACCTATTCCAACAAGAGCCCCTGTTAAACCTCCTACTCCTGCGCCCGTTATAGCGCCAGTTAACACAGCTGCAATTGGTCCTGCAGCAACAATTGGTCCTATTCCTGGGATAGCAAGTGCACCAGCTCCTGCCAATAAGCCCGTTAACCCTCCAAGTGCTCCACCAGTTAGCGCACCCGTTGTAATTCCGTCAACAACTTCGGTACCTGTTTCTTCCGTTACCATATCTACTTCTCTACTATCTCTTCCAATGATGGAGATGTCACGTGTAGCGTATCCCTGTGCTTTTAGGTCCTCTACAGCTGCAATAGCTTCTTGCTCTGACTTATATACTCCTACAACTCTCTTTGCAGTTCGTTCCATTTTTATCTCCTCCTAAATCAAGAATCCCATCTTCGAATAAGATAAAAGGGCAGTGAAAGGGTCACTCCTCAATGAGTAAATACTAATTGCTATCTTTTTTTCGTATATATATCAAGGTTCTTTTAATTAGGTTTATAAATTTTGAATAAGTGTTAAAAACTAGTCTAATGCATTCTCTACAGTGTCTATTTGATGGTTCATATCTGTTTTCTTATCTTTTCGATAATCAATACGTATGTTCGTGATAATTCGATTAGGACCACTTGAGATTGCTTCTTGGTGTATGTCTTTTGCTACTTGCCATAACTGTTCAAGGTCTCCTTCAATTATGGTAGAGGTAGGTGTTACATCATAATGTAAGTCCTTTTCCTTAACTTTGCGTACAGCATTAATTACTTCCGAACTAAAGCTTGTTGAATCTGTTCCAACAGGTATAATACCTACTCCTTCCTCATAAGTATGTGCTTTTAATTGGAAAAGAAACTACTTATATAAAGTCTCCTGACTTTTATTTATTAGGTTCAGCAGGAACTGAAATGTCCTCAAGAGCTTTCCCTGCTTTTTTATTTAAAGCATTACTTACTGCTAAATCACCCAAAGAAACCATTCCAATAAGTTTTCCATCTTCTACAATGGGAAGCCTGCGTATTTGGTACTGAGACATGATTTCTGCGGCTTGCTCTACGGACATTTGTTTTGTACCAGAAATGACATCCTTAGTTATCATTTCAGATATTTGTGTATTAGCATTTAGGTTATTGGCTAATCCATTGACAACTAAATCACGATCCGTTATTAGTCCTATTAGCTTATCGTCTTCACAAATTGGAATAATCCCTACATCTAGTTTCTTCATCATAGTAGCTACCTCACCACAAGAACTTTTAAGGTTACAGCTCTCAACATTTGAGGTCATTACTTCTGTTATATTCATAACAATTCCTCCTTTATTTAATAGCTGTCTTATATAATTTCATTCCCGTACACTCTCTTCCAAAACGTAATCCTGAGTTTTAATCCCTACAGCTTTAGATTTTAAGGGGAAGAAAGTAACTTAATAGATGACCTGAAACATAGGTTGGATGAACCTACAGTACGATTCTTAAACTTTATTGTTGAGTATAAAAATGATTTTTATCTCTTAGAAATGGGTACATATTATTTAAATATAAAAGGAGGTTGTTTTATGAAAAATGTAAGAGTAGTAGAAAACGGAATTCAAGCAAAAGAAGTAATTGAACAATTTCTAAATCGAGGATACACAAAAGACGAAGTATATTTATTAGCTCATGATAAAAATCGTTCTAAAGACTTAACGGAAGCATTAGAGACGAACGATGTCGGTGTTTCAGAACGAGGAGCATTTGATTTAATGGCCAACGTGTTCCGATCCCGTGGGGATGAATTACGTTCTAAAATCCACTCTTTAGGGTTATCAGACGTAGAAGCTCAGCAATATGAAAGGGAATTAGACCAAGGACGTGTACTAGTAATTGCAACAAAAGCAGGTTAATGTCACAAATATAAGAGAGGACCTCTTAAGTAGGTTCTCTTTAATTAACCTTTGATTACATTCCCTTTAGTAAGTCAGATTATGACCATCATTTTCACATACTGCATGGTTAAATCGGTTTATTTGTCATATTTATTATCGGCTTTTAAAAGATTAAGGAGTTGATTTCCAGTTACATATTGAAAGAAAGGAAGTAGGTTGATGAATAATATCGAAAAGAAGAAATGTGAAATTATTAATTTTAAAAAGCAAGATGAAGTGAACAAAAATTTGATAAAAGTCTCAGAGTCCCTTATCGCTATGGTAAAACAACTTAAAGAAGAACCCGAGAATCCTGAAGCTTTGACTGCAGTTGCAGATCTGGAAGGCCAAAAAGAACAGCTAAAAGCTAAATTAAAGAAACTATCTGAAGAGCTGGCTCATTTGTAAAAATGGATAGAAACAATTTGAATAAATACCTAAAGAAATCTTACGTAATACGTAAGATTTCTTTAGGTATTTATATTAGGAGCTACTTTTTATATGTCAAATCATGATCTAATAGCACATTTGAAGTCTCTGGTTTGGGGACTGAGCCTTTTACTAAAAACTTTAGAATATACGCATAAACATTTATCCTCGGATTTGGAAGGTTCCACGCTTTATTCATTGCAATTTCGTCTCAGCTTTGAAGAGATTGAGGGCGACTCAATGAATCCACCCGTCTGGAAACCTTATTTTTCCTACCATTAATACTGACGATAGGGTTTACTTACAGATAATTCTTAATGCCTCTTTTTACTCCACTTGGTTTATATCTGTTTCTTTTTCTCATAGAAAGAAGATAAATAAAAGGATTATTAAAAGAATGCTTGCAGGAAAATATAGAGGACCGATGTGAGCAGAAAACAATTTAGCCAAGCTAATCAGGCCTTTCAATTTTATATTTAGTTAAATGATTTATAAGATGTTTTTTCTTAAATACTCTTCGTTGTAAAGGAAAAACATATCGTTCGTATTCTAACATAGCAATGATGGATTACTCTAAATTTTTATGTTGGGTGGATAAGACTTCTCTTCTCTTCCCCTCTCTTCCATCCCGTGAAAAATATAAGTGACTAGTCTAATACCCAATATATAAAGAAAAGTATATACTCTATACTCATCACCTACTGTGAGATTATTTAGTCTTACTTTGTGATTTTATGTAAGTTTAAAGGAAGTTTTGTAGAAAGTATTTCATTAATCAAAAAAGGATACCATAATATACCTAATGTTAGTTTTTATGGGGAGTTATTGCAGTGAATAATGAATACAATCTTTTGTGTTTTAGAATCGCTTGAGAGAAGAATCCAAGGACTGTGAAAAGGAACTCCTTAAAAGTGAAAGTCATAGGGACATTTTTTATTATGGGTCGATGCGATAAACAACTAATTTTAAAGTAAATAGATAGGACACATATATACTTATCTAATCGAATTTACTTATTTATTACATTAGTTTTACTTCATTTTCATTTTCTTGTAACTAGCGAGCTTTATAATGAATTAAAGTAATTTGACAATCATACCAAAGACCATTCTAAAGTTAGGCGGTGGGATAATGAGTGAACAAATCTACTCTGATATACAACGTAAAAAAACCTCGATTATAGACTCTTTAATCCATTTAGGAATCTACAAAAAAGGAAACAAACAGCTTTATGAATTAACCTTACATGAGTTAGAAACAGAGTATCAAATAGTTAATCCGGCAATCCGGGATCTATCTTTGTAGATTTTTGCTAATTGCAATTCATTTGTTAAAAGGAGGGTTAATCTATGTTTTTGAAAAAGCTAATCAAAAATGGGGCAGTTACGGTTCATTATTATGAAAATGGGTCACTACAAACATGTAAAGGTCGTGTTTACAATCTTAACCTTCATGAACAGACACTGTCTTTAAAAGATGAAAAACAAAATATTTTTTTTATTCGCTTATCCGGTATTGAAGATATTTATTAATTTTAATTTAGTAAAGAGTTTTCTCAGTTTCTTTTCAATTGGTCACTTTGTACGTGTAAAAGGTTACTAGATAGGAAATCGTAAAGATAAAGAAATGAAATAAAAAAGGAGAAGGAATGATGAGAGAAAACAAACAAATATGGTTTGATTTTATTCAAAAGGACCGATTTGAACTTCATTCGTACCTTACTTATTTATTTAATCAATGTCATGATGAGAGTCCAAGGCAGTTAGAAGATGAAAATATAGAAGAATAAATCTATTGATAAAGCAAATTGAAAGGATAAAAAATGAATATGAAAATAATGTAGGCGACCTCACGTTTCTAATCCGAATGAATAGGTCGTCTATTGCTGTTATAAACCTTTTTTATATCTAGTAGATGCATCAAATGTGTTTATAATCTTATACAAGTAATCCTATGTAAATTCAATTTTCATCCTTATAAAGCTTAGAAGGAGGAAGAGCTGGTGAATACAACTGCTAATGAGTTGTATGATTTTGGAATGATTTTAAGAAGGAAACTATTGAATAATAATCTTTATGCTTATTATTTAATTGATGCCATGAGAAGAGAAAATCATTTTGATTTTTTATATTATTTTTTGACAGCAACTGTAGATAGTCAAACACCTATACCTGAACATGTCTCCAATGTTTTTTTGAGGATCCTTAGCGATAAAGAAAAATTGAGTGACCTTACTCCGTTTGTCATGGGTCTGGTTGAAAAATAAATAGAGTTAAAGATATATATACGCTTCCTCAGATATCTAAATTCCTTTATTAAATGCAGTCATTGTTTTTGATGCTAGACATTAGTATTGGCTTTGATCCGAAATAAATCAGCTTGTTAATTAAATATTATTTTTGCGCGGTATGGATTATATATTTTTGTTTATAGTTTAATAAAATTCGAGATATGCACCCAAATCATATGAATTAAAACCCCAACTGAAATTCCTTTCAAGCTATCTGTAATAGTTGTTATAAGAACTAGAAATGAAGAGGTTGTACAATATAACTATATAAGTAAACAAACTAAAGGAGGCTATCTATCTTGAAAGCAACAAGCATTAAGTTTTATGAATTCGGAGAACCTCAACAAGTTCTACAAATAGAAAATAAACAAGTGAAAGATCCTGGGGTTGGTGAAGTGCTAGTACGAATGAAAACTCGACCAATCAATCCATCTGATTTAATTCCTATTCGAGGGGCCTATTCAAATCGGATTTCTTTACCTGCCATTCCGGGATATGAAGGAGTTGGTATCGTAGAAGAGGTTGGTCCATCTGTTTCTAAATGGTTTCTTGGCAAACGAGTATTACCATTACGAGGTGAAGGTACATGGCAGGAGTTTGTAAAAACGTCAGCTGAACTAGCCATTATTGTTCCAGATTATCTAGAGGATTACATAGCAGCACAGCTTTATATCAACCCTATTACAGCATGGGTGATTTGTACGGAAGTATTAGCGTTAAAACCAGGGGATGACCTAATAGTAAATGCCTGCGGTTCTTCTATTGGTCGTATTTTTGCTCAATTCTCCCGTATTTTAGGGTTTCGTTTGATTGCAGTAACGCGAAATAATATCTACACAGAGGAATTAACTCAACTTGGTGCTTCATATGTAATTAATACAGAGATGACGCCACTCTACGATACGGTTATGGAATTGACGAATGGTCGTGGAGCCAAAGCAGCAATTGACTCTATTGGTGGACCATCTGGTACAAACTTAGCCTATTGTGTCAGTCCAAATGGAATATTTTTGACGATAGGTCTTTTATCAGGAATACCTGTCGATTGGGTAGAAATTATGAATAACAATAAAATAAATACAAATATATTTCATTTACGTCATTGGAACCAAAAAGTCTCTACACGTAAATGGCACGAAACATTTTATCAGCTTATACAATTTGTTCACGAGAAAAAGTTAACATTAACAAAACCCAAAGTTCAATATCCTCTTTCAGATGTAAAAAAAGCTCTTAATTCTAAAATTAAGGGCAAAATACTTTTAACTAGTTAAAAGTCAGGAATATTTTTTATAAAATGTAGACTAATAATATTAAGTTAGTCCCTTTAAAAAGCCAAAGAATATTTATATCCTTTGGCTATTCAGTATGTTTCTTCTTCATTTTTGAATGGACAGCCAACTTACTGCAGTAGCTACATAGTATATGATTGATGTTCGATTCGTTTAAATTGACTGCATGAAGGAAGTAAGTTAAACCATTGTAACAAGCTTTCTCTTTTGGTTCTATCCAACTATGCTATTGTCTGGAAAGAGAGGAGTAAAATTTAAATTACTCTTGTTCAAAAAATAGAAGGTTCACTAATTGGATATTTTGTGTAAAAATGGACGAAATTGAAAAATTTAGACATCAATAAATAAAAAACGTCGCATTAAAAGGTAAGCTGTTCCATTTTGGAGTATCAGTACAGGAAAATCCACGTATAAAAGCAGTATATTTTATAATTGAAATACGAAATTGCTAATGAATTTGGTATAAACCTTGGTACTGATAGGATTTCATGTGCAAACGGATCATTAGGTGAGGAATTCACCAAGCTTCTTGTACAAATGGCTGAGTAACAACTTGGCGGAGGACGTTTCTAAGACAATATTATAAAGTGATGGTTTAGGGAAGAATGGGAATCCATTCTTCCTTTTTCTAAGTTAAAAAAGTATTTACTAATACTTGGACTACACTTATGTCACCTATATCAACATTTGAATTTAAAAAGATTAAAAGCTTATATCTAAATCACTAAGCTTATAATTAACATCATAATGCTCGTTTACAATAGTAATCAAAGAAGCAAGTCGGCAATTTTCATCGACTTCTATACCTAACAAGTAGTGACAAAAAGCGATTTGAGTCAGTGTAATTAATACAAGGTTCTCTAAATCCTTTTTACCCATACATTCGTGAACTAATTTATATAGACTCTCCATTCGATCAACTACAGAATCTCCTTCAATTATAATAGCCTCTTTAAATTCAGAAATACTCATCTTCTATTTCAACTCACTTTCAACCATATATTCCATACCATTAATATCTTCTCAAAGGTTAAAAAAACACCCTTGTTTATGCAACAATAAGACTCTTTTAAGTAATATTAATTAATAAAGTGTTCGACATGAGCGTAAGAGATTTGTTCATGTAAAATGAAGGAAAAAGCAGCAAGAAAATTTCGAGAAGGTGTTTTTTATGAAGAACGTTGTTAATAAAGAAAGCATTCACTACTTAAAATTCTGTATTGTGGGGGGATTAAATACAGCTATTGATTTTTTTGTTTTTTCTTTCTTATCTTATTTAGGCGTATATTATATAATAGCTCAATGCGTATCTTATGGGTGTGGTGTATTAAACAGTTATCTTTTAAATAAAACATGGACGTTTCAACAACAGGGGAAAAGAAGGAAGCATGAATTTCTCGAGTTTACTGTGTTGAATGTTTTCACTTTAATTGTTACATCTTTCTTGTTAACTTTGTTTCACTATAAATTTAACATACCACTTCCTTACAGCAAGGTTTTAGTAACAATTATAAGCGTTGGATTAAACTATATAGGTACTCGTTTTTGGGTTTTTAAACCATTAAAAGGATAAAATAAATAAATGATCAATGTATTCTAAAGGAAACATGTAAGATGCAGTAAAATAGTTATGCTTTAATTTTTTATTAAGAGGCAAGAACTTCATTACATAACGAAACAAGCATACCTTTGTAGATATGCTTGTTTGTCTTAGATGGATGCAAATCATTTATCTGAATAACTTTTAAAAGTGTCTAATAAGTGCTAAAACAAAACCTAGAACGAAACTCAAAATTCATGCTATCAAATAGTCATGTGAAAGTAAAAGATATCGTACTAGTTAAAAAAGAAAGAAGTAAGTTTGGTATATATAATCTATACACTTTATTATAAGAAGAGCTGATTTAGTTGAATTCTTCTTTAGTTAATAAACTTTCTTCTGGGAACGTGGACACCCCTAACCTTTCTGTGTATAAGTCAATATCAACCGCATAAGGAGGCCTCTTTTTTACTTCTATAAATATCTTTCCAATATATTCTCCTACTACTCCAATACTTATTAACTGTATGGCACCTAACAGCCAAATAGAGATAATTAAAGAGGTCCACCCTATACTCGTGTTACCTAATAACTTTTGAATAAACGCATAACAGCCTGTAATCACACTTATAAAAAATAACACGCAACCTAAAAAAGTAAAGGCTCGGATTGGAAACACACTAAATGAGGTGAGGCCGTTAAATGCGAAAGAGACCATCTTTTTCAAAGGATATTTGGTTTCCCCGGCTAGACGCTCTTTTCGATTATATGTCACTTTTGAGGATTTAAATCCAATCAAAGGAACAACTCCTCTTAAAAACAAATCTGCTTCTTTATAACGTGAAAGTTCTTCAATCGCTCGCTTGCTCATTAAACGATAATCTGCATGGTTATAAATAAGGTTGATATTTAACTTTTGCATAAGACGGTAAAAACATAAAGCAGTATTTCGTTTGAAAAAAGTATCTGTTTCTCTGCTGTCGCGTACACCATATACAATTTCATCCCCCTTATGATACTTTAAGAGGAAACTTCGAATAACAGAAACATCATCTTGCAGATCAGCATCAATCGAGATTACACAGTCCGATTTAGCTTTAGCTTTTTCGAGTCCGGCAAGAAGCGCCTTCTGATGTCCTACATTGCATGATAGCTTTAGTCCTGTTACATAGCTATTAATTGTACTCTCCATAGCAATTAATGACCATGTCCGATCTTTACTACCGTCATCTACAAATAATATCTTGCTATGAGCTGAAATTAACTCTTCTTTCCTTAAATCATCTAAAATAGAGGATAGTTGCGTAATGGTGTCTTTTAATACTTCTTGTTCGTTGTAACATGGAACCACTATGGTTACTAAGGGCAGCGTTGGCTTCAATTTTTATACCTCCTACATTACTTGATACAAGTAAATCTTCCACGCAGATTCTTTATGATTAAATTCTTTCAAGAGCGCAAGGTTATTATCTTTCGCGTTCAAAATAGGGACTGATGAAAAGATATAACGACCACCCATTTCTTTAAATTGATTCGTGTTTAGCTGTAAATGACGTACTTCTTTTTTTTGATCTTTTGTGAACTCGTATGTTTTACCAAGTTCATTGACAAAGATGTAACAGCGACTTCCCCATTCATCATAATATTTTCTTAATTGCTTATTTTTTTCTAACTCTTTTGCTATTATCTTTCGAAATTTATACTTGTATTCAAGGGGATATACATTGTTATACGTATCTAGTGTGTAGAATCCGTTGTATTGCGAAATAGCTGGATGGAGTCCAATACTTCCTACACGATACGAATCCTGAGGGTCCCCTATGTATTCTTTTATATCGTTGAATTGTTCTGTAGCATAAAATTCCTTAAAAGAAGGAGAGTGAAAGTGATAGCCATAAAGAAGTTCTTCGTTAAACAGGAGAAGTGTGACGACCTGACATAGAATCGCTATAGTAGCTAGTTGCCTCCAAAACTTTCCTAGTGACCATAGAATGTAACAGGCTAAGCCGAAACTAAGGTAAATAACAATAATTCGTAAGAAATGAAACCTCGCAAAGTTAAATGTATTTAAAAAGGTGATCTTTTCTTTGAGAGGAATCCATAAATTATTAAACCAAAAAGCGTACCATATTGATAAAGCAACATTTAAAAGAAATAAAAAAATGAATAGTTTGTTATGTTTTATCTCCCTCTTAAAAGCTAATAAAATAAATGTTAAAAATAATATTGGGAGAATAACATGCGTATGAACAGTCATGACATGTGTATGCCCTATGAGAAAGTTTTTAAGGGAAAGGCGCATAGAGTGCCAAAAATCATGTTGTGAAGATATAAATTCCATCCTATGATTTGGCTGTTCTGAAAGAACCATTGAATAGACAAGGCGGTACTCAATTAAAAGATAAAGGGAAGTCATAAAAATAAGGCTAAATAGAAATGGCCAATTCCATCTTTTCTTTCTAATCAAGTCATAAATCCATAAAAAAGAAATCGCCACCAAAAAGAAGAAAAAACCAAGTACAAAGCTTGAATAAAAGGGTAAAAGGAAAAGAACTACCCATTCTTTCCATGAAAAATCTTTAGAACGGATATTCAAAAATGCCCATAAAGCAAGAGGGTAACCTAATGTACTTAACATGCCTGAAGGCCAAAATGGAGTAAGTGCAAATGCAAGTGATACACCAACACGAACAAATTGGGCATCTTCATGTTTAATAAAGTGTTTTTTCAATAGTAAATACATTCCACCAAAAGCAACTAACCGAGTAATCGTTTGACTTAAAGCATAAGCAGTCATAGAAGGAAAGAGAGCGTAAAGCCAAACAATCCCACTAAATACTGTCCCGAATGCATCACGAGGCAATCCATTGATAACTTGAGGAATCGTAGAGTGAAGGCCTCCAAATATCTGACCACTTTCAGTCAGCACCTTATACCAGGCAATATTAGAATCTAAATTATCATGAACACGTATGTGGGCATCTTCTCCTAGTACATACATAGGAAGAAAATAAAGAAAAAGTAACACAAGTGCACTTATAATATAAATTTTCTCTTTTCTCTTTCCTGTTGTAGTCACTGCCATCTATTACACATCCATTGAATTATTTTTAAAGCGTATTTCTTCCCTTTGGTGATCCTACTCATACAAAATATCTGTTTGTTACTATTCCCATTATCCTGACCCATACCAACCTATTTTATTTATTTACAGGAATCCCCAACATGTCTGGAATAGTTACAAACTTTACTCCATCGCCTTTTAACTTATGAATAATTTCAGGCAAAGCTTTTACTGATCCCGATAAGTCCTCACCTTCTCCTCCGGCAGAGTGTTGTAATATAATCGATCCTGGTTTAACCTGCGCAAGAATATTTGTAGAAACTTGCTCTGCACTCAATCCTTTCCAATCTAATGAATCAACATCCCAATTTACGACTTTCTTGTTTTCATGAGCTAACCACTTAATTTCCTCCTCATTTATACTTCCATAAGGAGGTCTCACTATCGACGTATTATAACCACTTACTTTATGAATAATATGATCTGTATTTACAATCTCCTTACGGAATTCTTCGATCTTAAGTTTAGGAAAATTAGGATGACTATAAGAATGATTGACTATTGCATGTCCTTCCTTAATCATCCGTTTCAAGATATCAGGGTGTGCTTTAACACGGTTCCCTACCACACAAAATGTAGCTTTTACCCCAGATTTTTTTAGAGCGTCTAATACTTGAGGCGTAAACTTGCCATCTGGCCCGTCGTCAAATGTTAGTGCTACTTCCCGTTTCGCTCGATCACCATTAAGAAGAAAAGTATGGCTATATTTTTTTCTTAAATCTGCCAGAGAAAGAGGATGAGGTTCTCTTACTAAATGTTCAGGTCCACCTCTTAAGTCCGGGGTGTCAGCATCAAACTCCCTTTGTACATCCTTATCGTTATCAGGTTGGTACCCTACATTTTTTGGTCCATTGTTATGATGATTATTCTCTTCCTCTTGTTTAGAGAGCCTTTCCGTTTGATCAGGTTCAGCGTCATCTTTGTTATCGTTACAGCCGAAGAGAAACCCTACAGATAAAATGGTTGATAAGAGACCAAATAAATATTTTCTGTTCTTCATCTTGTCTGCACTCCTTGTAATCGTCATATATCATTTAAGATTTACAGTATTTCTTTAAAAATCACAGGTAATAAATTGAAAATATTGGCAGGGTCATTCTTGTGGAAATTTTTTCTTATTGAACCCAAAGAGAAGGTTAAAGCCTTCTCTCTTTTATATAGATTTCTCATTTTTTAAGATCTGGAGTATACGATTTGTCACGCTGCTATTGCTTCTCCCTACATTCTACTTTAGATGCTGGGACATCTTTAGATTTCCCGTCCACTTAATGAAAAAGATAAGCCTATAGGACAAGCCCTCTCTATATAAAAATCAAGCCCAGCTTACATCACTACCTACTCCTTACATACTGCAGTAAGGGTTTTTCTTTATTTTTCGATTGGACAGGCAAGCTTACCGAGGTAGCTACATAGTATCTAAAGAATTACGACTTCGTTGCCTAATCAGTATCTAGTTCACTATCGCTACCGCGTTAATACAAGTTGTATACGCGTAGTGAAGCCCTTCATGGAACCTGTAAGGGAGCTGAGCCGAAGAGGCGAAGGGGGCGACCGGATGCGTTGAGCTGAAATAATGAGTACCTGAAAGGCAAAAAATAAAAAGAATGAAAGAAGGTACCAACATGAGAAAAGCAAAAGGATTTACCTTTCGGAAAATATTACCTCCACCCCACAAACCATCTCTTACGAGGCCTCTTCCCCTCAAGGCTTATTCCTTTGTTCCTTTTAGTCCCCTAGCTATGCTTGACCCAACTATCTTGACCATAGGAGGCATTGTCTTAGGAATTGCGATTATCGAACGAATATTAGAACGATGGGGTGTCATTGATGTTGTAGATCAGTTTGGGAAAATCATGCGATTGATTCTGCCTGTCACCTTCTATAGCGCCTTGATTTATTTTTTTGCGACTTTTATGTTCTGAGGAGGAATGTGTATGTTTGAAAAACTAAAATTGCGTGGTCAATTAATTAAAGCATTTCGTACCGCAGAGATTTACCGGATGGTTAAACGTGGAGACCGTACCTCCTATCTGTTTCCGAAAATTCATCAAATCGATAGCCAACATACGTACACTCGGTACGCCTTTTCCTTATTAAATGGGATTGATCCTGAGCTCTTAACGAAAAAAAGATGGGCGTTACGCCAAGTATTAGGCAGCAACATCGAAATAAATGGCAGCTTAAAGAATTTTAGTATCACGGTTCACCACAAAAGCCTACCTAGGATGCTTAACTACAATTATGAAGCCATACATCCTCATATTGAGAAAATGGAGCTTCCAGTATGCATTGGTCAAGATATCTATGGAAACCCTGTTTCATGGGATTTTGCGGATTTAGAAACGTTACTGATTTCTGGCGAAATTGGAGCAGGAAAAAGTAGCTTAATGCGCGTGATTCTCACCACATGGGCGAAGTATACCTCTCCTGAAGACTTGCGCTTGGTATTAGTAGACCTTAAACGAGCCGATTTAGGTTTGTTTCATGGCATTGAACATGTGGATGCGCTTTGTTTTGAAGCGAAAGACATGCGAAAACCTTTTTCATTGTTACGAGCCGAAATGTATCGACGGGGTGATTTACTGTTAGAGCATGGCGTCACACATATCAGCAGGCTTCCTTTTAAGCTACCTCGTATCGTTGTGGTAATTGATGAAATGTCTATCGTGAAGAGAGAAACGGATCTCGTAGAGATGATTCAACAGTTTGCCAGCCAAGGTCGTGCGTTAGGTGTTCATACGATTATCGCCATGCAGCGTCCGGATGCTGATTTATTAAACTCTGCGTTAAAAGCCAATTTAAGGGTGCGGATTTCTGGAAGGCAAGCCGATGCGACGAATGCGAAAGTAGCTGGAGTACTCGGGGCAGAAGAAATTAATGCAGCTGCCAGAGGTCGTATGAAAATTAAGATTGATGACGTGAAAGAGTTTCAAGCCTATTTTTTAAATGAAGAAGCTTGTAAGGAAATGCTTTCTCCTTATAAAACACGTGTGAAAGATCCTGAACCGCAACTAGAGGTTGTGTCACAGTCTATCTTTGGATTATTAGAGAAGGAGGAACAGTAATGAGTTTTCGACTATCTCAGCGTGATAAAGACATCATTGGGTTTATCAATCAGTTTCGGGCTGTGGATCGCAACTCATTAGTAGAACTCTTCTTTAAACAGCTGAAATCGCCTGTAAATGCGTGTAATAGTGTCATGGTGCGTTTATATCGATTAGGGCTCATTGAACGCACACAGCAGTATTCTCCAACTGTATATTTGCCTATAGATGCCAAAATTAAAAAGAACTCTCAAAAAATACTACATTTCCTTTCTATCTTGGATGTCTATAAACAAATGTGTACGTATAGTATACCTAAACAGGTCATTGTCGAAGATAAGCCGACTGGAAGAAAAGGAGGCATTGAACCCGATCTCTTTTGTATTTTTAAAGGATCTCCGTTTTGGATCGAAATTCAACGAAATCAGTATTCAGAACAGAAAATGCAGGATAAGATTCATTTATATGAGGAGTTTTTCTTTTCGGACGAGTGGAAAACGTTGCAGTGGCAGCCTGAAGATCGAGCAGCTATATTCCCTTCCGTCATCTTAATTACACCTGTTCGTTATGCTGTTAATTCCGACCACATCCGCATTATACAGGTAGCAAGTATTCATGAATTGATGGAGAAATATAAAAGTTCTCATAAAAAACAAAGGGAAGAAAGACCAAAAGTAGTATCATCGTCAAATGGAATCAAAATTAACTTAACATAGGAGACTAAGAAACTATGTTTTCTAATAAAAAAGAAAGCTACCCCATCGTTGCAGGACAGGTAGCTTTTGAGGGAATTCATAAACTAATTTATAAAAAGTCTGAATAATTTTATAATAAATCAAGAAATAAATCAATATATGTTGACCTTGGACAAATATATGTAAACTAGCTACTTGGTGTCTTGAAATAAAAAAGTCCCATTGATATTACTCAATTTAAAGAAGGAGCTCTGTCCATCATATATAGCTCAAAAACAGAAAAAACAACTGGGTCCGTTCAGTTGTTTTTTCTGCTACATTTATTTGATTAAAGGATAGAAACTTTACAGCTTCTTGAGTAGTTTGTTCATAACATGTGAAATTATTCAATCTACTAGACACAACAAAATAATAGACAGAATATTTTAATTAATTAGTTTACTTTGTAATCGCTTTCATTTATAATAAGGGTAGGTTGGATGGCATGAGTGGCTGTCATAGTATTTAGCGTAGGCGGGGCTAATACGAGGGAACAGGGCATAAAAGAAATGTCCTTTTTTATTTTTATGAAAAAAGTAAAAATAGCATTTGATAATTTAAGTCAGGAAATATAACAGAATGATGGTTTTTTTATTCTAATTATGTAAAATGAAGTTGTGTAGAATCTACATAAAAAAGAAAGGATTACCTTTGGGGATAAGGTAGTCCTTTTTTTATTGGTTCGAAAATTACACAAATATTTATCTTTTCAAAATATTAAGTGATGACATTGATCATCATAGATAGTAAGATATAAGTGGTCAGCCTAACGGTGGGTTCACGTTTGATAACCCAAATCATGCTTATAGGAAAGAGCATTTCTCATTTGAGAGGAATGCTCTTTTCTCTGTATAAGAAGAAGCAGGCTCAAGCCTGCTTTTGTAGCCTTAGAGGCTATTTTATAGTTAAGAAGTACGTATTAGTTCTTGTAAGGGTTCTTGATACAAATTCAGAAACTGTTGAACAGCTTCTGTCATACATGATGTATTTCACTTCTTTAAGATACTTCTTTTTTGATTCTTAATCGTGAACTCTTCTTTATGGAAAATGTCTTGTGTTGCTGAAATAGAATGACCATCAAGAGCAAAGACTTCTTGTTCTGCTTGAGTTATTTGATTCATAAATACTTTCTATTCCAGGGTTTTACATTCTTTTTCTGCACTCTTTAGCCCAGCAACTTCACCAACTAAATCAGACGCTACACTCAAGATATTTTCAATACCCATTAATAGTTTTTCGCTTTTATCCATGATAAGGCCCTTCTACTTTTTGAGGGCAACCTATGTTATAATAAAAGTCCGTTACGTACTAAGTTTTGACATGGGGGTGCTTTCCTAGCCGGGAAAGTGCCCTTTTTCATTTTATTTTGTTTGGACTTGGATTGTTTATAATAATGTTTGATCAAGAATCTTGTATATAACAGGATTTTTTTGTTTGATAGTAAACCCATTTCATTGACTAAGAAATAGCTGAGAAATACACTCGTTGGATTTAATTTATCTAACGAATGCTGTTTCGTTGTTGCTATACTAGGATTCGATGAGTTTTTAACGACTTAAATGTTCATCATTAAGAAGGAGAGAATTGAATGGTTACAACAAAAATCAAAAAAAAGGTTGCAGTAAAAGATCTAGAAACTGATACAACAACTGTTGAACAGCTAGCGTATTATCGAATATTAGCCCCACTAGAAGTGAGATCCCTCTTATCTCGTCTTGATTTAAGTGGAAAAAAGTCTATTCCCCTAGATTTAACACAATTTAAAAATAGAGATTTAGAGCCCTTCTGTAATACTTTTATAGAAGAGATAGACAAACAGTCAAAACATTTTACCGAAGCATCTGAAAAGAAAGAAGCTTCGAATTACAAAGTGGATTTTGTTAGTATGCAAAAGGAAGATTTTAATTTATTTGAAGAGATTATCCACGTATATGGTATCCCAGACGATGGTATTAGGTTGCCAGTGGAAGAGGCTGAGTCAGACGGGTTAAAAATTGAAAAAAATGAAGTCGTTTATATGAACAATGAATCTACCCTTGTTACTTACCAAATCATTGAAACAGAGAAAGGATTCAAGGTCGTTATAGAAGATACTTTAACGCTGGATTTTGATAAGAGAAAGAAATCTGGTGTATTTCATTTAGGAAAAGTAAAAAGCCTCGGTTCCTACATGAAATGTTTACGATTAATAAACTATTACATACAGCGCAATAAGTTTCCATTTCAAACTTTAAAGTTATCTGGTGGAACATTAAATGTAAAGGGACATCTCCAACAAATTGAGGAAGAGATTGAGTCTTACGAAGAACTAAGAGATAGTTGCACTCAAATTGGAATAAGTGAAAATTATATATTCGGTAATAAAGAAGATTTACCTTCCCTATTCAATGCTATAATCAATATCTTTAAAAATAAACAATATAACTTGCTTAATATTCGTCATGAGAAACTGAAAAGAACGGAGATAATCAATATTGAACTTTCTCAATATGTGAAACTAGCATTAGTGTATGCAAATGGGTGTTTCCTTAACCTTTATAGTGAAGAAGCGTTAAAAATAATGGATAGATCTTCGTCTATAACAGATGTAGCTAGTAATCACGGGCAGGATACTGTTGAACCTGTTATGTTATCTGATAATCGGGAAAATTATGACCAAAAAGTAAGCATTTTCGCTTCTCGAAAAATTGAAGAAATGGTGAAAGATACAAACTTTGATTTCGACATAGTAAAATTGTCTTTTGCCGATGAGCATCATGATATACAAGCTGACTTAACAATTACTAGTTCTTTAGACTATATAGACTTTTATGATAAAACCCTCGATGAAAATTATTTAGAGCTTGCTCTTGATCTAAACCAACGATACTTAGCTAAGTATCCAAAAGATGAAATTGCAAAAGTTAATATTTATCTCATTAAACTCAAGCAAGGCCATGAATTATCAGAAGATGAACAAAATGATCTTTATAACATACAAGCAAGAGCAGAAATGAATAACGAGCAAACAATATGTTTTGCATGTGAGGTTTTGTTGAAAAATAAGACAAAAGCGAAGAGAATATTTGCTACTCTTCCTAGTGAGGAAAAAGAAGAGATCATGGAATTTCCAATCTACCGTTTTTATCAAAACTTAGAATAGTGTGCTCATTTTCTTCTGTATATAGATTGCTAGTAAACTGTTATAAAAGTTCTTTTTTATAAAGTTTTTTGTACTTAATACAATAAATAAGCCCTATTTTCCTATGATAGGGCTTATAAATCAAAAAAATCTTGAATTTGCTTATTTTTATCAATTTTTCGTACAGTATCCATGATTTTTTTTAATGAGACAGGTGTGGGTATGTAGTCTTTCCTGTTACATAAACGCCAAATCGTGCTTCTCGATACGTTTGCTCTCTCAGCAAAGTCTGTCTGAGCAATACCATTTTGGTCCAAAAATCTACCGAATTTAGACCTTTTGGGGTTCTTCCACCATAACAACATATCTACATCACTCCTTTTCTATCATCTTGTCCACTTTGAGTCATCTTGAATCACGTTGATTCCAAAAAGATAAAAATGTAGGCATAAAGGTCTGCTGTACCTTCATATACTGAAAGAAAAAGAGAAAAAACCAATTTCTTTAGAATACTGTCGATATTTTTGTCATAATCATATAGCATGAATACAGTTAAGACCGCCTTATACACTGATAAGTAATGGGCGGTCTTTGTTATCGATATTCTTTACAATTGAACTTTGCACAAAAAACCTTTTCCCTCTAGGCAGAGGAAAAAGGTTTTTTTATGTGAATATTAGATAACCAGATACCATCATTCTAGCAAATCATTTTTCAAAAAAGGTTTTTAACCACTTATAAAAACTCTTCTTTTGTTGTTGTGCTTTTTTTAACGCCCGAATTTCCCGAGCCATTGAAATTAATTGACGTTCGCGTTCCTCAAATTTTGCATCGATATAGCTTTGTATTTCTTTCATTTGCATCTCACGTGGTTCTAGGCTAAGGGTTTGCTTTTCAGTTGAAATGTTAGGTGGAGTGGCTGGTATTTGTACTAAGTTAAATTTTTTTGCAACGGTTATAACGGCTTTTTCTAAGGTCATTTCGGGATGAGCATAAATTCTTTTTAGTTCATGAAAGATGGTAACGTCGTCATTTGTATAAGCTAATCTACCTTGTTTTTTAGTAAAGTGCACACCAATTTTGGCAAAATGGAAGTTGTATTTTCGTATAGTTGATATGGGCAAACCAAGTATATCGGCTAATTCTTCGGTGGTATATGCTGCTTCTGCGGTTATGACTCTCAACATATGATCACCTCCTCTTATCAAGAGAACTATTCTAGGTATATATGTAAAAACCTTCAAATAATAAGAGGACCATATTTGGTGTTTTGTCATTTTGCCGTTAATATACCAATCTAAATCCTACTCAAAATGATCTAATTTTTATCTACATTCTCTGCTTGATTAAAATATTTAATCGTTTTGATATCCCCGTTTTTGAATACAATAACCTTTTCACCTTCATGAAAGGACACTTCTTTAATTTCTTTGTCATTGTCATCCTCAGGCTCTTCGATTGAATGAACAAGACAATGGATGGCCTGATCTAACTTTCTATCAGCCGTATTCAAGAAGGATACATTCAGGCCTAGATTTGCAAGAAACTCCCGATGCTTTTCTAATTCATCAGACGCCTTTTGAATATATTCAATCGCTTTTTGTTTATTATTCATTTAGTAGACTCCTACACCCTTATTTTTGATATTCATAGACAACAGGAACTTGATCCATTTTGACCGTTTTGGCCACGACATAACGACGGTAGCCATCTTTTAAGATCTTTGATCCTTTTTCAATCGTTAATGGCTCATCTAGGCGTCCTGTACGCTTCACAAAATCGATCACCTTTTGTGTTTTTTCAGGGTTTGGGCGTGTCTTTAAAAACTCTTCAGGAACGATAATATCATCAAAGTTCAATAGATCCTGAGTTCCCTTCGGCTGGTTGGATAGTGTTGTCTTTTTTTCCTCGGCCTTTTTCTCTTCTGTAGGCGCTTGTTGTACTTCTGGCTGAATAGGCTTTACCTCTTTCTTCTCTTCCTTTGCTATAGGTTGAGAAACAGGTGCTTGTTCTTCCTGCTGTTTAGTAGGTTCCGTATTCTTTTGTTCTTGAGAAGGCGCAGAATCCTCTTTTTTAGGTTCTTTTTTCGCATCTGACTCATTCTTCTCTTTGTCATTTTTGTTCGGGAGAACAGTAATCTGAAAACAAATGACCCCTACTTCACCAGGGCATTCATCAATGGGAATGTCTAACGTTGGTTCCCCTTGAATTAAGATTTTTTCATGCATGATGCTTTTCTTCGTAAGCCCTGTTTTATTAAAGGCTTTCTTCGCAACAAACACGGTATACGAAATAAAGGTACTCTTCTTTAATCCTTTCGGCGCAGATGGTGACCCTTTTTCACGCATATCAAAGGCAACGTAGCGATCATATTCTCGTAAAGGTCCTGTGGCTGATCCGGTTAACGTAATTTTATGTGGCATAATAGTCTCCTCCTGCGTAGATTATTAGTTGTTGTTTATTTAGAACACAGTTCTAAATAAACATACTCTATTAAAACATCAGCTTCTAAGAGATTTCTACTTTTTTTGATTAGGAAGCTGTGTCTTTTAACTGGTTATGTTGACGCAAACATTCTTGTTCCTCTGGCGTTAAAGCTTGTCCTAGGTCTTGTTTTACCTGAGCTATTTCCAACAAACTATACGTGGAGCTGTGCTCCTGCAGCAAGTTCTCTTCTTCTGGTGTTAGGTCTTGCTCTAAATCTTGCTTTAACTGAATCATTTCAAGCTGCTGATTCAGAGAAACCTCTGTTTCTTTTGGAGCTTCTTCTTGCTGCTGTTCAGACTTTAACCAATTTGGAACGAGTTCCTTACGGATAATCCGTTTTGGAGTCGCTAATGTTGTTTCTTTGCTTTCGTTATGTATAACTTCTTGTTGGTTTGCGTATACTGATGAATAATCCTGACTTTTAGGCTTTGTTAATTCATAGAATTGATTTTTCGCAATCTGATAGATTAATCGACACATATCCCGTAGGGATAACGGATTGCCTTGTTGATTTGCTTCATGTACATATTTATCTAACCCAACTATGGTTGAATACGCAATTTCATGTACTTGCTCTTTCTCAATCGTAATCTCTGTATCTTTTTTTACTGCTTTTGCAGCATTTTGAATACGAGCATAAAAGTCTTGTAGTTGATGCCCATATTTACCTGCATAGACTTGATTGACTTTCTTAGGAACACCTTTGATATAGCTGAATGACTGTGAAACAGACATTAAATGATTATTTATATGATTTAAAGGTAAATCAAGGTTAATAAAGGCATCAGATGATTTATCGGCCTCTAAGCTTGGTGTATCAACGTTTTCAGCACTTTCTGGAGACGTCACAGGACGTGTCACAGGAGTGGTCATTTCTTCTTGCTGAAGCGTTTGTACACCTGTTGTATCATGAGCAAAAAAGATTTCGCCGCAAATTTGCTGAAAGTTTTTATGACTTTTAAGGACAAATACATAACTGTCAGGATGAGTACCTGTTGCATCTTCTTTGATATAACGTGCCACAAGTACAAACGGAGTCGCTTTTAACGAGCGTACAAAACGAGAAACCGTACTTTTGGACACATTAAATTTCTTCATAAGTGTTTCAGAACGGATCGCTTGAATACCCGTAGCCACTAGGTTGTAGATGACGTGATCGAGCATTTCCATTCTCTTTTTAGGAAATTCTTTATGGATAGCAGATTGTTGTTGTTTAAAGTGGATACAAAGATTTTCTAAAAACTCTTCTTTCTTTTTACGAAGCGTGGACTTGTGGGTCCATAACCATTTGAACCGTCCATTAAAGGTGTCTACATCTTTTAAATAGCAGGTCAAAATCTTTGACATTTGTTCATCGTCTCCTTTAAGGAACACAAAAAAGACACTGTTTCCCTGGAAAAAGGAAAACAATGCCTTGATTTTGATGAACTAAGCCCTTGAAATAGATAGCTATTTCGTATAAAATAAAAACATAAGTTTTATCTTATAGAAAAACTAACTCTATTAACAAGAGACTTCGACAAGTGTTTTCCCTACCGTCATTAGGGGGAACGGTTTAAGAGTGCGGTCAACACTTCTTAAACAGTTGAAGTCTTTTTTCTATTCCGGTCATTTTTGTTAGTTTTATTATAGCGTTAACTCGTCTCAAAATTCAATAAAAATTATAATATCTCTTAAAACAATTATTTTTAACTACATATCTACGTAGAAATGAAACTATTACAGAATAGAGTACTTAATTAGAAAATGAAATGTTTAAGACAAGGTTTGTTCAAAGGTAATAGATTAATTACTCTCTCTATGTTAATGCGAAAAGATTAGTTTGGGTAGGGTGATTTTTTCTCACCCTGCCTAAAAAAGAAAGATATATAAGTCTTTATCTATTAGCAATAATATTGTTTATTCCTCTCAGCTTTTATAATCCTCTTTTACATCCATTTTTTTTATAAAAATAAGTTCATGACTGTAACATTTATAACCCCTTTTATTGATATTAAAGTTTTATTTTCACTTTATATTACATTCAAAAGTATCCTACTATGCATACAACGTGGATTTCAAAGATTTAAGTATCTCTAAACATTAAATAATTAGGGTTTAAAGATCATTTAGTAAAACAAATGATCTTTAAAATTGCTGGTATAAAAAAACAAGTTGAACTATAGTTCAACTTGTGGAAGGGAACGTATATCGCAGAGCGACATATGAATGCTAATTATTATTTTAAGTTCGACTTATGTCGTACTTGAAGTTTAATTTTGTATCGCGGGGCGACATATGAATGCTAATTATTATTTTAAGTTCGACTTATGTCGTACTTGAAGTTTAATTTTGTATCGCGGGGCGACATATGAATGCTAATTATTATTTTAAGTTCGACTTATGTCGTACTTGAAGTTTAATTTTGTATCGCGGGGCGACATATGAATNTTTTGTATCGCGGGGCGACATATGAATAACTAACTACTATTTTAATCCTAAATTATATCTTATTTAGGGAAAAATACTATGTCGATGGGCGATACAGTTTTGATTGAACTATTATTTTAGCTCAAGTTCAGGTTAATAGTAATTAATTATTAAAGAGACGCTGAAACCAACTTTTTTTTCTCTCTTGTTTTTCTTCAATAGTCTTTTTATAAAACTCAGTAATTTGTTTATCACGTTTTTCAAGTGAAACAGCAATATATTCTTTTTGCTCCCTCATCATATCCTGTAATTCTAACATCATATTTTTCAGCTCAGCATTCTCATTTTTTAGTGTAGTAAATTCATTACCATATTGTTTAATTATAGCTTGTAACTGGTCATTCTCCTTTATGTCGGGTGGCGACACGGGTGTCTTAGGGATATCTTCGAGGACAGTTTTTACAGCTTCTTCTAATGTAATACCAGGTGATTTACTTAGGGATTGAATATCTTTTAAAACAATTATGTCACGTTCCAAAAAGGCTCTTTGATCATGTTCATTACGTATAAATTTATAATTATGTTTTTCCATCAAAGTAGCATACTTGCGTACTGTTGTAACTGCTATGTCTAATCTTTTAGCAACTTCGTTTGTCCAATATGCTTTTTCAGATCTTGTTGTGTCGTTTTCCATAGCGACACCCTCCTTTTATATGTAGAATTCTATATGGTAAAGTGAAGTCCTTTATAGACCAATTTTCTTTAGAAAAATGGTTTGCTAACTAATAAGTTACTGGGAATTAGAAATTTTTCGTAGTTATAATGTTTTAAGGCTGCATCATTTTTGTAAAAGGTCCTTTACCAAATTCCTTTTATTGATAGTAATAAGATTTTAAAGTATGTCCATGTAGCATTAATTGGGAAACTTATATTGTTTAGAATAACATGGTTTCCCCCTATTATAATTCTACATCAATCTGTATTGTACCTGGTAATAAAGAACATGTCGATGGGCAACACAACCTGGTAATCCTCAGTTTTAATGTCGTCCTGCATCATGTCCTGGTAATAAAGAACATGTCGATGGGCAACACAACCTGGTAATCCTCAGTTTTAATGTCGTCCTGCATCATGTCCTGGTAATAAAGAACATGTCGATGGGCAACACAACCTGGTAATCCTCAGTTTTAATGTCGTCCTGCATCATGTCCGGGT
>NZ_JBHZOT010000023.1:0-40234 GCF_042787735.1 Priestia sp. YIM B13490
ACTCGGTAAGCTAACCTGCCCCAGTAGGAAGCTGCAATATACTCATCAACTGTCATGACCCACACATCACCAGTTCCTCGTTTATCTAAGTTGCTGCTCGTAGCATGATGAATCGAGTGGCTTCGTTTCCACTGTTCATACGGAAACATGGTGATAACCCCACTGATTGTACCAAGGATATTATTCACTTTTCGGCTTTTGAAAAATGATTGATGACAACAATCATGGAAAATAATGAAGATTCGGACGACGAACCCGGCTGTAACAATAGCTAATGGCAGTGTTAGCCAATAAGAAACGGACAAACTTTTATAAGCTAGAAACCAAAGTAGTAAAAACGGTAGGAATGTGTTTATTAATTGCTTTATACTCGATTTCGTATTGGATTTTTCAAAAGGTGCTACATTTTTTCTTAATTCAGTCGTTTTTTGGTTACTCATGTGTTCCTCCTTACATCTTTACCATGTTTAATATACAGTTCTTCTTTACATTTATAGTAGAACATAGTAGCTGGTAACAAAAGATATAAACGTCAAGTAACTAGTATGACAACTGTCATACATGTGTGAATATATTATTCTTAATAAAAGGAAAAAGTGTGTGGGAAAAAATCAGTTTGATTAAAACATTATGATTATTTCGCTCCTAGCTATGTAATGGTGCTCATAAATGTGTACCTTTCCAACAGACTTTGAGCCACTACTTTTTAAATATAATGCGAACAAAAAACTACCTCCCCTATGATGACTAAGGATGGTAGTTTTTCAGAGCTATGAATGTTCAACTGTCGTTCATTTTGGTATAAAAACTCTTTAACAATTTCATCATATCACGCCCCGATGTTCTAGACAGTTTATCATTACCTTCATGCGTACTCACATACCAGCTGCCCTTGTCATCTTCATTTAATCTATATACCTTACCGTTTCTACTATCTGTATAAAAGTCTCCATCCTTCAGTCTCAAACGATCCCCCCTCTACCACGTATATACCCTGTATTGTACCCAAGATATCCATTTTATAAAAAATTTCATCTACACAAAAACAGCAGGGCTCTTAACACGCTTACTATTTT
The DNA here is from genome assembly GCF_042787735.1 of Priestia sp. YIM B13490. Classification (NCBI taxonomy): domain Bacteria; kingdom Bacillati; phylum Bacillota; class Bacilli; order Caryophanales; family Bacillaceae; genus Priestia; species Priestia sp. YIM B13490. The sequence goes on from NZ_JBHZOT010000023.1 coordinate 1,077, forward strand.
GTATGTAAGCTACATATGTGGAAAATCAATTGAATTTATTTACTCCTAGTAGATCTTAAATTAATCTTTTTACAATAGGATTTCACGCTTGAAAGGGTCATTTTTCCTGTATTTGCTATATTCAGTTCTATATGGTACGATTAAGTTAATTATTTTTGTTCGGTGTAGGATTAAGAGAAGAGAAATCTCTTCCATAGAAATTTTCATCTTAAGATAGTATGGTTGGACAAGGGTAGTAATACAAGTGTGGAATATTCCACACCAGGAGGCAATATTATGGAACAAGGTACAGTAAAATGGTTTAATGCAGACAAAGGGTTCGGTTTTATAGAAGTTGAAGGCGGAGACGATGTATTCGTACATTTCAGCTCTATTCAAGGTGACGGCTTTAAATCATTAGACGAAGGTCAAAAAGTAACGTTTGATATCGAACAAGGTCAACGTGGAGCACAAGCTGCTAACGTTCATAAAGTAGCATAATCAAAATGAGTAAAAAAGACTCCACCTGGGAGTCTTTTTTTACTTTTGCTTCCACTAGCTAGAAAAACCAGACTTAAAAGTCTGTTTTTTTGGACAAAGCGAACGGTACAAGGTGTAGACTAGTTAAAACATACACTGGAAATATAAAGCAAATAAGGATACCAATTTGTTAAGAAGTTTAATTGTAGTTAAAAAAATCAGAAGTTTTTGGTAATTTACACAAAAATGTAGGTATGAATTATTTTTGATGGGGATTAGGAGACTCATCTAAAAACGTTCTCGAGCTCTCATTTTATGGCCACACAAAGGACACTTTTGATGATTTTCATAAGAGAAGCTTTTTCTCATCCAACCATTACACTCTTCTGATTGATATTCCCAAATTTCTGTTCGTTCTTTAGGTAAGGGTTCTTGACCTTTCTTCCTATGGTTATAATACTTAACTACATCATTCCTCCTAAATAGTTTACCTTTTAAAAAAGAAATATCAGGACCCCTATCTTTCTAAATTAAATTACTCTCTATAGGTATTTCACCTTGTACGGATATGTTAGAACAAGATGTTCGTTGATCGTAACATTGATTTGTTAATACGCAGGAATAAAAAAGCGACATCTCTTTTTGAAGAGTGCTTTGCTCGTTTCTGAATTTAAGTAAGAGAAGGAGTACGAAACAGTTGAAAAATTTTTCTGATTTTAATTTAAGCAAGGACATTGAAAAGGCCATTCATAACTTGGGTTTTGAAGAGGCTACGCCGATTCAGGCTGAAGCTATTCCGATAGCTATGACGGGTAAAGATCTAATTGGACAAGCTCAAACAGGTACTGGAAAGACAACAGCTTTTGGCATACCCCTTATAGAGGGAGTTGAGCTTGCTGAAGAAGCAATCCAGGGAATAGTTTTAGCACCGACACGTGAACTGGCGATTCAAGTAGCTGAAGAGTTAAATCGAATTGGTCAGGTAAAAGGAGTTAAAACGCTACCCATTTATGGAGGGCAGGATATTAATCGTCAAATCAAAGCCCTTAAGAATAGACCACATATTATCTCGGCAACTCCTGGACGTCTTATGGACCATATGAAAAGAAGAACCATCCGTTTAAGTCATATTCGTACGGCTGTTCTGGATGAAGCAGATGAGATGTTAAACATGGGTTTTATTGAAGATATCCAAACGATTCTTGGTGGCATCTCTTCTCCCCATCAAACCTTACTATTTTCAGCAACCATGTCGAAGCAAGTACAAAGTTTGGCGCAGAAATTTATGAACACTCCTGAACTCGTAAAAGTAAAAACGAAGGAGTTAACAGTAAAGAATATTGAGCAACGTTATGTAGAAATTCCTGAGAATCGAAAATTTGATGTTCTTTGCAATCTTGTAGATCTTCAATCACCAGACCTTGCTATTGTGTTTGGACGCACAAAAAAACGTGTGGATGAACTTGCTGAAGGGCTAAAAAAACGTGGGTATGCAGCAGAAGGCATTCACGGAGATCTTACACAATCAAAACGTGCCGATGTGATTCGTCAATTCAAGGATCATACGATTGAGATTATGGTCGCAACCGACGTTGCAGCAAGGGGACTTGATATTACAGGTGTTAGTCATGTCTATAATTTTGATATTCCTCAGGATCCTGAAAGCTATGTTCATCGTATTGGTCGAACAGGACGGGCAGGTACTAAGGGATCGGCGGTTACATTTATAACCTCGAGAGAACGTCATCACTTAAAAGTGATTGAAGATGTCACAAAAACAAGAATGTCTAGACAATCACCTCCTACTTCCAGTGAAGTAATGGCAGGACATCAGGAAGCAATCATACACCGCGTTTTGAACACCATCGACAAGAGAGAGTTCGGGGAATATAAACCTGTGGCGGAAAAGTTATTAGAAGAAGTGGATTCTGTTACCTTATTGTCAGCTACTTTAAAGCTCTTAACAAAAGAATCGAATATGGCTCCTGTCCAATTAACTGAAGTGGCACCACTTCGTAATGAAAAGGCAAAAACGGAGCGTAAGAGAAGTAAAGGCAGAAAAGAAACAGTATGGCGTGAAAAAAAGTATAGAAAATAATCCCTTACTGTTTTATGACTATGTACTTCATTAGTAGATATTGAGATTTATCACACTGTAAGGTGTCAACATACAACTATCCCTTTGTGAACCAACTATCGAAGAAAGGTTGCTTATTTTTTTAACACATATACCAGAAAACCTATACGAATTGATGTAAGCCTTTCTCAGCTCCATTATAAGAATCACACGGAAACTTTAATTGTTAATCCTTATGATTGTGGAGAACTAAAAAAGTATCAGGCAAAAGAACGGAGTAAAAATAAAGAATCTTAGGAGATTTAAATTATGCCTTAAGATAAATTTTATTATTTCTGATATGAGACAGGATGATGGCTATGAGCGTAAAACTATTTAGTAATGGAGAAATAGTAAACATAAGAGTATCGAATGAATTAGTGACAATCTTAAGAAGTCATTATGTAAAAAACATGAAAAGATACTCTTATACTGTCAATAAATATCCAAGTACTTTTTTCTTTGAAGAAGAATTAATGAAACAAGAATAATAAGTAGATAAAGAGGTGCTACACCTATGCTTAAATTTAAAGTTATTTTTGAATTTATAAATGGCAGGACAAAGGAATTAAAATTTGAAGCCATATCAAAGAAAGAAGTCATTAGTCATATGACAAAATATGAAAGATTCATTTCGAATGAAAAAGAGCTAGTGCACATCAATTTAAATAATGTGGTACAGTTTATGGTTACAGAAGAAAAATAAGAATAATAAAAATAGGCATCTATCTATTAATTGGGGTGCTTTTTATTTTGATAGAAATACTGATTTAAGAAATAAGCAACGCTATAAGGTTTAGAGCTTTTTGATTCCATGATGTGTCCTCAGTGTCCTTTTTTATTTTGAGAAAACAGGGAATCTTTTAAGACTCGTCGTATTAATATAGATAAAGAGGTGTTTGAATTGAAACAATTAATTATCAATAATGTTGAATTTAACGTTGAAAATTTCGAAGAAAAAACAATTATACATTCCACTACAGGTGAGCAGCTAAAAAAGATTGGTTTTGCATTTTCGGTTATAGGAAAAAAAGATTATAACTTATATGACTTCTTTTTCGAGAGCCCCCATTTTGAACTTACTATTGTTGATACAAATGAGAAACTTAAAATGGGAAATATTTCACACAGTACTTTTTATCAAGCAGCAGAGATATCAGATGACACAAAAGTCGTATTTAGAATTAAGTTACAACAAGAACCAGTCAAAGAAAAAGAACTTACAAAAGATCAGAAGTTGATGGTTAATGCCGTAAATGAGGTTGTTTTATCTAGAGTAAGATTTAAAGCGTTAGAAGAAATACTAGAAGAAAAAGGATTAATCGAAGGTGATGAATTATTTGATAAGATTGAAAAAGTAGCTAAAAGAGACTTTGATACGTTAAAGAAAGAATTACTTTAGGGTAAAGAAGAAATAAATACGTAAAAGCACCCCTATCTTATCAAGGTGCTTATTTATTTTTCCATAACGAGCCTTTTCGTATATTATTTCCGAGAACAGTCGTTATGCTTAAGTAAATGATAAAGTATTTTGTGAAAATCATTAGTTTTACTATTCACTAAAAATATATACAAATATGTAATATTAATACAGAATCTTTTCTACCCTTACTATTCTAGACGAATAGTAACAAAGACTGCTAATTAACTAATATTCTTTATATAACATACATTTGAGAAATTTTTTTCAAAGTTATAGATAAGGGGAATCAACCATCTCAACATGGAGACCTGTTAAAACTACTTTTTCTAAAGCATTAAAACATTTTTGAGAGGTTCCTATGTACATATAATAATCATAGCCAAAATGGACAAAGAACTGATTTCCTAACTCTAATTTACACCATACTGCATTTCGTAATGTTAATTTTACTAGCTTTTTTACTTCTTGAATATTTATCCATTGTCCTATCCATAATTTTGATATGAACTCAGTTTCATTTTGAGCTTCTATATCTTCAGACCATTGTTCTAACCCTTTTATATAAAGTTTGTTGATATTCATTTCATTCATGAAGGTTATAACGGCATTAATATACTTTTTTTCCACTTTCAAATATTCATCCATCTCTACATTTATTCCTACTTCAGAAAAACAGGTCCATTCATCATTGAGAAAGTAACCATTATTATCTCTTTTTAAGGGGTTATATTTCGTTACTCTCCAAGAATACAACTAGCACTCATCTCCTCAGTATAGGTTTTATATATCTCTAGTCAACATACCAGAAACTCTTGGGTTTAAAAAGAACTCTGTTTGTTAAAGAGAATTCGGTATACAATTTGTACTTCCTGCAATTTTATTTAACTTATCTTTAAACCAATATAGGAAATAGGCATCAAAAATATTCAGAATAATATAAAACATCAAATGGAAGTAACTTATGGAAAAGGTAGTGGAAGCTATGGCTAAAATCACAGGAAAAGAAAAAGTAGAGTTTTACTTAGATGGAAATTTATTGATGGAAGGTCCAGCCTCTGAATTTTTTAAAGAAGGAAGCATACACAGGTAAAATATTCCATTAGGTTTAGGAGATAGGTTTGATATGATGAATTTCCCGACAATGGGTGACACAATAAAACTTCGAGTTATGAAAATGAAAGAAGATCTTCTAGCTTCAGGAGAAATTCACACGCTTAAATACTTTCTTTCAAATTATGACGATCAGAAATAATGGCATATCAAAAGCACCCACTAAAACAGCAACGTGTAATTGAAGTATATAGATAAATAAATCTATAAAATTATAGTTATACTTATACTTTTCATCTAAGTATACTTATGCGGAATTTATCATACCAAACAATATATGAATTTTCGTATGTAAATCATACAAAAAGAGGTTTTTTTCACTTTCTATCTAATGTTATAAGGTAACAAGTGTGTAGAAGCTAGGTTAACACCTCTACATACTAAGTTAAAATAATAGGATGAGGTGTTTGAATATGAATAAAATGGAACTAGTTAGTGCTGTTGCAACAAAAGCAGAACTAACACAGAAAGATGCTGAAAACGCTGTAAATGCGCTACTGGAAACAATTTATGACACACTTGCCAAGAAAGAAAAAATCCAACTGATTGGATTTGGGACATTTGAAGTGCGGGACCGTGCAGCACGAACAGGTCGTAATCCTCAAACAGGTGAAGAAGTAGATATTCCTGCTTCGAAAGTGGCTGCTTTTAAAGCAGGAAAGGAATTAAAACAAGCTGTTAAATAACTATAGTTTTTGATGAATAAAACCACTATAAATTTAAAATTGATTATAAAGATGGAAACATCAACTCCAATTTTATTATGGTGTATGTTCTCAAAAAACTACCTCCTTGAACTGAACCCAAAAAGTTAGACCCTTTATCTAAGCAGCGAATGAGGATTGAATTCTGTATTCTACAGGGGTCAATCCTTTTAATTTTACTTTTATTCGTTTGTGGTTGTAATAAACAATATACCTCTCTAATTCCTGTTGAAAGTGCTCCATACTCTCAAACTCTTGGAGATAGAGTAACTCTGATTTTAATAGACCAAAGAAGTTTTCAATGACTGCGTTATCGAAACAATTTCCCTTACGGGACATACTTTGAGTAATATTGTTTTCTTTGAGTAAATGCTGATATTTTGTCATTTGATAATGACACCCTTGATCCGAATGGAGTATTGGACGTTCTCCGACTTGTAAGTGATTAAATGCCTCATTCAACATTGTTGTCACAAGGGAAAAAACAGGCCGTTTGTCTATATGATAAGAGACAATTTCACCATTAAAGAGATCTAGAATAGGAGATAAATAAAGCTTCTCTCCAAACAGATGAAACTCTGTAATATCTGTGACCCATTTTTCATTTGGTTTAGACGCTTCAAAGTCGCGTTTAAGAATGTTAGGAGCGATCCTTCCTGTTTTCCCACGGTACGAGCGATATTTTTTGAGTCGCACGAGGCTCTTTAATCCTAATTCTTTCATCAGTCTATATACGGTCTTGTGATTAATAGAATACCCTAGTCTACCCAGCTCTAAGGTAATACGACGGTAACCGTATCTACCTTGGTGCTCATGAAAAATATGCTTAATTAGTTGTTTCATCTCTTTGTATTTATCAGGACCCTTAAAAGCTTTCGTCCAGTAATAATAAGTACTACGAGCGATTTTAGCTACCTTTATAAGGTCTACGACCTTATACTCATGCCTTAATTCAAACACTATTTGGGCTTTTTCTCGCTCTTTGATTCCCTTGATGCTTGAACTAAGGCGTTTAACTTTTTTAAATACGCAATTTCCATTCGTAGGTATTCATTTTCCTTTAGTAACTCTTCATTTGTCTTGTCTGTATCAAGATTTTTAGTAGGCTTTTTCTTCATTTTTGGACGACTCCTCTTTTTAGGAAACAGGCCATCCTTACCTTGTTCTTCAAAGGTTCTTTTCCATTTCGCCACCGTTGAGTAAGAAGGAATATTGAATACATATGATGCTTCACGAATAGACACTCCTGTTTTTTCCATATAAGTTAATACGTCCATTTTAAACTTCACAGAGTAGTTTGTATAGGTCGGCTGTAAACCCTTTTCTCCATGTTTTTGATACAATGCCACCCATTTTATAATATCTGATTTAGTTGCGCTTATTAACTTGGCTGTTTCCCTATATGAGTTGCGCTTATTTAGGTACAAATCAATAGCCTTCAACTTATCTTCAAATGTATGTCTAGACATAAAAGCACCCCAATCATTAGAGTTTCTTTGTCTAACAATTGGGGTGCAGTTCACGACGGAAGGTAGTTTTTCTGTCTACAAAGTGATAAGTCGATGAAGTAACTATCATGAATAGTTTGCTCAAGTTGTTATTTATTATCCGTTTATAGTGGGGGAAGAACATAAATCAATTTCTTTTACTGGTTATTTGCACCAAAAGGTCGGTAAGAAAGATAATAGCAAAGGGAACAATGCAAATAATGAAGATCTCACGAAAGACCATATAAGCCTTATTATTCATTTATATTGGATCCACCTTTATATTTTAGAGTAAACATTCTAGGGTTTCTTAAGTAGTAGAATGTTCGAATAAAGGGAAAGTATTCATATCAAATAAAACAACAGGGTTAATCATGCTGATATTCTTAGCATTTACTTCTCAGAATGGTGATATGATAGGTTATTTGTCTTGGATGGCATAAAAAAAGCCAGTTCATTGAACAAACTGTAGCTTATGGTTCTTTATTGGATTAAAACTGTTGAGATAGACCTTTTCTTGAGCATACTTGAAATAATAACCTAGTTCATCTTGGTGGATTTTACGAGTAAAGAATCTTTCAAGTGTAGTGTTCTTAGCAGAACCAAAAAAGTGATCTCCTGTATCAGTATAAAAGATGTCAATAGCGTAAATAGAGAAGTCATAAACATATGGAAGGCTGTACACAGCAAACTTACTAGTAATACCTTGCTCATACCTCTTGATGTGCTCTGTCTTTTTCATAACGTTTCAACTCCCTTGACTAAGGTTAACAGTACTCTCGAGAGTAATTCCTTCTTTTTATATAAAATAAAAAGAAGGACAACAAACAATGAAGTTGTCCCCCAAAAACAGAAAATGAACAAAACATGTTGCATATACAATGTGTTTTGTCATTAATCGATAGTATACCACGAGAACAATGTCCTATAACCTTTGATACATACATGTATAGAAAATGACATATATCGTAGCCCTACTGAAACATTGGTCATAAAAAGAGCAGATTCTGTATTTTGTAATCGACTCTACATTCGATAGAAACCTACTTTTTCTTTTGCCTAGGTTTCATCATTCATTAAGTAAATATTAAAGTACTTCGTAAATCATTAAAGTTTCACCATTTACTCTTACTGACGAAAAAAAATGGATCATTTTTCTACAAGATAGATGAATGATAACACTAATTTTTATAAAGTATATTTGGTTTTACTTAACGATATAGTGGAAAGTAAAAATAAACATAATTACGATTACGTTAACTAAGAATGTATAGAGTATAAAATATAGGAGTGTTGCTTTTTAACTGAAACAATACTAAATATGGCTCTGGTGCAAAAAGTTTAACAAACATGCAAGTAATCCCTTAACCGTGGACCAACTAATACTATCGATCTAAAAGGGAGGGTTATTAGTTTAGGAAAGGAGAACTTATTCAAATGGAAATATTATTCATAGTACCTTATTTTGCTAATGGTCAGATGGCACCTACAGTATAACCTGAGTTTTGGTGATGTTATTAACACCAAATATTTGTCTTAAGAGCACTGCTAGATTACCAAAAAGTGCCTATGGCACTTTAAAGTGCGTACTTCTCAAGTATAGTTCCATGATGCAAAATAACAGTGAACAAAGTACAGTACTGAAGGAGCTGTAATACTATGAATAATGGATCTCAATCAACACGCAAAGTCGCATTGGTCGTAGGCGCAAATGGTGTTATCGGTCGCAATCTCATCGAACACCTCATTACTCTCCCTGATTGGGAAGTGATCGGAGTATCGCGTCGAGGAGGCGAATCTGTCGGCCGTGTCCAGTATGTGGCTGTGGATCTGCTCAATATAGACGAAACCCGCGAGAAGTTAGGTGGTTTAACTGAGGTAACACACATCTTCTATGCGGCGTATCAGGACCGTCCAACTTGGGCCGAACTTGTTCCACCCAACCTAGCTATGCTAGTGAACACAGTAGAAACGATCGAACCAATTGCGCCAAGCTTGAAACATGTCAGTTTGATGCAGGGATACAAGGTATATGGAGCCCATCTCGGCCCATTTAAGACTCCAGCTCGTGAGACAGACGCTAACCATATGCCGCCCGAGTTTAATGTTGATCAGCAAGATTTCTTAGAACAAAGGCAAAAAGATAAGACTTGGACTTGGTCGGCGCTCCGTCCTTCTGTAGTCTGTGGCTTCTCGCTTGGAAATCCGATGAACCTTGCTATGGTTATTGCGATCTACGCCTCCATTTCGAAGGAGCTTGGACTTCCACTGCGGTTCCCGGGCAAGCCGGGTGCTTATGACAGCCTCTTGGAGATGACAGATGCAGGGCTTCTCGCGAAGGCAACAGTATGGGCGGCGACTGAAGAGCGTTGTGCCAATCAGGCATTCAACATCACGAATGGCGATCTGTTCCGGTGGAATGAATTATGGCCAAAAATCGCTCACTACTTTGGCTTGGAGACGGCGCCTCCACTGCAGATGTCACTGGACGTCGTCATGACGGACAAGGAGCAGCTTTGGAACAAAATGGTGGAGAAACATGGGCTTACTCGGCATTCCTATAAAGACGTATCTTCCTGGCAATTCGGTGATTTTGTGTTCTCTTGGGATTATGATTTCTTTGCCGATGGAACTAAGGCTCGTCGCTTAGGTTTTCATGAATACGTCGATACCGAAGCGATGTTTATGAACATCTTCGACGACTTCCGGAAACGTAAAGTCATCCCATAAATGAAAAGCCGGCCTTGTATATTAGGTCGGCTTCTTATATGTCGTATACTTCTTTAACCTTCGGATTGGCCAGAACAGTAGCCCTTCCCCCGTACTTTCTCTCTATATGCGAATCTCCCCACCTACACATCAGATGCAAGATCTCCTTTAGACTCCAGCCATACTCTGTCAACTCATACTCGACTCTTGGCGGAACCTGATTATAAGAAATACGTAAGATGACGCCGTCCTCTTCAAGCTCCCGAAGTTGCTGCGTTAACATTTTTTGAGTAATTGAGGGTATCAAGATTTTCAATTCATTGTTACGTTTCTTGCCAAATGTTAGATGAAAGAGAATCACAGGTTTCCATTTTCCTCCAATAACCTCCAAAGTTGCCTCTACCGCAGTGTTATAAATCTTATCAGGGTTCTTCATTACACGCCCACCTCTATTTACTGAATATTTAGACATTAATTACTAGCAAACATCCGATGAATTGGATCCATTAAATGCCCGTCTTTGAACATTATAACTGCAAGCAAAATATTACGCTATCCTTCCCCCGTGAGTTGAATAACTTATAGTTCGATTACTGACGAATAATTCTTTCTCTTATTCAAGAATATGGCTCATTTGCTTAATAGGATAGAATCCTACATACGCAATTTATATTATGCTAAATAAAAGGGACGTTTCACTTTCTTACTCACCCATTCAAGAAAAAGACCTCTAAAAAACAGTTCCTTTGTTAACTAAAATTGAATATGACATATCGTTTATAAAGGTAAATTACTTTTTATACGTACATAAAGGTTTATTTTAGAGAATAAGTAGACGTTTTTTTATAGGTTTTTTTATCGTGTAAAAAGGTGTACCTTTTTGAACTATTTATATTAGACAGCTTTAACTTTTGCATATTTTTATAAATGTCAGAAAATTTATAGTGACATGTCTGACAAAAGACCTTATAATAGCAATAAGACATATTTTTTTAAGAACACCTAAACCATCAAAAGAAACCGAAAAAGGCTATCTCATCTTTGAGATAGCCTTTTTCGAGAACTTTTCTTTATGATATTTGTATCTATATGCTCTATATTAGTATAAAATAAGATTGTGATTTGTCGTACAAATATTAAATAAAAAAAGTTACCTCAACATTAGCATAGGGATGAGGCAGTATTTACTCCAATTCTTCCTGTGATGTATCCCTTGTTGTGTTTTCTTCTCGTTGCATCATTTTCTGGTTATTACGAATAAAAGAAGGGATTTTGCTAAAATAGTGTCTCTTCACTTCACCATAAGGTATCCAGATTTCTTTTTCCTCAATAAGGTCATACACTTCATCTAAAATTTGATCTCGTTTCCTGGGGTGTAATTTGATATGAGGGTAGTTGATCGCACTAATATAGCGTTGTCTTAATTCGTTCGTTATCCATTCTTTCTGCTTTTGCTTTAATGCTGAAAACTTTTTATTCGTTTGAATTAATCGTCCATTTTGATAAACATGATTTTTCATATGACTTCACCCCTTTTCTCTATATTCCCATATAAGGTTGCTGGGCTTCCTTTACCTTTTAGGCTTTTTTCTTAAATTGTTCTTTCACATAGGTGCAATTTCGTTTATGCTCACTGGAAAAGAAATGATCTTGCTTATAATACACTTTTACTTCACAAGAAGGACATAGAAAGAAACCTCTTTTTATTTTCTCATTACTCACCTCATGAGCATAAAACTCTCCTGTTGCTTCAAACATCCATACATGTTTAGCTTTTTCAATTTTCGCTCGCATAATCGTATCCTCCTTCACCATATTTTTCATCTCTTTCTATGATAAGGGCTATATGGAAAGAAGACAAAGAAAAAACAGCATTCCGTGATAACGGAATGCTGTTTAGATATTAGTTATTTTTTAAGTTGTAGCCTTTGAATTTATATCCATATACGCTTGTAAGATCAACAAAGCTCTTATAGGAATACGTAATGGCAACCGGTGTGCCTACTTGGACTTTATCATAAAGCTTTTCGATGTCTCCATTATGCATTCTCACGCAACCTTGACTCACATATTTTCCAATGCTGCTCTCATTGTTATTGCCGTGAATGCCGTATGTATCACCATACGTACCGTTTGCATTTAACCCTAACCAACGTTTTCCTAACGGATTGCGAGGATCGCCCCCAGGAATATGTCCTGTATAGTAAGGACGGTTTTTAATTTTGTTCACGACTTTAAAAAATCCAACAGGTGTTTTATCCCACGTTTTACCCGTTGCTACTGGATCAACAATTTCAATATAGCCATTGTGAAAATAGGCAAGCTTGTTGTAGTACTTGTTAATAATAATCAAATCTTGATTCGCTGGCTTACTTGCTGCTTCTGTTTTCCACTGATTCACTCCACATAATGTGACCATTAATAAGGTAAGAACGGTCATTGATTTCATAAAAATGTTCTTCATAAAAACTCTCCTCTTTTTTATATTTTTATAAGAAACAAAAAAGCACCTTCCAATTAGAAAGATGCTTTCTCGTCACAATCATTTATAAATAAAAAACTAGTTAATCGCTGATTTTGACATGCAGAGAAACGCTCTCTGACGAAATTAACCTTTGTTTTGCGTATAACTGCTCATTCGATGCAAATTTCAACACCTTAAATATACATATAAAAAAGACCACTCATAGAAGAGAGGTCTTTTTGTATTGAGACACTAGTTTGTAAATGATAAGAACTATCTTTATCCTGTTTATATTATTCCTTGGTTGTAGTAAAGTGCATGCCCTTGTAAAAGTTTATTAATTCCTTCTGAATAATATGGAGCACGTTGTTCTACTTGTTCAATATCAACCCATTCAAGTTGAAATATTTCTTCAGGCATCTTAATTTCTTCAGTTCCATCTATAATATGTCCTTCAAAAGTAAAGAAGATAGCATGATGATTCCTTTTTAAAAACTTTCCTTCGTTGATAGCTAATATTTTGCCAGGTTCAATTGTCAATCCAGTTTCTTCAAACACTTCTCGAATTACAGCTTCAACTAATGACTCACCAGCTTCTACTCTTCCACCCGGAAAAGACCAATGCCCTTCATGATTATCAACCATTAAAATCTGATTGTATTTATTTTTAATGAGGGCATAGACTACTTTTACTTCTTCCATAAAATATAAATCCTCCTAATCGTACGGATGCAGTATATACAACCTTAAACAACTTTATCGTCATTCTACATTTTTTATTGCTTATTGATTTTTTCTGTATGACGACAAGAAGGGAAAGAGGAACAGCCAAAAAAACGAGTGCCATTCCCATCTCGTACAACTAGATCCTGCCCACATTTCGGACACTTACGAGGTTCTGGTGTGATATTTTCAAAGATTTCCCGTGCCTTGAAAACAGGATTGACTTCATTAATAAACTTTTGAAGATCCGCACGATCCACTAAGGTCACATCACATGCAGCTGCAAGCTCTTTTGCTTGTTTTGTGAAATAACTATTAGTCACAACCCACGCTTGATTCGCTTTATAATACGCTTTTGCTGCGTATACTTCTTGTACGGCTGAAAGACTAACCCTATTTTTAGCGCTATACCTTTTAGCCTGAATCACAATCTTCTCTTTTCCTTTCATCACCAAGTCAGCCCCAAAGTCACCAGATGATGGTGTTACTTGTATCTTGTATCCTAACTGTTGGAAAAGAGCCTGCAAATAAAATTCAAACTGCCTCCCATCCATTTTATCAATATAGGGCATGCCTGATTGGGCTAGCTCTTTCATATACCTCCGTTCACGAAGGACACGGTAAGCAAATTGAGAAAGCTTAAATAAAATGATGATAAGAAAAAGATAAAATACACCTTGAAACACCTTATCCATTCATTGAAAGCTCCTGTTCAGTTTGTTTATTCCGAAGGCCTGATGCTACAGGTTGAATGGCTTTCCCATTCTTCTTTAACTCCTCGTTCCAGTCTTTTGTTCCCTTTGGAATATCTGCCTTTATTAAATCAGCATTAACGATTTGGTTCATTTTGTCAATAAATTCTTTTCCCCCTTGGTCATTATCGACAGCTAACACCATTTCTTTGATACCTAAGCCTTCTTTTCGAGCTTCGATATAAGACTGAGCAACGGTTTTAGGCTTTAAACCATTCATACTAATAAGGCGTGTATTCTGCAATTGATTTTCCTGTATACTCCAATAAGAAAGAAGATCAATTGGGCTTTCAAAGAAATGAATCTTGTTTGGGCGACCAACATCAACTGAAAAGCCTGTATGGGGGTTATCGTTCGGTAAGACTTGTTTAAAAGAACCTCGTTTATTTTTTATCGAAGCTGTTCCTTGTCGATCTGCCCCAATCACTTTTCCTTTACCTCCATGCTCACGCCATTTAAACACGACATTGTTCCGTTTGTCCTGGGCGATTAAATCTTTTTGAAGGAGCCAGTTAACTAATCGAGGATCTATTTTACGTTCTTTTATGAGATAATCTTTTACTTTGCTTTGATCCTTTACTTCTAACTCTTTTGGGTAACGAAAAGGCTCTTTTGATGGTGAAACCGACGGTTGCTCATGTGACTGAGAAAGCTCCTTATAATCACCTTTATTGATATCTAATACAGCTTGTGGAAAAGACATCCCATAATACATTTGAGCGAAACTGATTGCTCCGTATCCTGTTTCATTCCGGCTATTCCAAGCATACATATTTCCTTTGATGAGTAAGCTATCATGTTCCGTATGACGATAATACTTTCCTTCTTTTACAAAGGTTTCGCCTTTGGCTTCCAGATACGACAACAAATCAATATCTCGCGCTTTCATAACCTCCTCCTCCTTAACGTGTTTTCGTTCTCCCACCTAAATCCCTCCTTCACTCCACGATATGAAAAAGGAGAGCTTTTCAGCCCTCCCATTCCGTCTAAACTTTTGCTGTTGAGTAACAATAAAGTTGATTAAAAAACGAATACCTTTTCTTCCAACTTTTTTGGTAAGGAGATTATACTCAACGATTGCTGTTCCAGTTCTACAATGTAGGAATCTTTATCTTCTTTTAAAAGACGAAACAAATCTTCTTTTTTGAATAGCACTCCATTTAGTTCATAATCCTTTAGAAATTGACCATACAATGGTATATGGCTTTCTTTGATAAGGTTTTGTATTTCTTCACTATTTACTCTTAGTTCTTCTAAAGGCATAGAATCTAACATCTTTTTCAGCTTTACCTCACTCATATTTCATTCTCCTTTCTATTCTTCAAACACCTTCTAAACATTTGCCAATTTTAGCGTTCCATTTCTTGTGTCTGGTCCCGTTTCTTTGAAGAAAATGCTCCACTGTTCCGTGCAAAAAACTTTGTAAATCCATTTTGTGATTTCTCTTCTTTTTTCTGCTTGTCGTAATCCTTTTTCTCTGTGTCCAAAGCTTTTTCAAGCTTCGTTAACTTTTCACGTTGAGAATCAGTCAAATTCAGCTCTTTTAATTCCTGCAGCACCTCTTTTTTTAATTTGTACACCTTATCAAAGGAATGCTTTTGTTCAAATTCCTTCATTTTGGCCAAACGCTGTTCTTTCTCTTGAGGTGTTTCTTGCTTGAGCTGCTTTTCGACAGGAGCCTTTTCTGATTCAGCTTCCTTTTTCACCTCTTTAGAAGAATCTTTTTCATCAGATATGCCTAATTGGGCTAACAAGCTTTGTTTAAATAGCTGCTTATACTGTGTTTCTTCACTAGGCTTCTGCATAACTTCTAGTACTTCTTGTTTGTAATCTTCTTGATATTGCACCTTTTCTTGTGCCTGTTTTCGTGCTTGAAATTGATGAGAAAGTTCATTTTCCATTCCTTTCAATTGGTCAGGGGTGAACTGTTTTTCCTTTAAAGCACTTGATTTCAACATCACATAATCGTTTTCTGCGTTCACACGGGCTAACATACTATCGATATCTTGAGGCTTTTCTTTTTCATGAGCTTGTAAAAATGTAAGATAGCTTGTTTTAAGCTGCGTTTCTCGATCTTTCTCTAAAACAGGATTCACATCATGACTTCTCAAAAAATCAACTGTTGCTTCACTTTTATAGGCTTGTTTTTGCCCTTTTTCATCCGTAGAAACAAGTAAAACCTGCGGTTTTTCCTCTCCTAGAGCTGATTGTATTAAGTAAACAGCACCAGAAGGTATGCCTTGCAGCTGTTTCTCACTGATGTTCGCCCAATCTGCCTCGATTTTTTCATTTTGTGGGTGCTTCATAAACTTCTTTAATTCTCGTTTATCGGAAACAAGCGTTTTAAATTGGTCATTTGAAAGAGACGTAATTTTTTTCATCATTCTTCCTCCATTTAAGTAGTATTTAGGCAATAAAAAAGAGAGCTTTTTACGCTCCCTTACCTTTCGAGTTCCTGTTCTTCTTTTTTCTTTTTGACGGTGCCTGTACGTTTTTGGAATTGCATTTGACTGCCCACTTCCATACGGTCTTGAAAAGTAAGAGATTGTTCTTGAACTTGACCATTCATGACCCCCTTCTCGTTTTTAGTCATGGTTGAATCAATTTGATGCTCAAGTTTCACGATTTCCTCCTTTGTCATCCATCCATTTTTGATCGCTTGTGTTTTGGTTGTATAATATTTCTCTTCAGCCGTGACACGATCTAAAATGCTATCTACATTTTGTGCCGATTCCTGTTGCTGTTTTTGTTTATAATTTTCATATCCTTCTTTCATTTTCTCTTGTGCATTTTCAGAAGAAAGAGGATCTGCTTGCTGCTGTTTTTCATCCTTTTTTTCTGGTGACTGATTTTTTTCTCGTTCTTTTACCAACGTTTCTTCGATTGTTTCAATAAAGCCAACTGACGTTTCATGTACCTCTTTTAATAGCTTGTTTTTGTCTTCAAAGTTCTTTCCCTTTGTCCAGTTCGAGAGGTAGTCAAGAGAATACTCACTCGTATCAATTCCAAAGTAGGACGAAACGGTATAAGCTGTCATTTCTGCCTGAAACTCTTTTTCCGAAGCTGTATAGTTTAGATATGTGTCCTTTGTATGAAGTTTGGCATGGGTAAGTTCGTGAAGCAGTGTTTTCACATTTTGCTTTTCTGAATTACGAGGATTCAGTGCCACCTCTTTTGTTAATGTATAAGAAACCCCTTTTGCAGATCCTAGTTCTTCTTTAGGAGCAATGATGGAAATACCGTTCTTTTCCGCAATAGCTTCCATTCCTTTATAAAGTGCCTTGTAATCCTCTATATTGCCTTCTAACCAACGATTCGGAAAGATCTTAGGTAAATCACTCGCTTTTGCGTTCGTCTGCGACACGTCGAAAACATGGCCGACTGAAAAGTACAGTCGGCCTTGAGTGATTTCTTTTTTACCCTCTTTAATCAGCTTCTTTTCTTGAGGAGTGGCTTTATTAATCGACTTCCATTTCCCTTTTTCATCTTTAAATTTAGGCACCGTTTTGTTTGGAACAAGGATCTTAATGCCCTTTTCACCTTTATTGACAGAGAACCCTTTATCTTTCCAAAATTTAAATGAGCCAACAGCCTGGGCACCAAAGAACTGTTCTTGAATAAGAGCCGTGTTTGACATCGAGTATTGATAAAACTTACCCATAAAAGATAAATAGTCTTTTAGTTCTTCGGCAGAATGAAAATGCTGCTCCATTTTCTTTTCCATCCCTTTTGTTAGCTCTTCAACCTCTTTACGCTTATCTTCGACGGATTTCTTTGCATAGGCTTTACTCATTTTCCTCCCCCTCTTCTTGATAGGAGATCTCCTTTAGTTCTTCTAATTCTTGTTCATACCAAGGTTCCTCTAAATCCACAAAAAGCTTCTGTGTTTTGATATTCATAGGCACCAACATATTCTCTTGATGCACGACATATTGATGAAACTCCTTCGCTTCTTCTGGACTTAAATTTACCTCTACTTCTTTGTCTTGATACTGTACAATGGCATGATCCTCTCCTACAGCTTTAATCGAAGCTAATACTAAATCTTTGTTAAAAAACATAATGATTAATTCCTCCTTTTAGTATTTAAATTTCTTTTTATATGAAACAATCAGTGAGATTGTTGTTTCCCTCTCGACTCTTCCCAATCAATACGTTTTTGACGTTGATTCGCAATTCGTTTCTCAACAGCTTCCTTCGCAACTTTCGTGCTATCTAACTCTTGTAAATCGGTTGTCATTAATCCATCAAAACCGTGATGGAAGAAAAGACCGTTCATATATTCAATTAAAATTTGTGTGTTTTTATCAGCACTGTTTGCCCCAAGACGAATCTTCGTTAATTCATCTTTTAAAACCTGATGTAAGTTGTTGCTTACCACTTCTGAAATATATTGTAATGACCATTCCTTTTCCTTGGTTTCTTGGTACTTTTGGCAAATATCCATAATGGCTTCCCCAGGAAAACGAAAGTGATGTTCCTCCATATAAGCTTGAATATATTCATCTGTTTTCGTATCTAATGAAATGGTACGTCGATGTTTCTCCATCATTCATAACCCCTTTCAGCTTCTCGATTATGTTCAATATCTTTTTGCAATTGCTCATAATGTTTTTGGTTTTTCCAACTTTCATATTCTGATTTAAACGCTCGCTCCATCTTTTTTAATGCAAAATGCATGGAGACATGTTGATTAAAACTTTCAGGACGCTTTGATTGTTTCCTGCTTTCTACCATTCTTTTAATCTGTTGCTGCTGCTTATCATAATCTTTCATTTCTTTTAAGAAGGCATTTCCCATTCGCTTATAAAGATCATCAATTTTCGTTTGCTTATAATTCTTATATCGTTTCTCATCAACCTTTCCTTCTCCATACGCTTTCTTTAATTCCTCTACTTCTTTATCTAACTTTTTAAGTAATTGTTGATACTCATGGCTATGATACTTTTCAATATATTTTTGACTTAGTACATCAATAAATGGCTTCATTGGTTTTAATGTTCGATAGCTATATTGCCACTGCCTTTTATCTTCTGGAAGATGATTATAGATTTGGAGAAACAATGGTTGAATGTCACGATTCTTCCACCTTAAAGAAGAATCCTGCCTCTTCTTCCCGACCATATCATTTCGAATTAACTCATTTATCTTCTGGTGCTGCTCACCTCGATTTAAAATTTGATTCACGACTGTTGACTTCATCGCATCCAACGTTTTAGGCTTTCTTTTACCTCGTTCACGAGTAGGTTGTGGTTCCACTGTTGCAATATGAATATGAATGTTCCCTGTATTGTAGTGTATGGCAGCCGACCAAACAGCCGAACCATTTAACCTTTCCCTTTTAAGCATTTCCTTCATGGACTCACGGGTAATCTCCATTAATTTTTTCTCATCCACTGTATGAGTATGAGCGTCATATAAACCATTTTCTTGGAGCCAAGGATTATGAAATGTGATGACATCTTGCCACATAATACTGTTATTTTTTTGTGCTTTTTCAAACAACTTTTTTAATTGCTTTTTCTCCTGCCCATTCAATTGATTCGATTGATCCGTAAATAAAGAAGAAGTTTTATCAGGGTTGGCTAAGTAATCCTGATAAAGAGTAAACAGTTTTTCGTGTCCACCATATTCTTTTTTGGCATCTTCACGATCCACATAATCGACGTACTCTTTATATGCTTTTAGATTAGATGTCACAAATTTTGTTTTTAGTACGACTCCTGGTGTAACAGTAGGCGCACTCATTCCTCATCTTCTCCCATCATATCTTGAATAAATCCATTGATGGTTTCAATTGCAATTGCACACCTTTCCATCATTTTTATGTTTCGATCAATGAGCCGTTCTAACTCTGCTTCACGATCTTTTTGTTCTTGAAAAACAGCCAGTGTTTCAATCTGACCTTTTAAGAATTCCTGTCGAGAAATCTTTTTTTCTTTTGCAATTTTATCAATTTTTTTTAGTGCAACTGGATCAACATATCGAATTTTAATTTCCATTTTATCCGACCTCTCTTTTGTAGTAGTGCTCTCCCCCCTAAAAAGAGAGAAGAGCATAAGGGGTTTTTGCCCCCACCATAGGTGTGGGGCTAGGCAGAGCCTAGCAAAACCGTGGGTACAAGAAAACCTGTTGAATGTGAACCTACTGTTGACCTAAACCCTGCCATGTTAACCTACTGTGAACATGAAAAACTAATGATGTGAACCTACTGTGAACCTCAAAAAAACACATGTTGACCTACTGTTAACATGCGTTTTTTCACTTCATGGCTAAATCTTGTTGCTTTTCATTCAATTTTTGGAGCTTTTCTTGTAAACTTTTTTGTTCATCTTTATAGAGCTGAATACTTTCATCACTTGATTGAATCGCATCCTTTTTCATCGCAATTTTTGATTCAGTATCGGCTTTTTCCTCATTCACTTGGTACTTCATATCACGTTGTAGCTCATTCATTTCTTGTTGGGTTTGACGTTTGTGTTTGGCTTCCACTGTGATTGCTTTTTCATAGTTTTTCATTTTCTTTTTGACAAACTGTTTCTCTAAATCATTGACCAAAAGCGCATATTCTTGTTTGCTTTTTGTTCCTTTTCCTTCTTCACTTTTCGTTTTTCGTTGGTCAGAATAGAGCGTTGTAATTAACGCATGAGCATCTATTTTCTCTGTTGAATCTGTTTCTGAATCACTCGTTACATCATCCACGTTTATCGTTTCTTTTTCTTCATTTTCTTGATATAGATCAAAGGCAAGTGCTTCCCAATTTGGAGATAGATCGCTGATTCTTACCACATAATAGCCATCATCTTCATACAATAAATGAACAGGTAGTTTGATGTTTGGATTCGCTTTTTCTTGTGCCACAAAGCTTACTTCTTCTTCATCTGTTTGATCCATTTTGATAACCATATCCAGTGAGGCATTAGCCGGGTGATACACACGATTCTCAATCGTGACTGTTCCAGTAATGTTTGAAGAAATGGCTTCATAGGTTTTGGTATGATACAAAGGATCTTCTGTTTTTAAGTAGAATTTCGATGTTAGTAAGGATAAAAAACCGATAAAGAAAAAGATCAACATTGCTGTATACTTCCATGACCGATTGCGATTTAAATTAAATCGATAATCTTCAAATTGCTTCTTAAATGCCATCTGCTCCACCTCATTTCATGATTTCTGTTTTCAATTCTTCAATACTATAAACCATCCATTTATTCTCTTCTTTCCGTAGAGAAACTTTAATGATGTCATGCGTTTGATCGTCGACATTCTCATCTTTTATGACAAGATGATTCGTAAATTCAGCAATCACTTCGACCTCTTCTTGCCCTCCATCATATTGTTGTACATAAAGCTGTAAATCGTTTGGAACTGAAGTGTAACTATCTCCATATACGAACTTTTCAGAAGGATAAAATTGCTCATAAAGCTCTTTATCCATGATGGATTTTGCAACCTTCTTTCGTTCCTCAAATCCTTCTTTTTCACGATGATAAGACACATCGATGAATTGATGAACCGTATTCAAGTAATCTCGTTTTTGTTGTTCTTGGGCAGAAGGACGAACTTCACTTAGTTGTTTTTTTAGCTCTTTATTTTCTTCTTTTAAACTGTCATTTGTGACTTGAATTTGTTTCGAAGCTGTTGTGTTGAAGATATTATGGTTAAGGTAGATATTGAAAATGGTCACGCCTGCCACCACAACGGCAAGCGCTCCAAATAGTAGTGCTGCTTTATTTTTCATCGTCTTTTCTCCTTTTAGAATCGTTTTACTCTCCCATTAAATCGTTCACCAAAATACGTTCCTTTTGCCATACTTGCGATGGCTACACCTGTTTTTCCTTGGCAGCCTAAAAACTGATTATTTCCAACATAGATTCCGACATGTCCGTCTATTTTATAGGTATCAAAAAACACTACATCCCCAGGCTTCATGTCTTTTGGATTGATTGCTTGCCCTTGTGTTTTGAGTGTATCGGTTGTTACGCCTGACATTGGACCAACATTCATTCCTACTTGTTCGAATGCCCATCTAACAAAACTTGAACAATCAAAACGTCCTGCATTAATATCAGATTGAGAGCGTCCACCACCAAATACATAGCGTGTTTTACCAATCAACGTTTTACCTGCATCAATCACTTTCACACCCGATTTACCACCACTTCCACCACTCGCAGGAGCAGCTGGTTTTCCATCAGCTGTGATCGTTCCCGTATAATATTTCAAGACCGCATCAACATATTGGCTATCCCCATAACACGCTTGATACGGCACCATTTCAGGGCGTACACAGTGATACTTTCCGGTATGTTTGACTTGTTGATATTGAATTTGAGAAAACTTAATCGCTAGCTCTGGTGTATATTTCCCTCCGTTTTTCATAATAAAATTGATAAAGCCGGGGCCGAAATTATAACTTTGAAGGCATAGCTTTAAATCATAATGAGATTTTTCTAGCACACTTTTAAAATGTTTTACGCCTTGGTCAATAGAAGCTTCAGGATTCTGAATACACCCAACCCTGCCACATTTAGACTCAGAGGATTGCATCGGATCATTGCCTCTCCCTCCACTTTCTTGCATCATAAGTGCCATCATAATCGGCACATAGGAAGCATCTAGCCCATGTTTTTGTGCGTACTTTTCAAGTAACGGTTGATACCTCATAACCTCTGGTGACACATTAGCCGTTCCTACGCCAATGCCTCCTCCTTCAATCTCTGTCACTTCACTTTGTTGACTATCACTTTCAAATTCACCTGTAATCGCTACAATCGTACTCATGATTAAGAGGCCCGATAATCCTAACAGGATCAACGTGCCTCCAATCAAATATTTTTTGGGAATGAGCTGTAAAACGATATGCAAGGCTTATGCACCTCCACCGTACAGCACTTTTTCTTCCTCATCGATTTCAATATGAAAGAGAATGTTTTTTACGGACTTAATACAAAGCAGCACATCCCCAATTGGTAGCTTCGGAATTTCAGCCAATTCGCTGTCGGTAATCCCTGTTTTAAACACTCGTTGAATCGTATCTAAGTTGTTATCATCCTGCTGCATGATGAATTTATATTGTGTTAAATCAAAGAGCTTTTTAATTTTTTCAATCGCTGTTTGCTCGGAACCATCCGGCACAAAGTCACTGATTAAATGACTCGCATAAATTAAGCCAGCAAAGTATTTACGTGCTTCACGACTAAACTCTGTTAAGAAATCTAAGGCATGTTCATTGCCTTTTTTCGTGTTCACAATGTGGTGCGCCTCGTCAATCACAATCAAGTAACGAATGGCATCTTCAAAGGATAATGTCCCTTTCGTATAGGCTGCCAATTGTGGTTCGCCATTCTGCAGCATCCCATCCCACAATAAACTCATGACGTTGAAAAGCTGTGCTTGTGCAATTTCATCTTTTAATTTAGATAAGTGACGGATCGAGAAGAATACGACTTGTTCATCGTTAAAATCTTCAATGGTTGAAATGCCATCAAACAAATGAGCGTATGTTTCAACCAAGTTTTCGATGTTCAACTCAATGAGCTCAAGTCTACGTTTTCGATACTCTCCTAAGTTCGGATGGTGTTCTCTTGTTTTCTCATCGGTATATAACTCTTTTCGAATGAGGTGTAGAAACTCACTAAATGTTGGATAGGCTTCTGGTGAACGCCCTGTAATGTGATTGCTTGCGCCTTTTTCATCGTTCCATAACTGCTTTTGAATATAGAGTTTGCGAAGCAACTTTTCATACTCTTTTAATTCATCATCCTTTGCTTCTGGTGCAATAAAGCGATAAAAAACGGTTAGTTTGGATAGATGCTGCGTAAAACTGTTTATTTCGTGCTCATGTGTTTTAAATACCTGTAAGGGATTAATTTGTCCTTCTGATCCATCTAGCGCAATCTGTTTCCCTCCTAATTCTCTGACGAGACTTTCAAACTCTCCTACAATATCGAACCCTCGAATCTTATAGCCTTTAATCGCATTATCCGTGGTGACTTTCTTTAAAAAGGTGGATTTGCCTGCGCCCATTAAGCCCATCAACACCGCATTATAACTTTTTCGTTGTTGATCTTTATGAAACAAATCAAAGATGACGCTGCCACCTGTACGAGTTGTTCCTTGATACGTGCCGTATGGATCATCTAAGTGAGTAAAATGAAAAGGAAACCCTCCGGCTAGTGCTAATGCGGGGATTTCCTTTCCTTTTCGCTTATTAGGGTATTTCTTCTGTATATCAAAATGCGTCACTAACGATTCCCACTCATACTCTTGTTCATTTAAGAAAATGGATCCTCTGAAGTTATGCGTTTCAAGATGATGAATGACTTCTTTTAATCGTTTTTCTAAGTCAGGAATCGTTTTTTCAGCAATATAAATGCGAAGGTGTATCCGTTTGATCACTTCACCATTTGTGACTTGACGGTACAGCTCTTTCATATCTAAATACTGTTCTTGGGCATCCATACGATCAATGTTTTCTTTGGCATTCACATGCCGTGCATTTTGTTCTGACATATTCTTATTGATCGCTTCTACGACTTGTTTTCGCTCATCGCTTACCACATCTAAGGTAGTAACGGCATTGGGCATGTTCATGATCGGTTCTAACCAAAAATCATTCACGTTCGTTGGGTACTCATAAATATGAATACAAGTCGAATATCCATCTCCGTTTCGAACGAGGTTTTCTTTAAAGCTCACGCCCCCTTGTGGTTGAATCTGTGCCACAAAATGAGGATTGTATCCTTTTTTCTGCTTGATTTCTTGAGGTGTTTTCTCTTTTTTACCAAAAGGTAAAGTCATCATCGGTTTATCATCCTCTCTTATTGTTTATTACCAAGCTTGGCGTTTTGATTGTAGAGTTTGTAAAGAAGGTTCATTTGTTTTTCATCCGAAACAGGTAACAGAGGGACAGCCAGTTGAATATCTCGCATAAATTGGTCTTTTCGCTCTTTTACAGCGAGTTCAGTCGGTCCATATAGGAAAAGAAAGTATTCTCGATTGGTTCGCCCCCATTCTAAATATTGAAGTTCTTTTAATTTCTTTCGTAAGAATCGAAGCGATAACGCATTGTTAGCCTCTCGAATCTTTTTCTCAAGATACTGTTGTTGCTTTTGTGTGGAAACAGGCAAGTTTAATGAGATAATTTTAAACGCATCTTTGTCGCCCTGGTATGTTTTCGCCAATGTATAGATATTGCGCCCTGCCTCTTGGTCATGCATGGCATTGATATCTGTACTTTGAAGCTGCCAGATGCCAAAGAAGCCCCCATCATCTTTTAGCTGAAATAATCCACTATCCGTTTGATCGATAATAGGAATAATATCAGCCACACTTTTCTTTACCTCCGGTAATTTCTCTTTCTTTTTTTCTTTTAAAATAGGTTCCTCTTTTTCTAGGATTCTTTCATCAAATAATGCCATCCATCATACCCTCCTTTATTCTTGATCCCGATCTATTGCACAATATGTGCTCTTCTTTCGTACCAATGTAAGCAATAATGCCTCATACATGCGTTTTTTAGGGTTTGTACTTGGTCTAACGATCATTAATAGCCCAAATATGCCCATGAAGATATAAAAGGGAATTTGAAGTGTTGGATGAATAAAAAAGCGTAACATCATCGTGACCATCAGTAAGCCAATAATAAACAGCAAATCAAAGAGATAAAGAGATTTATTAATCTTTAATTCCGTTGAGATTTCTTTCGGGATGTTATAGTTTCCCATGATCCTTCTCCTTTCCATAAAAAAGAGAAGTAACGCCTGTTACTTCTCATCTGGTTTATTTCGCTTCTTTGATCCAAGGTTTCGTAAATCTCGTCCTGTATTTCGTCCAATTTGATAAGAACGTTTTGTTTTATGGATTGTTTGTGAGTTATCAATACGTTCTTTTACCTTTCCTACGCTCTCTTTGACATTATCCCGTACCACTTGTGCAATATTACGTGTTTCTGTTCGATGTTGATGGGGCATTGGAATGTCTTCTGTTGAAGCAGGAACTGTGTCTTTTTCAATTGGTTGTTTTACTTGACGAGGTTCCTGTGTAGCTGCCACTTGTGCTTGTGCTTGATCCATCCCTGTCGGCATGGAAGTAGAAGGTTCTCTTGTTGGTGTTGGGTAACTCACACTTCCTATAGAAGAGCTACCTTCACTTGTACTTCCACCGTAACCGGAAGCCTGAATTTCCTCATGAACAGGCGTACTTGCACTTCCTATAGAAGAGCTACCTTCACTTGTACTTCCGCCGTAACCGGAAGCCTGAATTTCCTCATGAACAGGCGTACTTGCACTTCCTATAGAAGAGCTACCTTCACTTGTACTTCCGCCGTAACCGGAAGCCTGAATTTCCTCATGAACAGGTGTACTTGCACTTCCTACAGAAGAGCTGCCTCCATTTGTGCTTCCACTCTGACCAGAAGCTTGCATTTCATCGTATAGAGGAGCACTTGCCTTTCCTACAGAAGAGCTGCCTCCGTTTGTACTTCCACTCTGATCAGAAGCTTGCATTTCATCTTGTAGAGAAGCACTTCCAACCTCTACAGAAGATCCAGTGCCTTCATTTGTACCTTCAGCATAACCAGAAGCCTGCATTTCATCTTGTAGAGATGTATTTCCGCCTTCTACAGAGGAAGTTGATCCCTGACTATCAGTGGAAACACCTGCTGCTTTCATTTCATCTTGTAAAGATGTGCCTTGACCTGATCCTTTTCCTGCTGAGGCATTCCCTTCACTATTTTTACCTCCTTCTTGTTTTTCAGTAGAAGATAACCCTTGTTGTCGGTCCTTTTGCTCATTGCCTGCGTTTTGACCTTTAGAAGCAGCGTTTCCTTTTTCACCTGACATTCCTGCCTTTTTCATTTCTTCATGTAGAGCTGGCTGTTTTTCTTTATTTCCTTGTGTAGCTAACCCTTTTCCAAGACCTCCAACTCCTGCTGCTGTTTGAAGAGCACCCCTCCCAAGACCTTTTCCTACACCACCAATCCCTTTGGCAAGGTTGGCTCCTCCTTTTGCTGTTCTTCCCATCATATTTATGCCACTTTCAAGTCCTTTTGCCATCGCAAAACCTCCTGCCAGAGCGCCCCAACCACTTTTCAAGCCTGCGTCAATGCCAAAGAGACGTTCACACATGATCGGGCCATCTACAACGGCAATACTAAAGGCAATCAATGCAATAAGGTAAGGAATACCTTCTAGCTTATCGCTAATAAAAACGGTTCCCATCAAATACACCTTCATGGATATAAAAATCATAATCGTTACGAGAAATGTATTTAGGATGTTTTTTAATACGGCTTTTAACTTCTGCCCATCTGCTACATCGGCAGGCGCAACTAATTGGGCCAGAATCGCATTGAACCCTAGCTCGTAACATAGTTTTGCTAACTTAATAGACGTAAATAACAACGTCATCCCTATTACAAAAAGGGAAATGGCAATCGTCCAGAAGTTCCATGACCATCGGTAATAGAGTTCGGGAAAGAAATCAAACCATCCATTATCTAGTTCTGCAACTCCATCTTTTCCATCTGGTGTTAAGGAAGCTTTATGTGTGAGTATATCTTTCCCCTTGTCTGATAGTTTATCTTTCTCATTTAATTTAAAGTCACCATCAATCTTTTCAGTAATATCGATTATCATAATATTTTTTTGCGGCACTTTATTCGATTCTTTTAATTTGGGACTCTTCCACTTTGTAAGATCGAATTGCGCGACATCTGTTAGATTACTTTTAATGATTTTTTCACTTACGGTTCCTTTTTCATTTAAATCAACAGCTTCAATGGCTTGATCGGTGAACTTATCAGCTTTTAACATACTTGTATTTAATAAAAGTAAGACTGCCATTGAGATAAAAATGTTAATCATAATTTGTTCACGATTGACTTTTTTCTGAATAATCAACATGTAGCCGATATACAGAAAGGAAAAGGCCAGTAACACATATAAAAAGGGTTGAATCTTCGTAATAAAATCTTGAATGTCAGGAGAATTAAAAAACGATTTAACGCCTAATACACTGTCTGTAATCCCTTCTAGTCCATCTACTAGAAATGAAAGAACTTGAATACATCCCCACCCCAATTTCCGTAATAAATAAGTGAGGATATTTCCAACATCTAAGTACTCCGAAAACTCATGTAGCTTTTCAAGAATTTCTTCATCTTTCATCTGCTCATCTCCTTATGCACGTATTACATGCCTTGAAACAACGTATCAACCGTTATTTCTAATCGTTCATCCAGAGGAGAAACACGAATTTGTACAGGTGCTTCTCCTTCCTGCCCTTTTTCCAAGTGTATAGTGCCATCTAGTAAGCCAATTAACACCTGATGCCCTTCCTTCACAATCGGTGCATATTCCTCTAAAATACGCTCTAATTCCTTTGAAATACTTGTCATTCTTTCTCCCCCTTTTGATAGTAAGCTTCTTGTTCTTCTTCTTCCATCTCATGTTTCAAATTTCTAATAATCGTATTTATTTTCGTTTGAAGAAGTTGGTGGACATTTTTACTTAGTTGGTCACTAACTCCTAGCATATTTAATTCCTCTTCAAACTCACTCATGGACTGTTTTTCAATCTCATCCACCGTTTTATTCATTGCTTTTGGTAAGTGTACTTTTAAAGCAGTAGAAACGTTCTTATCTCCACCGAAGAACTCTTTGACTTTCTTAGTTTTATAGTTCTCATACGTTAGAGGAGTAAACGGATCGTCGGCTAGTTCCTCTTCTTTTTCAACCGATGGAGGTTGTGATTGAAAAGGAAAGAAATTATGAATGACCAAGGATCTTGGATTGACTTGTTCATGCAAAGAAGAAATATCAATATCTAGGATCGAACGATCTGTGTCAAAGTCCTCTCCGAGGTATTCCCAACGGTATTTCAACGCTGTTTTTCCAGTGTTATAAATCGGATGTGCTTTAATTCTCTGACGTGCTTTATCTTGACGTTTTACCACACGCACAACCACACTTTCTCCTTCTTTAAGTTCCATTAACTCATTTGGTGTTAATAATGGTTTTCCATCCACTCCCTCTGTTTTGCTTTTATCCGTTGATAACCCTTTCCCACTTCGAGAGGTAGAATTGATGGTACCGTCCCCTAATTTTTGTGAAATGGTCTTCGCTGTTTCATAGTTATTGCTTAAGATGTAAATCGTATTCCCACAGTTTCCTTCAATCGTTTCAGCATCATCTCCATATTTATTTTTTAGTTGTGCATAGGCTTGAATCACTAGGTTAAAACGTATATTTCGTCCTAAACAAACCGTGATAATGTTGGACATTCCCTCGATTGCCGGCATGTTGCCAAATTCGTCTAACAACACCACTACTTCTCGATGACACTTGTTTCCTCTTGCCAACGAAGCGTTCTTAGAAAGCACATAATATAACTGCCGAACAAAAATAGAGGCTATTACATGGTTACTAGAATCATAATCTGGTGTAACCATGAAAATGGCGATTGGTTTTGTAAAATACGTCACTTCCTTTACATGAATACTTGGATGCTGCTTCTCCACTGTAAACGTTGTAGCTCCTGTTTCTTTTGTGATTTTATCTACCCTAATAACAGTTTCAAGTCTCGATGAAGTAACAATTTTATCACTCATCTTTTCAGCTAGAATAATTTCATCATTCTGCTTTACTTCGCTTGTAAAATTGACTTCAAATAACCCTTTGGCATCGGTTTTAATGGTTTCTGTTTGACCATCTGGAAAGATGATTTCTAAGCGAGTAAGAGGTGCTGCTTTTCCTTTGATTGTTTTTCCAAAGCCCACACGTTTTAAATCAACACTATTTTTAGAAGTCATCTTGGCGATTTCATCAAACGTAAAAATGGATAACCCATTCATCGTTTGAGTAAAGATCCCGCCCCTTGTTGTACCTTTTGAAAAGTTCGATGTCGCATACTGCATCTTGGCGACACTTTCTGTTGGCAACCCATCAAAGTACAAATCTAACGCATTTTGAGTATCTCCTTTTTTATTAATCACAACCTCTTTCGAGCCTAACTCCGACAACATATTCGCCACCGTGTACATCGTGATTTTATTTTCTTCTTTTTCTTTAATACACTTATCCGTTACAGCAAGAATCATGGCGTTACATAAACTCATAGCACATTGTTGCCAGAATGGATCTTTGGCATTTGGATTGTAGTAAAGCGTATAGGATAATGTGTTACATAACGCTTGAGCTGTTGAGTAATCGCCATCTTTATATGTTTCTTTAATCATTTCCAACAGGTTATAACTCATCGATTCTAAGGGATTGAGTAAGTTTAGAACCTCAACATGATAGCCTCTTTCCTCTAGTGTGTTTTTAGAAGCTGCGAGCAACTCGCCTTTGGGATCATTGCACACTAGGGAAGGCTGTTTTTCAGCTCGTGAGTAGATATCAATCGTTGGAAAAACAAAGGTTTCCCCTTTCCCTGATCGTGTAATCCCGATGATTAAATTATTAACGGGTGTGTCATCAATCAGCATGTAGCTTTTCTTCGTAAAGAATCGATGTGTGTGGAGAAGCTTCTGTATTCCCTTTAAAGCTTTGTACTCTTTCCATGTTTGAATGAGGTCATAGGTTTGAATACGTGAAACAGGTACGCCACCTCCACCTTGATACGTTGTCGTTTTTTCAGGTACTTTTCGATATTGCTTTTTCAGTTCACTTCTTGTTGTAAAGCGTCCCGACCCTTTTTGATTGTGGTTTAAATCTTTGAAGTTGGATCGAATGTTGTAAGCGAATTTGGCCGTTAATAAGGCAGCGACTAAACACATGGCCCCATATAAAGGCGAGTACTGTTGAAGATGAATCTCTGTCAAAAAAGATGTGTCCACATGAAAAGGCTGCGGTTCAAATACATCGCTAAACGTTGTTTGAACAAGATTCCGCATCATGTTAAACAAAAAGTTTAAGATGAGTAGAATAGACACAAAAAAACAAGCACTTAAAGGAATAAGTACTTGTTTTTCAGCGACCACATATTTGATGGATTTATTAGGTTGCATTTCTCATTCCCTCCTGGTCCATCTCTTCAGAAGTAGGAATGACATAGTAGGCACTCGATGAAAGAGAAAAGAACGTTTGATCTCTTGCCTCATACTTGTGTTGAAGGTAACGAAAAGCCGTGTTAATGTCCCATTGTACCTCTTTCATATCCTCTTCGGTTATTACATAGGCTTCATTACAAACTAAATCGTCTTTTTCTTGTTGAGTGAGCTTGGAGATATCTAGAGGTGGCATAGTTGGTTTCGTGCATAATCGAAACTTGAATGCATATTTCAAAAAATCATCTGTAAGAATGATTGAATCGGCATTTTTAAAGATGATGACAATCTGATTCTCTAAAAGAATGACATTATGAACACTGTTGGCAATACGTTGGGCATGGAGTTGAGTCGTGTGAAACGTGCCTAATTCGATTTCTAAAAATAAATCTTCTTCATAATACTCAACACCTACCACAAAGGTTTGCTTCTCGTTTTTCACTTTTGTTTGTGTATACATCCTATTCATCCCTTCTTATAGATTTTTTAGGAGTTCTTCTTGTTTCTTCTGCTAATCCGTTAAAGATTGGATTTTCTTTTCATCTTTCGGATCTTTCTTCTTTTCCTCCTCCACTTGTTTTTTTGTCTCTTCTACCTCCTTCTTTGTTTTCTCATACGTTGCTATTTTTTGATTCAAGTCTTGGCTTTGAATATGAGCTGCCTCTTCTTTGGCCTCCTTTACTTTATCTAGCTTTAGATATCCATAAGCCTTCATTTCATATCGTTTATCCGTCATGTCTACTCCTGATTGGCTCATCATATCTTCCCAACGTTGTTCGTGATAGGCAAGATCAAAAGCTCCATTTGGCGAAGGGAATGTTTGTTGAAACTCTTTTAACGCATTAACATCTCCCTTCTTTGAAATCATGCTCTCCACTACTTCTGGATGGTCTCCCTGAAGTTTAACAGCCTTCTCATACTTTTTTTGATCGACGAGAAGGCTCATATAAACGTTTTTCTGTTCTTTCGTGAGGCTTTGTTCATCAATAGAAGAAAGCCGTTTTAAAGCCCCTTCTGAATCCCCTAAAAGCGCTCTTTCATATGTCCCTGTTATTTTTTGTTCCAGTTTGACTTGTTTTTGTAAATCTTGAATCGTTTCAGCTCGATCTTGGGAAGTAGCCACTGTTGAAAAACATGTTGCTGAAAGGATAAGAAGGGATAAAATCCCTCCTCCATAGATCAACCTTCGGTTACGAGTAGAAAGGACAGGTGTTTGAGTCGTTTGTACATCGTCCTCTTTTTCTTCCTCTAAAGAAAACGAACCATCTGTTGTTTTCAGATGGTCCGGTACTTCCTTTTCCAATTGTTCAAGAAAACTTCTCTTTCGAGCTTCCTGTATATCGTCCATTTTTAAAGAGCTTAACTTTTTCTTGATATGATCGACTACATGCCGAGCATGACCCGATCCAATGGACAATGTTCCTGCATATACCTCTTGATCTTCTTCATCGAGGATAAAAAAATCAGCATGAGCCTTTTTTCTAGTACGTCGATACTGTGTTTCTAATGTTTCTGTTATCTCGCATGCTTCTGGAATCGATAACTTTTGAAATGGCTTTAACTCTTTTGTCTCACTTTTTATAAACATGACAGACAGCACGTTTCTCCATTCCTTTCGTCTAAAAATGAGCATAGAAAAAAGCTATACAATCAACTGTATAGCTTTCTTAGCTTCCGAATCGGATATTTGTATTAACACCTTCAGCTAATGCATAGGCACCCATGACAACCACTAACCCAACTGCGCCACCAACAAACCATGCGATACACTTATGACGACCTCGTTCTCCACCTAAAATTAAGTGATAGCCTCCTACACAAAAGGCAAGAGCTGCGGCAACCATCGCAATACGCTGCATCCACTTGATAATAGACTTTCCACTTTCGATGAGGCCATTCATGCCATCAGCCGCCCCAAGGGTTAAATGCGAAGTTAACTGTGTCACATCAACGCTATTCAATAAATCTAACATGTATTTCACTCCTCTTTTTCGTTAGTTTTGTGTTACTGCAATACTTTGTGGTCTTACAGGAACTGATTCAGCTGCTTTCGGTTCGCTTTTTTCCTCCTCCTCCTCTTCTTCACCTGTAAAGGCGCTTAATGCTTGAAGAATTAAATCCTGATTTTCTTCAATAAACTGTTGGTGTTGTTGATGTAGCCAGTCATTGTATTTGTTTCCATTCACTTTTAGTAACTTTTCCACGAGGTCTTTGGATTTCTTTAATTCCTTTTGGGAGATCGTCAAGATACCACCACCTTTCAAAGCAAATCTCTTATTCTTCGAAATACAGTTCTTTAGATGTTTCAACAAAATGAGAAAGTTCTGCTTCTAACTGGGATGACTCATAATCGTCTAGTTTAATTTGTTGCTTTAACTCTCCATCTTTATAGGCAGCTAATGTATCAGAATCTTGTGGTACTCCATAATAGTTGCTATTCTTATCACGATCATATTGTGGATCACGACTATAGATTTCTTTTGCATCCACATCATTTTCCTTTAAAGCCTTTTTTACTTCATTCATGTATACTGGACGCGTACTTTCACGGAATGAATACATCACAAATCCTGTACCATCTTCTTTCATAAATTTTTTCATTTGAAGAGGATGTAATTCTTCTAGTTCACCATTTCCTTTCACTTCACTTGAATTGTAGGAAGAGACAAACGCTGTGCCTATTCCAAGAGCCACAACGATTCCTGCTACCGCAGAAAGTAACCATTTTTTGTTTTTCATAACCATTCTCCTTTGTTCTTAATATTCAGACATAACAAGCGATTCTGAAACCTACCGAGAGTAATATTTTACCATAGGTTTAGCGATCATCTCTGTCTTTTCAAGGCTATGAAAGGAAATATATACCCGTTTCTGGCTGGAAGGGCAAACCCTATATTGGCATGCATAGTTTTCACTAAGCCCAATAATGCACAACGTTTTCGGCATGTACGAAGAACCTCGTGTATCTACTGTTTGGAATGTTGTCGCTTCTTCGGATTTACCCTCACGCCACCATTCTTCACAGATCTTGGATACACCGTCACTGTTTTATTACTAGATCACCGATGAGTTTTAGGACGCACTCATCGAACCTTTTCGTTATCGTATACCTTAACCCCCTTGTGATCCGTTTAGGGGAGGCACGCAATATGTAATTGTCAAGGTACCACTTCTCGTGCTCTCGGCACGTTTCAAAATCGCTTGTATGCTGCATCTAAGAACTAGCAGGTCTTTTGTAAAACTTCCTTCAATTCCTCATCTTTTTTTCTTCGCTTGGCGACGATGGTATGTGCCTGATCCATCACTGAGCGTACTTCATAATAAATATCAGCTACACGTTTGACATCGCCTGTGCCTTTTTCTACTGCTATCCCTCCTTTTAACGTATACAACTTTCCATCAAAGGTTTTGGCACTTTTCGCCCGTGCATCTGATATATCATAGAATGCTAGTCGCTTTTGTGCTTCCATGTTCAT
This sequence comes from Priestia sp. YIM B13490, assembly GCF_042787735.1. Classification (NCBI taxonomy): domain Bacteria; kingdom Bacillati; phylum Bacillota; class Bacilli; order Caryophanales; family Bacillaceae; genus Priestia; species Priestia sp. YIM B13490. The sequence goes on from NZ_JBHZOT010000023.1 coordinate 35,549, forward strand.
CGCCCCTTTAAGCTGTTAAGTATTTAAAAACTTAGTTCATATCCTTCTGACCTGGTAAGAAAATATCTTCTAACTTAAGATCCAATGCCTCTGCGATCTTCTTCATATTTTCAAACGTTGGATATTGACGAGTCCCATTTTCAATTTGAGAAATAGTGGGTTGCGGGACTCCTGATAACTGAGCTAAATAAGTTTGGCTCCATTTCTTTTCTAACCTCTTTTCTCGTATGGTCTTTATTTCCAGCACCTCCTTGAACACATTGTATTCCATAACGAATATTTTAGTCAACAATTTTTATTCTATTTTTAATATTTTTTACCAAAAACACCCTTTATTTATTTCTGATATAATAAAATTAAAAAATTTTGCAATTGGTGGATGAATTTATGGATCAATTTAACCTCGAACTTGGAAATAACATTAAAAGCTTTAGAAAGTCTATATTTATGTCGACTACTACATTAGCCGAGCTTTCTAATACTTCACAAGGTACGATAAGCAAGATCGAAAACGGTCATTCAACTTCTGATATTAAAACGTTAATAAGAATTTGTAAGGCATTAGGAGTTACTCTATATGACGTGCTTCCAGATGATATTTCAAAAGAATTTAAAACAGATAACCCAAATAAGGAACAACTATTTAACATCCTAAATGACTTGTCAGCGTCAGAAATCAAAGTCATTTTGAGCTTACTTACAACAGACATAATACCTGTATTAACTAACCTATCTCCCGTAATAAAAGCATTTGAACAACTGGGAGAAAAGGAAAGAAAGCTTTTCACAGACCTTCTAGAATCCATAAAAAGTAACTCCTAAATATAGGATATATAAGTTCTAAAAACTTGCATACTGTGATTTTTCATCACCCTATTTTGAAAATGGGGTGATATTTTTTCACCCTTTTTTAGACAAGGGGTGACGAAATATCACCCTTTTTGCAAACAAAAAAAAGCGACTTGTTAATTTAACAAGTCACTTTAGGCCGCCAGTTTTTACTTTACTTATAAGATCTTTTGTATTAGATACCGATAATTTTTTGAAGATGTTCTTAAAATGTGTTTTCAGTGTATTATCGGATTTATGTGTCTCTAGCGTAATTTTTTTACGTGAGTATCCTTTTTCAATATATTCAAAAACTTCTCTTTCTGCATTAGTTAAATCTTTAAGCTGCTCCTCAGATTTTAAACGACGAAATTCTTTTAATACAGCTTCGACTGGATTAGATTCATTGTTGTAATTAGAACGAATGATTTCTGGTATGCGATGTACATCCTTCTTCAATATATAATCTGATGCTCCTGCCATAAATGCCTTTTGAATAATATCTTCCTCCGACATAGACGTTAGCATTATTACCTTTGATGTTTTTTCACGTTTCAATTCTAGAGCTGTATATATGCCATCAAGATTAACCCCTGACAAATTAATATCGACAAGGAAAATGTCTATATTGTTTAAAGCGTATGAAAGAGTGATCCCTTCCTCTTGCGTTTGAGCACATCCTACTAGAGTCATATCTTCTTCCTTGCCAATTAGGTTTTCCATTATGTTAAGCCAATCTGGATCGTCTTCAATTAGTACTACTCGAATTGGATTTTTCATAAACATCACCCTTTTTTAAATGTATTGGAAAAGTTAATTTAATTGTGGTTCCTTCATCAACCTTACTTTTAACTTTCAAGTCTCCACCAGTGTTAAACATTACTTCAAAGCAATGGTTTAATCCCAACCCATAATTTAAGTCACCTTTTTTCTTAGTACTAAAAAAAGGATCAGTAACATATTTCAAATTCTCTGATGGAATACCCATTCCATTATCTGAAAAGGAAACCATTATATTTTTACTATTCTTAGATGAAATAGTTACCTTTATTTCTCCTCCATCGTCAACTGCTTCAATCGAGTTTTTCAATATATTTATAAATACTTCGTAGGTCTGTGTACGATCACAATATACAGTGTTTTTCTCTGATGAATAGAGTTTTTTAACCTTTATATTTTTCTTGCATAAATCCAATTTTAAATCTTCTAGGCTTCCATCTACTAACTTATTTAAGTCATTCTGACTTTTTATAATCTCTATCTCTTGTGTTTTGCTATGCATACGCTCAATGATCTCTGTCAAATGTTTAGAACTACGATTTATAATTTCAATTGAATTTTGAGAGGATGAATTAAGTTCATCTACGTTTATAGTTTGTAAGCTTGAATTAATTTTATAAATTTGATTCTTTATAGCATGGTTTAATAATGCTGTTCCTTTGTTTATTGCTTCTCTAGTCTTCTTATGAGCCTCTCTCTCGTAACGTAGCTTAATTCCATTAAGAGATCCAGCACCTTTTTTCAGAGCTTTCCATAAAAAAATAAAAAATGCTAATACGAGAAAAACAATCATATAGCGCCAATATTGGTGATGATTGTCTATTGCTCTTACAATATAATTTAAAATTAAAGCTGATAACATGACAGGAAATGAAATAGAAATTGTGGTAATGCGTTGCTTTTTCTTGTTGTGATTACTCTCTGTATACCAAGCGTATATATGGACTAAACAGGCAGCAATAATATAAGGAACTGCCCAATATAACATAGAATGAAAATCCGGTATTATATCAGGGTAATACACGGTTGTTTTGAGCATAAAAATAATCGGGATAGGTAAAAGATACTTACAGATTTGGATAACTCTTTTAGTAAACTTGTCACTATAAGTAATGGCCCACATGAGTAAGGAATAAGGAAAAAAGTAAATAGAAATAAAGCCAGTTATAATTCTTAGGTAATATAAAAGCGAATCTAATAAAGCAAAATCCATATTGAATTTATCTAATGTAGGAAGAAAAGTCTCTATGGTAGCTCTAGAGAGTCCTGCAAATGCTGCACAAACTAGTACAAGAACCCCCCATCGTATAGATGGTGATTTAGGATCATAACGATAACTAATAATCGCAAATATTGTACTAATTAAAAAGAGAGCAATCATTTAGTATCATTCCGAACGATATCCATGATCTCTAATGGACTTCTAACTAAGAAATCAGGATTACTTTTAGATAAAAGTTCCTCTAAATCATACCCCCAAGTAACAGATATTATTGGAATCTCACTTTTTCTTGCAGCCACAATATCACGATGCTCATCGGCAATAAGGATAATTTCATCTCTGGCTACGTTATGTTTTTTCATGTAACTATTCATTGTAGTATGTCTTCCAAAAAAACGACTTGACTGAATAATTTCATCAAAGTATTCCATGTCATTTAATTTCAAAAACTTTTGGATATTTTCTTTAGAGTTAGCTGAAATCATAACAAGCTTAATTCCTAATTCTTTTAGATTTTTAAGTACCTGCTTCATTTCTTGATTTACTTTTAAAGTTGGGATTGATTTTTTGTATCGTTTAACAACATCCATAGTAAGCATAGGAACCTTTAATACGGGCACCTCATATTCTTTGAAACGTTCTTTTACAGTCAATGCTCTAATTCGATCGCTCTCACTTTGAGGGATTTTTTTGTAGTCATAATTATCGGCAAACTCATTAAAGAGATCAAACACAACTTGACCAGAATCTACAATAGTGCCATCAAAATCACAAATTATTGTTTTAAACATCTCTACACTTCCAATTCATTTAACTAATTAATTTTTTACGGAACACTCATATCCTTAATCCTATCAAAGTTCTAACCTCTTTCAAATAGAACATAATTACTTTATTTTACATTTATCCCAATTAAATATTTCCTGTATAAATTCTATTTATTGTAATTAAAATACATAATCTTCTTATTGGTTACATTCTCCATTCGAAAAAAGATACATTTTCCCTATATTTACATCCTATTTTTCTTAGAATATTCCCATGGATATTTTCATTAATAATAAAAACATCCCAATTGTAGCTATAAAACTTGCTCTCTCTAATAGAATCTGCATCAATGTAATGAAAAAACAGTTTACTAGGTTGTGTTGCCCATCGACACGTTCTTTATTACCCGGACATGATGCAGGGTGACACTGAGATTGAGGATCGCCAACCTGTGTTGCCCATCGACACGTTCTTTATTACCCGGACATGATGCAGGGTGACACTGAGATTGAGGATCGCCAACCTGTGTTGCCCATCGACACGCTCTTTATTACCTAGACATGATGCAGGGCGACACTGAGATTGAGGATCGCCAACCTGTGTTGCCCATCGACACGCTCTTTATTACCTAGACATGATGCAGGGCGACACTGAGATTGAGGATCGCCAACCTATCTTGCCCATCGACACATTCTTTATTACCCGGACATGATGCAGGGTGACACTGAGATTGAGGATCGCCAACCTATGTTGCCCATCGACACATTCTTTATTACCCGGACATGATGCAGGGTGACACTGAGATTGAGGATCGACAACCTATGTTGCCCATCGACACGCTCTTTATTACCTAGACATGATGCAGGGCGACACTGAGATTGAGGATCGCCAACCTATCTTGCCCATCGACACATTCTTTATTACCCGGACATGATGCAGGGCGACACTGAGATTGAGGATCGACAACCTGTGTTGCCCATCGACACGCTCTTTATTACCTAGACATGATGCAGGGCGACACTAAGATTGAGGGTTACCGAGTTGTGTTGCCCATCGACACATTCTTTATTACCCGGACATGATGCAGG
>NZ_JBHZOT010000024.1:0-33618 GCF_042787735.1 Priestia sp. YIM B13490
AAAGAACTGGCAACTAAACTAAAGCGATCTATTTGGATTTACATCATTCTATTAATGACTATGCTTTGGTTTATGGTTGGTAAGCCGACTTTTTGGTAAAATTATTTATATTTTTATACATAATAGGTAATAGTTAGAGTATTTGTAATTGAAATAGTTTAACTATTTATAATCAAATTAGTAAGATTGGTTCTGATTCAAAAACTTCAGATTACTTACAACTATCTTGGGATTTTTGAATCAAAACCCTTATTAATATCCATTTTTCAGAAACCTCTCTTTATCACAAGAGAAGCATCGTAACGCCCTATCTGAGTGAATAAGGCCATTTAAAGAGCCATTTATACAGTATATTTCTTTTCTACATATGGTACAATTTTCCATAAACTCTTCCATTTTTTAAATCACCTTTTTAAGATGCTACTCTTGTTTTACCATATTCACCTTTATAACCAATGATTTGGATATTGCCTTGATTGAAATAAATTATTATAAATAATCGAGATAACTACTATCAGTAGGGAACCCAATAGAACAGGAATAAGAAACCCCCAACCTACTTGATTGTTAACAGCAACGAGTGCACTAGCTGCTGCTGGAGGATGCATCGTTTGTGTAAGGGCCATTAGAATTAATACAAGAGCTAATACGAGCCCAAGAGTGAATAAACTGTTACCTAATAAACACCAAATAATAATAGCAAAGGTAGTGGCAAGCAAATGCCCTCCGACTACATGTCTTGGTTGAGAAAGAGCACCCTTATGAGCACCAAATACTAAGATACAACTCGCTCCAAGGGGAGCTAATGCCATAGGATAGCCTAGATGAATAGCCATAAAACTAACCGTAATAACAGCAATAAGTGCACCTACAGCTGAAATAATAGAATCAATATAATCAACTTTAGCTTCTTGTCTAATCGTCCCTTTCATTTTTTTTAGATATGCAGCTAATCCTATGCTTGAGTGATGACTCCAATTCTTTTCAAGTTTTTTCTCCATTGTAATATCCTATTATCCTTTCTAGCTAGTTTGGCAAGTAATTTTTCAAAACTTCTAACAAATAAAGTTATTTTATAGAAAAACTCTGATTATTTAAATAGATATCTAAATTTTCTTTTTTAGATCTAAAAATTAAATTGAGTTTATTTAATGGTTCGAATTTATCTTGTAAAGTGTACAAAAGCGAGTGAAGCAAAGAATAAAACTTTAAATAAATGGGAAGTACCAAAAGAAAAGATTCATTACGAAGTATGTAGCTATTTTAGGATAAGAAGTAAGTCTATCCTATAGTTAGGCCAGACTAGGGCTATTATCAGTTAAATAAATTTATTAAAAAGCCTAGTTTCAGTCTCATCAGGCTTGAAACTAGGTATCTATTATCATCCCTACCTTATTAAAAAAGCATTGTTTTCTATACTTAATTAATCATCCTATAGATTTACCGCAGATCCAAAAATTCAAAGTGAATATGTTCCGAATTAACACCTAACTCTTTCAAACTTGTTACAATACAATGAAGGAATGAAACTGGACCACAAATATAGTAATCTGCTTCATCGTCAATATATCCTTGTTTACCAAAACGAATATCCTTTACATCTTCTTCAGAGGTGTTTCCATAAACTAAGGATAATTGATAATTCGATAATATGCTCTTCAAGTCTTTTAATTCTTCCTTACATGCTTGAAGGTTTCCATTTCAGGAAGCCATCTATCCAATTTATTACTCAATTATATGATTACTTATATAAACCATAAGTAAATCACCATAACCTAATGTAAAACAATATAGTATAGTAGCTTCAAACGGATAATCAATGAATCCACTTATTAAAACTGTGAACCCTACCACTAATAAATAAGTGCTTATTAATTTCGTGAATCTTTTCTTATCTTTAATATGAAATTGCTTCCATCCAGATAACCATCTAATATATTTCTTTACACCAATAAGGTAATAAAGAAAAAAGAACAAACATGCTAAACAAATTAAACGATAATTCATGTATAAAAACACCTCTTTATAAGAAATGGTTATTTTCAAAGCTTTATAAAAACACAAAGAGTCAATATGTTCCTTCATATAATAGGTTTCTCTCTTTTTAATACTTTATATCGTTCCCTTTTATTATCATTCTTTTTATTGTTAAGTATTTTAAATTTAATTGTCCTTATTTAGGACTCTTATAAAAAAAATCACCATATGCATGGAAAATCTCTATAACTTGATAACCTATGAGAGATATTGCTGTTAAAGAAAAGAAACCCATAATAAAAAAGCGAATCCACATAATTTATCTTCTCCTTTTGCTAGTATATCGTTAACCATTTTCTTGGCTCTCATCTAACTTAGTATAATTACCCATAACGTATTTATCTTATAAATAAAGTAGGATTTAATGTTCTACTTGAACAGTTATAGATCTACTTCATCATGTAGTAATATCGAAGGTTAAGTAGGTTACTAGATAACCACTCCTGAACTAAAGATAGGTTATCTTACCTTCGTTATTAAAAGAATAAAAGTTATTCACCCTATAAACTTCCATATTTTTTATGTAACCTGAAAAATAAGCCTATTATTTGCTATGATGGGAATTTTAAAGAATAGATGTAGCTTTACATATACAATTTACCGACCTTTACTATACTTTGTTCTGTTATTAAGAATCCTAAAAGTATCTTATCAATATTTATGTTATATGAAAAATATATTTATTGTTATAATGTTATATATATTGCATATGATTGGGTGATTGACATGGATATTAAACAACTAAAATATTTTAAAACCATTGTAGATGAAGGAGGGATTTCGAAGGCTGCCCAAGTGTTACATATGGCACAACCCCCACTTAGTCAACAACTTCAGCGTTTAGAAAAAGAACTTGGAACAACTTTAATTAAACGTTATACCCAGCAATGGGAGTTAACTGAAACTGGAAAGGTATTGTATAGTCATGCTGTTCAGATGTTGCAAGAAAGCAAGATTATTAAACAGGAAATTCAAGAAATGGAAGAAGGACTCAGGGGAACTTTGTCTATTGGTATAGCTTATACCTGCGTTTCTTACCTAATTAAACATCTAAATGCTTTCAGGGAAGTTTATCCAAATATATTTATTAAAGTCTGGCAAGGTGACTCTTCTCATTTAGAAGAATTGCTAATTGAACAAAAAATTGAATTTTCATTGATGCTTCTTCCCCAAAGATTAGAAAATTACCACGTGACATGTTTACCAGAAGAACCCTTTGTGTTAGTAGTACCTCTAATTTGGAAAGAGCGTTTTTCAAAAAACACTGTAAACTTGAAAGATATTATAGATTATCCCTTCCTTATGCTAGGTCATATGAAAGGATACTCCGTATACGAAAATATGTTGAGTAATTTTCATAAACATCAATTTTCTCCTAATATTGTAATGGAGTGTAAAGATATTTCTACGTTACTTTCTTTAGTTGCTTCCGGAGTAGGTATCTCAATTGTTCCAAAATCAGGAATTCAGGCGAGTTTTAAACATGATATCGAAGTTCTTGAAATAGAAAATTTCCAGCTCTACATTGAACCGGCTATTGTATCACTTAAAAAAAATAGTCTTACCAAGGCTGCAAGATATTTTTTAAATCACTTTACAGTTGAATAAGTACTAGTCTAACTAGAAAAGTGAATTTTAAAGCAAACATTTTTTCTAACCAAAAAAGAGCTTCTAGGGAGCTCTTTCTAAAAATGATTATTCAATAATATGGTTACTTATATACACGGTAAGTAAATCGCCATAACCTAATGTAAATATATAAACGGTAGCGTTTTCATAAGGGTAATTTACAAAGCCACTTATTAACAAGGAGATACCTACCACTAATAAGTATGTTCCTACTAACTGAGCAAACCTTTCCTGGTCTTTGACCCGAAATTGTTTCCATCTTGATAGCCCTCTAATATGCTTTTTTATTCCAATAAAATAGAATGAAATAAAAAATACAAATGATAAACCAATTAAATGATAATCCATTAGAAAGACACCTCTTTACAAGAAAATGAGTATCTATACTAAAAAAAGTATATCATAATATGTTGTTATGTTCTCTACCTGATGAAAACCCACCCATTAAATGACAATTTATTGCTAACTCTTTTATTCCTATTTTATCGAAGGCTAAAATAGGAATAAAAATCACAAGTTTTCCGTAACTAGACTAGAGTATTTAGCCGTATTATTAGGCCACTAAGGAAAGATTTTTTCCTATTATTTTATTATTATTTCTTCTAACATCTTCTGTAATTTCTGTTGGTTTTTCCGAATTGTTTCAACTTCTTCATTTAGCTTTTCTAATTTTTCCGTCATCGGTTCTAAAGCTTCTTGAAGCATTACTTTTAATCGAATAGTTTTTTCGCTTTCTTTTACATCCACTATTACTCGCTCCTTTTGTAAATTAAATTAACTTATCCTATATTTGTAAATTCATTTTCCTTAATATTTGTTTTGATTACTTTCTATTAAATGAGAATGAATTTCTTTCAATTGCTTTTCATCTAAATTAAAGGCATCTGTAATTTTATTGTATAGGTTTTCCGTTATTCTTCTTTTACCAACCTCCACTAAAGCAATTAATGAAAAACTACAGTTAACTACTTGAGCGAAATTACGTTGATTCATGTTGTAACTTTTTCTTATAAATTTAACCATCTCTTTATCCATTTAAATTCCTCCTATATAAAAATCATGACAATGAATATCCCATATATTAATTGCAACCCTAAAAAGTAAAGGGAAATTATAAAAATTAAAACTCTCAGATAAGAAATCTATTGAAAATGAATAGAACAATACTATGGATATAATTAGCATCAAAAATATAAGTTAAGATGAAAAGTTTTTTGATTTGAGACCCTTCTATCTTCATAAATCAGAAAACTACTCGATTAGCTTAACAAATTTTCAAACATATCAAAAATATTATTTTCCTTATAATATTATATGTAAAAGATTATAAAGACGCTTATAGACATACTTAAATCTGTTCTATAGTGAAGGAAGCTTCATAGAAACATCCTGTTTAGTATTTTAAATCATCATTATTGATTAAGTTACATTATCAATGAGAACTGTCCATTTAATTACAAAAGCGATTAAGAACTAAAAACATTACCCCTATTTAGAAATAAATCATGTATACCTACACATATCTAGTCTATATAAGAAAGAGTATTGAAAATATCAAAAGCCCCTGAAATTCACAAAGGTTTCAGGGGCTTGACCTGTAGATAATTAAATGGATTGGAGGTCACTTTATTTACTTTTCTCCTAAAATGGCTACAGGGCTAAATACTTCATAATGAATCTGTTCGTTTGGTACATCCCATCTATGCAAGGCTTTCAGAATGGCTTCCATAAAAGGAATCGATCCACAGAAGTAAAAACCGGCTTCTTTTGAAGGAATAATCGATTGCAATAATTCTAAATCAACGTAACCTTCTTTATCAAAATTATCAACCAGTCGATCCTCTTCACTAGGCGAACTATAGCAGGTGAAGGAGGTAACATTTTCGTTATTCTTATCTAATTGAGCCACATGTTCTTTAAAAGCGTGTGTTTTCCCATTGATGGCTGCATGAATAAAGGTGACCTGACGTGTTGGCTGTTTTTCTACGATGGTATTCAGCATACTAAGCAAAGGTGTAATCCCTATTCCTCCACTAATGAGGACAACAGGTTGCTTGCTATCATCAAGCACGAAATCTCCAGCTGGAGCTGAAAACTTAAGCGTACCTCCTGTTTCAACTTGGTTATGTAAATAGTTTGAGACAATCCCTGCTGGAGCACCATCATGGGCATCTTCCCGTTTTACACTGATTCGATAATAATCCTTTCCTGGGGATTCAGAAAGACTATAATGACGAATATGCGTATATTTCTCTCCGGGAACGGCTGCTGCTAGTGTAAGGTATTGTCCGGCTTTATAAGAAGCAATGGCGTTATTATCCTTCGCTTTTAAATAAAAAGACGTCACATTATCGCTTTCTTCTACCTTTTTATCGATATAAAAGCTTCGATATCCTTCCCAACCTCCCGGTTGGCTCTCTGTCTCTTTGTAGAGATCTTCTTCTAGCTCAATAAAAGCATTGGCAATGTATCCGTACGCTTTCCCCCACGCTTCAATAATATCGTCTGAAGCTGCATCTCCCAAAACATCCTTTACTGCTTGAAGTAAGGTTTCACCAACAACCGGATATTGTTCTGCTTTTACTCCGATTGCACGATGTTTTTGTGAAATCCTTTCAATGACAGGTTTAATGGCTTCTAGATTGGTTATATGTTCTCCTGCAGCATAAACCGCATAACCTAAAGCTTCCTGTTGAATCTCTCTTTTTTGATTCGTTTGATTAAACATATTATACAAATCTGGTGCCTTTTCAAATAATAACTCATAAAATCTTTTCCCTATTTGTTTACTATGTTCTTTCAAAACTGGCACTGTTGATTGAACGATCTCAATTGTCTTGGAATCAAGCATGTTACATCATCCACCTTTTAAGAAGTTTGTAATATGTATCAGGACTGAACACTTCAATTAATATACCTAAATTTATCCAATCCTATACGAATCTTGGAGGTCTATAGGTAATATTCACACCTGAAAATCGTTTTAAAACATCGTTCATTTTTCACTTTGAATTATTTTAAGATGTACATGATATACAACCTTGGTTAACATAATATAAATTATCGTTATAAAGAAAGCCTTATTTATAAGGCTTTCTTTATCTATTACTTTACTTACTCTAGCCAATTCTGTGTATAAGCTAGTATTCCTAAGATCAATATCGAGGTGTCTTATACTTTTTTCATAAAAAATAAGAACTAATAAGCCGTAGAGGCCTCTTCTAATTGGTTTAGCAATTGATCAACGAATTGGCTAATTACAATGGTATTTTTACTGGTGAATCCTTCTTCTAAACCTATTTGAATCATAAGTTCTCTTCCTGCCTCTATATCTACAAGTAAAGCCTTCCTTAAAGTATTGTTGTATCTATTTGTTTGCACTTATCTAATCACCTATTTCTCTAAGTTGTTACGTTTTTATTTAACAATAACTATATTTTTAGTTTGTAACAATGTTTTTCCCTGTAAAACCCAATTGAAAGCTTGAAATACCTTTTTTGGGGTTTGAATAGCTCATTTTTCATACCTAATACATGATACAATACGTCTTGTAGATGCGAATGAAAATTCCATTTCTTATTTCATAGTCAAGAAAAGTCCTCGAGTTATGAGGACTTTTCTTGTTTTTAACATAGAGATGTTCAATTTTTAAAGGTTAAAATCGGATAAACATCTACAAAACACCAAAAAGGACAAACCTCCTAACTTATTTGTCCTTTTTAAATAGAATAACTCACTCAATTAATAATCAATAATCTGCTTAGTATACGTAGTAAAATCATTTAAATGCTTATCTAATATTTACCGCAGAATATCTTGATTGATCGCTTGATAATCGTGAACAGAAATGTTTCGAAACCCTACCATAGCTTTCATTCTATACGCAATCTCACTTGTAATGATTGTGACTCTAACATATTAAAAGCTTCCCTGCTGGTTTGAGGAAGACCTAATCGTTCTTCAGCTATAAGAATAGGTTCTGTACGTTCTTTTATTTCCTTTTAAACTTATGGAAACTATGTATTTATTTTATATTGAGAAGAATGTTATGTTTCTCACACATTCTTTCTTATTATAATCTAATTGTGACCTTCACATTCTCTAACCGGAACTTTCATAATACTTTTTTTACCCCTTAATAAGTTCAACTAGATAAAAATATTTGTTGATATATGTAAGTTTTTGAAGATAAATAAGTTGAACCAAAGGATTGAATTTTCGCCCTTCTTCTTGTATAATGAGTTCAACAGAAGTTCAACTTAAAAACGAGGTGTATAAACATGAAAATTTCACGTTTTAATAAAGACTGTGGAAACTCCGTTGATATGAATATCATTGATGGATACCTATTTGATTTCCCAACCAACGTTGTAGAACTACAAAAAGATGTTGCTGATTCATTTTTTACAGATGCAGTAACAGCACCAGAAGAATTTAAGAAGCGTATCTTACTATCTACAACAATCGGTGACGAAGAGAAAGAACGTTATTTCTTAGTCGGTGACATCGCTGCAAGCCAACAACTTGCGAATAACCACATCAATCGTTTACATAACAAAATTACAAGTCATATTCCTTATGTGACATTTCTAGCTGCTATTGCATACTACCATGCGTTGCATGCGAAAGATCAAAAAGATAATAGCATCGAGATTAACTACTTCTCTACGATGTTACCAATTTGGTTACTAAAAAAAGAAAGTACGTTTGGCGAAGCGCAAAAAGCCATGGCTACTCGCTTCCTAGGTGACCATGCTTTCCACATTCATACACCAGGGTTCGAAAAAGACATAAAAGTATCTGTAGAAGAAAGTGCATGCTTAAAAGAAGGCGAGATTGCACGCTTTGCACTAAAGAAAGACCTAACGCTTCAAAACCGTGAAGATGCCAATGAATATGTGGAATGTGAAACCGTGATGGTCGATATTGGTGGAGGATCCATTGATGTTGTTATTTTACCAGAAGGATTAAAAGCTGCAAATAGTCGCGAATCATTCCAAAGTATTGAAGGTATTCCATACTTAGCGCACATTGATAAGTTACGAAAAGAGAAATTCCCAGAGTTGTTTACCGATTTGCGTGCTTTTGATCAGTTTATTTTAGATAACTACAGCAAACAAAAATTTGAGTTAAAGAATGAAAATACTGGTGAATCTATTGATTTAACAGCTCAAATTACATCTTCTCTAAAAGACTATGTAGAGATTTTATTAGCGAAGTTAAATGATGTAGCGCCACCACCAGCCAATAAAATTCGTAAATATGTATATAGTGGCGGTGTCGCTCCTACACTAGAAGTAGCCATTATGAATAGCATGAATGAAAAAATCGGTGAAGAACGCACAGAGAAATATCATAAAGTGCCAGAAGATAGTCGTCACTTGAATTTATTCGGCTTAGAAATTCGAAGCATTGGATATCTTCAAAAGAAACAAGCAGAGAAGAAAGCCGTTAAATCCTAACAGCGTAGGTGATAACCATGACAGAGCGTCAGAACGCCTTTACGATTAAAACCAATCAGTTAAGTGATGAAGTCTATGACATACTCGCAAAATATGCAAAGTCTCGAAAATTAGGGGACTACATTTCATCTTTAATTGTTCGTGATCTTCATAGTGCATCTATCAACCAAGTAGAATCAGCACATAGAACAGAAGAGCTTCTCGAACATATCAATTCAGAACTCCAGGAATTAAAGCAATTAGCTAAAGCTAATGGTTTTGTAGGTAAGCAAGAGGAGTTAGAAGACAAACCTTCAGAAAGTCAAACCTTAAAAGAAGGTAAGATCGCAGATTTAGAGCAAGTATCTGGCTCTTTAGACGACGATGATCTCGAAGAATATAGTGATTTTTAAAACACTAAGCCACTAGGTATCCTAGTGGCTTTTTTGCTTTCGGTGGTTTATTGATTTTTAAGGCATTTCCATTTTCATATTTACAGAGAACGTGCTCAGACTAAAAGAACGATGTAAATAAGGAGTTTATTTATTGGTAATAGCAATCAGCCCCAGTACTTCTATTTGTTTTAAGTACCCCTTCATACTTCTTTGTATCAAGAACATAAATAATTGATGTAACAAATACCGTATTGATAATCAATTTGCTCCTAAAGTGTTAGATAGAAGGAATCGGTATAGTCATGGTATACTAATAACAAACATGGAAATGATGGAGGGTATTATGACAAAACGATTAGATTTGCGTGTCGACTTTGCATTTAAATCACTATTTGGCACACATGGAAATGAATCTATTTTAGCTGCTTTTTTGAACGCAGCACTCCGTTTTCCAGATGATAAAAAAATTCAGACGGTGCAGTTATTAGATCCGCATTTCAATAAAGAAAACCAAGAAGATAAACGCTCAATTTTAGATGTACACGCACAGTTAGAGGATGGAAGCCGTGTTAATATTGAAATTCAACTTAACAATAAACATGACATGGAAAAACGAACACTCTACTACTGGTCTAAAATGTACAGTAGTCAAATGAAAGAAGGCATGGACTACGGAGAGCTCTGTAAAACCATCACCATTAATATTGTGAACTTCCGTTATTTATCTCATATTCATGATTACCACTCTACCTTTCAGTTATATGAACGAGAGCAGAAATTACTCTTAACGGATATGCTGGAAATTCATTTTATGGAGCTACCTAAGTTATTAATAAAATGGCGTAACAGAGAGGTAGATCCACGAGAAGATCAACTTGTGCGATGGTTATTATTACTTGAAGCATCCGAAGATGAGGAAATCACTCAGGTATTGGAGGAGATTGCGATGCAAGAAGATCAAGTATTAAAGAAAGCAATGGACGAGTGGGAACGTGTTAGCCAAGATCCGGAAGTGCTATTAGCATATGAAGCACGAAGAAAAGCATTATTAGATGAAAAGTCAGCTTTACGAAGAGCTGAAAAACTTGGAGAAGAAAAAGGAAAACAAATTGGTGAAGAGATAGGCGAAAAAAAAGGTATCATAAAGGTGGCTTTAAGTATGATCCAAAAGGGTTTAGATAACCAAACAATCGCTGAATTTACAAACCTTGCACCAGAAGAAATTGATAAACTACGTCACCAATAATCATAGTTAAAAAAGAGACTGCCTAATAAATTAATTTTATTAGGCAGTCTCTTTTTTAACTTCTTCATTATCAACTCATCTAATTTGAAGTTTATTGTAAGTAAGTTCGCTTATATTTATTTTATCTTTATTACGCAGCGTACTATAGGAGGAAAATATAAGACTTATATTTTTTGTTAAATTGAAGACCTTTTCTTATATATTCCCTTTTAGTTTGTACTAGCATTTTTCTTTTTTTTCACAGGCAATCCGTACTTATTAGAGTTTTCTTTTATTTTTTTTGCGATTTCTTGTGCTTCTTCTTTCGTCATTTTCATACAAAAGACTCCTCTCATGTTCTACTATTATAAGTTTTTTCCACTATCACAAAAAAATATACATGCTCCTCCCTCCCCTGCCATATACATGTTTTAGGTATGTACAAAAAGTCATTGTCCTAGGGGTAATTTTAGATTTTAGGAGTGATTATGTGAGAGTAGAAGAGAAGAAAAGAAAAATTCGAAGTGACAAAAAAAGAGATGTAAAACCATCACTTCCAGTTGATCTTAAAGAATGTGTTTATCGATTGTCTTACATTACAAATACACCCGTGAAAAGTGTAGTTGAGTCAATTTGTATATCAGGCCTTGCTTCTTCAAAAGTAATGGACTACCTATCAAATTATTTTAGAAGAGGATTTAGCTTTGGCAGCACTGTGTATATGGGGGATATGTCCAATGAGCCAATTAGACACCTATACAAAAATATTGAGAAAGAGCGTGTCTCTACACGCTTAAAAGATGGGCATGGAGAAACGTATGATATCCTGAAACGCTTAGCTTATGCTTTAGATTGCTCTCCTGCATTAGCTGCGTCCTTTTTAATTGAAGCGAGCATAAGGAATTCTGATTTTGTTGATGAATACATGACTCGCCATTTAGAAGAAGAATTGGATCCAGGAAGAATGCAGGAGTTAAAAGAGGTGTTAAAATTCATCAATAAAAACAATCCTTATAAAGAAGAGTACAGTTTACACAATTTAATTTCTTATATTATGGATGAATTAAAAGTAGGAGCAACTAGCTTGGGATCTTCTATCCAAAACTGGTTAGAAAGTGTACAGCATAAAAAATAGTTCGACCTAAAAAACCTTTGAATTTAAGATTCAAAGGTTTTTTGTTTGTCCTTTATTTCGTTATATAGAATTTTTGCACCTAATGGACTTAGAACTAAATTATTTGCATATCTATGGTTTTGAGATGTTATCTCACCTGTAATCAGACATTCATTAGATTCTCTGTATTTTTTTATCTCTATATGATCATCTTCCAATAAAATCTCTACCTCATCATCTTTACCTATATCCAATAGCTTTCTTAGCTCAATGGGAATTACTATACGTCCCACTGCATCTATCTTTCTTAACGTACTTAGTCCCTTCATGCTGACTCTCCTTTTATATGTTCATAAGCACAACTTTCATATTATACTATAAATGTACAAATTAACCAATTTTATTTTTACAAACTAGGTTTTAAGATACAGGTTTAGAACTTTTTCTTAGATTGCTCTTGTACATAAGTACACGTACGCTCATGTTCACGTGAAAAGAAATGATCTTGTTTATGATAAACTTTCACTCCACAAGAGGGGCAAGCAAAGAAACCCACTTTAGGACCTTGAGTCACTTCGTGTGCATAAAACTCACCAGCTGTTTCAAACATCACTACATGGTTCGCTTTCTCAATCTTAGCTCTCATACAAGCATCTCCCACCTTATTTTGAGTTTAATTCCATAATAAGGGTTAATAGTGTAAATTGTAAAAGGAAATGTATAGATACCTATTATGGAAAAAAAGAATTTTATACCAACTATCCATAGACATACAAACCTAGTTACATATGCGTTATATCTGACATGATAGCTTTTATACATAAGCTGATAAGAATACGAATTGCCATTTTTAAACTATATGGGTTAAAAAAAGGCCTGTATCTACTTAGATACAGGCCTTTTTTTTTGAGTTCAGTTACCATAAATTTGATTATAGGAAGTAGACTTTTCAATCTATTACTTTGCTAAAGTCGTTTGTAAAACTACATGCATTTTAAAGAACGTTCATAAATTGTTTTCAATTTTAAACGAACGTCGAGAATGATAATTTTTTATACAAACACACATTCCGTAAACGTATACTTTTGCGAACGATATATTCAATTCTATTACAAGACGTTAAAGTAATTATCATAGTAAATAAAATAAAATACATGTACGGACACATAAAAACGCATTAACCCCAACTCTACATGTAGAGTTGGGGTTAATCCACCCATTTCTGTGCTTCGATCAGCGTATCCGTTTCTCACATCAAAAACGGTTACCTTTTTGGTGATTGATGCCGGATTTATACCCGAGATGATTAATTTTTAATCTACCCGATTCATACTTTATCTTCCGTAATAAATTCTTCGACTCGATCTCTTTTGGTGTACATGTCATACCAAATGTCGGCAATTTTGTCTTGAACTCCCGAATTCGGCTGCATCCAGATTCCGATCGAAATGTGCCCTGCATAAATACCTTTGTCCTTTAATTCACTATTCAAATTGAAGATATAATTACGAAGACCGGAAACTGCAATTCCGACATTGCCCATCATTGGTACTGGATTGACTGCGGCTCCACCTGTCGTAAATAACAGAGCTCCACTTTGTTTATCCAACATATCCGGAAGCACTTCTCGAATACTCGATATCGCACCTAAAACGTTGAATTGAAATTGGTATAGCGCATTTTCTTCTGTTACATCTAATGCGTTTGTTACTGTATCGATACTTGGAGTTGGACTGTATTCAACCACATCAATAAATCCGTATTTCTCTTTGATCGTTGTGAAAGCTAAACTAATTTGATCTTTATTTAATATATCAGCTTGAAATGATGCTGCTTCAATGCCTAATTGTTCTAGTTCAATAACCAGTTGGTTCAACTTTTCTTCATTACGGGCTATAAGCGCTACACGAAATCCGTTTTTTCCGAACTTCTTCGCAATAGACATTCCTAATCCTGGTCCTGCCCCAACAATTACAATATTTTTCATAATATAATTCCCTCCATAACTTCTTAGCTAATTCTTTTTTCTAAGAGAGTTCATTTGTTACAATAGGTACTACTTTATTTATTAAGAACCAATCGTATTTTCAATCTTTTGGGTATGATTCTGAATGGTCACAACAATTTACTTGATCAAAAACCCTTCCACAAAAACATGTGTTATTTAAGCAACGCGCGTTGTATAGTTGATGATAAGATGAAAAAGAACTATTAACAACCACCAAAATGGCTAATATGTTGTTTACACAACACTTCTATTGAATTGTCGTTTTTAAACACCATTGTGTAGCCTAAAAAGGAGAAGAAAAAATTGATTATGCCAAAAAAAGATCCGAGAATACTTCGTACAAGACAATTGATTGTAGACTCTTTTATCTCGTTAGCTAGTGAAAAAGATTTCAACAATATAACGGTACGTGATATCACTGAAAAGGCTACTATTAACCGCGCTACATTTTATGCGCACTTTGACGATAAATTTGATTTATTACATTCCACCATCACCAATACTTTTACAGACAAATTGAAAAAAGGACTAAATGGTCACGAGGGATTCAATGAAGAAGTCATTACAAATATTTTTCTAGCCATGTGTGATCACCATAAAGAGTTAAGTGACTTATGTCCTAAAGGTTACAATTCTTTAGGAACTATTATAGAAAGTAAAATTAAAGAAGAGTTACAAAAGCTAATAGCTGATCTTGTGCTAAAAGGCACTAAAAATACCATTGTATTAGAGGACAAACAATTGGTAACGACCCTATCTACTATACTGAGTTGGAGTATATACGGAGCTACATACTCATGGAATAAAGATGGAAGACCTATTTCACCAGAAGAGCTAGTGACTAAGACCCTACCTATATTTAAAAATGGCATGAGTAAGTATTTCTTTTAATGAAACTTATGTTAAATATCAATTCTTTTTGGGGTTCAGTCTCCATATAGACTATATTTTACCGTACAAGCATATGAATAAAAGGTGCACTTTTTATTCATTCTTTCACTAATCGCTTACTGAAAAAACGTTGGTCTATCAAGGATGTATAAAAAGCTGCATAAAACAGAAACACACTCTTAGCGCAACCCCTTCTGCCACAAGGGGTTGTTTTTGTCGTGTGTTCCGGAAAGAGACATTATGTTAACTAGCATTCCTGTTTGAAATTACTTAAAATCTCGTTCAACTGAGCAGGTTTGTTGTCCACAGATTGACTTGATAAGGTTCTCAATAGAGGCGACCTTTTTTCATTTTGTCAATTTTTTAGAATAAGAGATTTTTAATTGGAATATTAGTATTTTAGAGAGGAGAACAGTTTGATAAGGTATTGGTGGTGAAAGTTATGTGTAGGATTATTATCCTTTTGATGAACTAGAACAGTTTAATTTATAAACCTTAAGGGGTGTTTATTTATGGTTATAAATAGGAATAAAGATGATAGTTTAGTTGGAATCCTTCTATACATTGTATCGATAGGGATTTTCCACCTTACTGACTTAGCTGCCGAGATGAGCTTATGACAATAAAAAAGATAATTTCTCAATTAATAGAGAAGCGTAGAACTTGGGGTTATGGTGCTGCTATAGCAGTAACGCCTTATCTGTTAATCAAAATCGCTTGGACTTTCGGACTCTTCATGCCGACTCAACAAATGGGTGATATAAGTTGGCGCACTGCAAACGTCATAACAATGGTGCTCGCCGCAGTTGGTATCCTGTTAGCATTCGCGTTCAGCATGCCTTGGGGAGAGAGGCTACCTGCCTGGTTAGTTACCTTTCCCGTTTGGGTAGGTACTGGTTTACTTATTCCTATGTTGTTGTTGGCACCAGTTCTTGGTCCTGCTGCTATGATACGTGATCAGAAGACAGGAGTCGCCAACGTTTGGGTATATGAGCAGATTTTTGTAATAATTTCACTGGTTGGAGCCGGCATCTGCCTACCCCTTGCTTTAGCTGGATATGCCAAGACGCGTTGGCCAGAGGCATTTGTTGGTCCAATCGCTATCGATTTACTTCCAGGCAATAGTCAGAAACTGTATATCTCCTTGGCTAGACTTGTTGCGGCTGGCTGTATCCTGCTTGGATTCATTAAGGTATTCTGGGCTGCTGGTGGAACTATTGGCATCACCCCAGCTATGTTAGATAACCGAGATTTATGGTGGCACCTATTGTCATTAAGTACCGGTGTGTGGTCCTTTGCAGGGTCTTGGGGTTTATTGGTACTAACCACCCGCCGCGGGTCAAAGAGTTTTTTTCCACCTATGGCTACAGCATGGATCGCGTCGGGAATGCTGTTCTCATATAACCTCTTCAATCGTTTGTCCGCCACTCGCCCTGATACACAACCTGCACCGGAGTACCCACTTGCACATGTACTGACCACAGAGTTAGGTAGCGTCTTAGGAGTTATGATGATAATGGTCATCCTGATGGTATTGCATGACCGCCGGAGAGCAATGCGCAGCGCGGCATAAAATCAAGAAGTTAAGATTTGGGTGGGAAGAAATAATAAAAAGTGATTCCGAAAATCGGTTTTATGGTAACTAGAAAACCGAAAAGCCTATCTCTTCCCAGTCAAAAGAGGCAGGTTTTTCTGTTGCGTAATTGGGTTTCATGAGTGATGCCTCATTGCATCTTGAGTAGTTTGCTCAATTTACTGTTTATGATTCGGTCTATAATTATCAAAAAAAAGAAACATTCTTTAAAAAAGAGTGTTTCTTGAAAATTCAATCCAGCTCAATACTATACCCTTATCATAGAAATCAAAACACATTTTATAAACAATATGTTTTGATACGTATAATGAACTTTTCTGACTTTAAAGATCTATTTGAAATGCATCTTTAAAGCCAGAAAAGTTCATGTGAGGAAAAAATAATTAGTGTTTTTTTAGGCTTACTATTTTAGCAACTTTATTTAAATGTTTTTCTGATTCCTCTAACCGTTTTTGAGTGTTGACTAAAGAGTTTTGAATAGATAAAGGTGCAAGAACTTTACTATTTTTCACTTCTGTACATACTAGGTGACCTATACCATCTTTCCATTGGATCGTACATTTAAAATTCCCAAATAACTTGTTACTTGTCTGTAAAATAAGCTGTTTGGTTATAGAATGAGAATTAGGACTCTTTGAAAACATTACTATGGCTTTATTTCGGTCTTCTTTATAAATGATCGTCCATATATTCGATGTAGGAGGAAAATGTGAATGGGTTATGTGTGAAACATTTAGAATTGTACCTTCCTCATTGATTTGAAAATAAGGAACAGGAAGCCATTTAGTTCTACTAGTATCCATGTTCTAACTCCTTTACATTCATTAATGGATCTTTATACTTACGATATCATATCTAAGTGATTTTTGTATGTGTTTAGAATCGTGATTATGTTAACTAAAAACAGAAAAGCTTCTGATGCCTAATCAGGAGCTTTTCTGTCTACAACAAAAATTTTATGGTATTGGATAGACGGATCCAGTATAGTACCCGTAATTTGTCACTAACATATATCCCTTCTTTGTGTGCAATCAATATACTTAATTCCCCTTTATCTAAATTAATAACCAACTAAAGGAAGTATTTTCAAAAAAAGAATCCTTTGCATATCTGCAAAGAATTTTCAAATTTATTGGAATAGGGGGAATACGTTAGTAGTCTGGCCAGATTTGTAGATTCATATACATATCACTTTAAAAATAAATATTATAATCCACTCTACTTAGAAAAAAGCAACTTTTCTATTTCACCTATTTTTTGCCATTCGTTAAGTAAATACTAAAGTGCTTCTTGTGTTATTTAAGTTTTACTATTTACAGTTAGTGACGACAAATATGAACTATAGTCGTTGCATCGATTGTTGCAGTGTACCTAGCTATAAAAACAATATTTTAAAAGAGGGGATGTTCCCTCCATAGTAGACAAATAAAAGAAAGCAACCTATTCTCCCTACGATGGAGGGGATTTTTTATGGTGTCTTAGATCTAGATAAAAAAATGTCCCTCGATTTGAGGTAATGATTTATAAAGATTAAGTTATTCCTCATAGTAGTATTCATGACAATTCTCATTAAATTAATGGTTGTATTAATCAATTATTTGACCTGCCCTCTATATATTTTTGTAGTTGTTCCAAAAGATAACGAATCTCCATACATGTGTATAGAGGTAAAACAATATACTTGAGCAAGATTAAATGAACTGTTTTTTCTTTTTTATATAATTTAATACAACCTCACGTTCATCTTCAAATAACATGTTCAAATGATTAATTTTAGATATCGGTTGCCAGCAATATGAATCTACGATCTGAACTTTCTTCTCTCCAGCTAATACCTTAACTTCAAAATAGGTCATGTGAACTTCAACATTATAGGTAGTTGCCCTATTCTCTTGTATCTTTTTTACTATCTCTACTTGATAACCTGTTTGATTCCACATTTCTCGAACACAACAATCTTCAATCCTTTCATAGTCTTCAATAGCACCAGAAGGAACAGACCAACGCTTTGGTGTGTTGGGTTTCTCTTGGGAGACCATTAATAATTCATCTTTATTATTTAAACAAATTATTGCAAAACCACTACACTTATTCACTGAGATCTCCCCTTAGAAAAACATTGTAGGCATACAAGTGTTTCTAATAAATAGAACTTAATCAAACTGGATTTTAATCTTAAGCAAGTTCTTAAAAAAATGTTAGAGCGTGAGCTTAAACATAGGTAATCACTTTATTTGGTAAGTGTAACTTTAAATACTACTTCTGTGTTATCTGTTACTTCAGCTCCTTGATAAAATGTACTATGCGAAACACTATGAGTTATAAATATTTCACTCGTTTCAGGGATCACAACAGTATAATGAGTATTCTCAAAAAAGGTATCATATAATTGATAATCTTGTTTACCCAAAACAGAAAATGAAAACTTAATTTGATCTCTTCCCTTAGTCATTTTTCCATTATTAATAATTCTTTTTTCAAGTCCCACTTCTTCTTTGCTGGCTGTAGACGTAGTAAGGTATTTTACATCAAATACAACATCATTAATGACCAATTCTTTCACTATTAAGTCCTCCTTCTCTATTTGTTTCCTCTCCTTAATTCGCCAAAGATTAACAGGTCACCTCTTTTCTACTGTATAACATATATCTTTCCAGAACCCATCTAAAAAAGCACCCTGAGAGGATACTTAAAAGTTAACCTGTAAATCTTCAATTTTTTTCTTGAGTTTTTGGCTTTCTTCCTCTAACTCGATGATTCTATCTTAGAGTTCTTTATTATCCCAGTTACTTTCCAACTCTTCAGATAACTTCATTCGCTTTTTATGGATTTCAATTCGTTGTTTAGCCATCTCTTCTACATCTTTATTTAATAGTATCAATTTCTAATGGCTTGTTATTAACTGTTAGAGCCTAATTAATTCCGATTAGGAAAGTTGGAGGAATCGTGAGTGCTAAGAAAAGAAGATAGTAGGCTTGATCAGGAATGGATAAGTCTTATGAAAGAAGCTTATCCATTAGGTCTCTCAATTGTAGAAGTAAAAGAATTTATATACTCAAATCAAAAAGGACCCGTTTCGAAATGAATCAGGCCTTTTTTTGCGCTTATAAAGTGCTCTATGTTAACTAAGTTTGTAGACTTTATACGGCTTAAAAAGGGGAAAAACCACCATCGGGAAAGAGGTGGTTTTTTCTAGTCGTTAAAATATAGATGTTCAGTTGATGCTCTATTGCATCTTGATTAGTTTGCTGAATAGATTCGTTTGTATTCATTTCTTTATCATTTTTCTTTTGCAATTTCTTTTCTATTAGGAGCAAGTGGTGGCTGTTCTAACCATTTATTTTTCATCATAATATTAAACCATTTTTTTGTTACCATTAAATTCTTTAGAATAACGCCTTCATAAGCAGCTACAAGATCTGTTCGCATGGCTGATGCTAAACCTGTTCCATGATACGCTTGTGCAGCTTGGAACAAGAAACCAATATGATACATCATTAATTTATCAGAAAAAGGAGCGTCTGTTGAAGTTGTTACTTCTGTCTCCCACGATTTAGGAACTGGTAAATTATCCGCGTGCATTATTTTTGAAAAGGATTGTATTTGTTCATCAGCTGTTTTCTCCGAATCCTCTAAAAATTCCCTTACTTCTTTTGATTGAGAGACCTGACTAAATCCAATAGAAAGAGTTTTAGCCATAATGCTTTTCTTAAGGTTGAAGGAAATACTTATGATTTCTAGTGCCGTTAAGCGTCTGCCTTTTCCGAAAAATCCATCTAAAAAATCCTGGCTAGAAATATATTCAGGGTTTTTAGCAGGATAAAAATAAGGGTCCCTCTGAAACTCCCCTTTTTCAAGTAATAATTCAATCGTTTGATGATACATCCTTTTTGCCTCATTATCACATGAATCGTAGAAGTAACGTAAGTCTTCTCTGACAGAAACACCTAATGAGGTTGTATGTCCTAGCAAGCCATGTAATGTCATGATATGTAAATAATTCAAGCAGAATATATCAGTAAATAATTTTTTAGTACCTTTATTGAGGTCAAACTCAGTAAATCCAATTGGAACTGGAAACCCTTCGTTTTCTATAAAAGCTACAATTTGTTTCTTTTGGTTTGCGAAGGTCTTAATAGCATCTTCAAAAACGGCCTTTATTGACTCGTCTTCAATAATAGAGAACATATATTGATTTACTACATCTGTCATTGTTCCGTTTACATACTCTCCCCATAGTGTCCCTATTTCGGAAGATGTGAGTTTTAACTTATTCTTATCCATATTATCACCTCATGGATAATATTTACTAATTTATTAATAGATATGAATTTTATCTTAACAAAAATGGCTTTTAGCTTGTAATTTCAGATAACGTACATTATAGTAACTACGATTGTATGTCATATACAGCTTAAAAACAGAAAAACCTATCTCTTCACAGTCAAAAGAGGTAGTTTTTTCTGTTGCAAAATTTAGTTGTATGAGTCGATATTTAGTAACATCTTGGGTAGTTTGCTCAATTTGCTATTCATTATTCGTTTTATAATCTTAAATAAAAAAAGAAACAGATCTAAAAAGACTGTTTCTTTTAAAATTCCACTCCAACATAATACTTTACCCTTTTGATTGAAAATGAAACATGAAATATGATTATTTTTATAAAACTTATTTTGCTTCTGATAATTCACATTATGGACATTTATGGCGACAAATTTTTTTCGCTGAAGGTGGAACTCAACTCGCCGATAATCTCCCCTTATTATTCCGATTAAATCTTCTGCAAGGTATCTTCACTGACCATGAATTACACGACCTATGTATATTAGTAGATGTAAAAAACACTTTGAATCAACAATCAACTATTTCTCAGGATGATTTTGACCACCTTAAATATTTTTCTCACCAACTAAACAGAAAGAAATTTCTCTCATTATCTATCTAACTTTATTCACAATGAACATGAAAAGCCTACTTGTATAAGACCAAGTAGGCTTTTCTGCTACGTTAAAGTCGATAAATTTATGCATTGTTTCCAAGAGAATTATAATATTTTCTATCTACATATCAAAAAAATCATGTGCCTTTAAATTTGGATCTATTTTCCTTAAAGCTTTGAGTATTTTGGTCATAGTTCGCTGTGTAGGTGCATGTTCTACATTTCTCTTACAAAGTTCGCTAACAGTGGATCTACTAACCTTTGAAGTACTCGCTAACCATTGTTGCGAAATTCCTCTTTGATCTAACCATTTTCCTAATTTACTACGTTGCTTACCTAACCCAAACATATATAATCACCTTTTTAGTATCAGTCTTGTCCAAGAATTCGAAGTTTCATACACTTTTGAAGAAAATATCGGAATAGTGGACAAGTTATCGTTCATATCATTTAGTAAGACGTCACCTCAAGACGTCAGGATAATCATCAGGAATGGAGCGAATCAAATGACAAAAGAATTAGCAATCTCGTTATTAAGTCGAAAAGACGTCTATTTAACGGTAGAAGGCAAACAGATGTTAGAGGTCATTTTGAAAGAGAAAAACGCGTATGAAGAAAAATAAGAAGGCCCAAAATCAAGTAGACACCTATCGACCGACTGTGCGGTATCATTCTATTTACCGTACATATGTAGATAGCCTTTTTCAGGCTACCGAGTTAGACCGAAATCAAATTATAAGGTGTGCACTTTTTACTGCAGCGCACAATCCTGTTTTCTTAGCGTTAATGAATCAGTATAAAATGAGAGACGTCCCTCTTCCCTCATCTCCGTGGCAGCCTTCTTCCCACCCATTATGGATGGAACAAGAGCCCAACATCGAAAAGAAAGGAGGAGGAGAACATGATGATCTTGAGCGAAAAGGAGCGCTTACAAACACTTCTACGTTACTTGGAACACCAACAGATGGCCAATCAGTGTCAGGAACTACTACTCAACCCGACCGACAGTCTTCCACCAAGGAGAAGACAGCGCGGGTTACAAGACGTCAGCAACCGATTAAGAGACGAACAAGGGAGATTCCTACCTTACAATTATCAAACAATGGAGGAATTAGACTTGATTTTAGATGAAGAATTCGAGATACAACGAAAACTAAAAATAGATCCGATTGAAGGTTCTTATAATAGCTATGCGGTGAATGAAAAAGAAAAGAGGGACTGGAGTGGAAATATCTATTTAGCTTGTGTCGCAGCAATTTTAGCCATTGCCTTTTTCACCTGACGTCTTTTTAGAATAGTGTCGATATTTTGGTCATAAACATATAGCATGAATACAGTTAAGACCGCCTTATAAACTGATACATAATGGGCGGTCTTTGTTCTAAATATGATTAAAAACGTTTGGAAAATGAAAATGATTTCGGTAACGAAAAATAAGGAAATAGAGATATATTAAATGTACCTTTTTATACTTGTGACATAGGAGGAATGTAGATGGAAAATAGCCCTCGTTTTGGAGAATTAGTTTCTGATTTTGAGAAATGTTTAGATCGACATTTAAATGACAAAGAAAAAGAGTTACTTGCATGGATAGTGAAAAAAGAAAGTAATAAGTATGTTCAATAATCTACAGTTAACCTTTTCATATTTCAAGAAACTTTCTGATGTGTAGCTATTCTACTCAAAACTGGTAGTTGCTACACAGAAAAACCGCCTACACCTTAATGTGTAGGCGGTTTGAATAGTCCCCAATAGTAGATTAGAAATAGAAGGTATTTGGCATTGTTGATTAAGTATTAATCTATAAATGCTTGTTTATCCTCTATTTCACCGGGCTTTGAATATGTAACATACGTCCCTGCCATCATGTCATGCAGACTTCTTTTATCCTTACGGAAAACCACCATAAACACACTCACAATTAACGCAATACCTAATGTAAGGCCATAAACAATGCCGGCCACAAGAACTCTTAGTAGCATTGCTCCGATTCCAAGTTTCTTTCCATTTATTTTGACAATTCTAACCCCAACAATTCGTTTCCCTATAGTATATCCATACCATAAAATAGGTACAGCAACCGCATAGATGAAACCTATGAGTGATGTAATGGGATCTTCACGATCAAAGTCTCCTGTAATAAGAAAGCCAATAAGTCCCAAAGGAATACTTACAATAATGCCATCTAACAGATTTCCTAATAGGCGTATCCAAAATCCTGCTGGTTTTGTTACTTGATCCACTTTATATTTCTCCCCTTCTTGTAAATTAACACTTTATCTATCTAAATAGCTCCTCAGATGATGATAACATGATTGAAGATGAAGGTAAAAAATATAAAATATTTTAAATTTATCCACTAATAATAAAACACATAACATTGCTCTTTTAAAAAAAGCTAATGATAGCAACTATTCCTATTGTAAGACCACACATAAGACTCACGATGAAGACACGTAAAACCATAGATCCGAAGCCTACATTTCGCTAAGGTTATAGTTAAATCGTTTGTATACCTTGTTTTTGTGTTGGTGATTCGTTTTCATAATGTTGATGATGACATGTTGCTCACTTTTCCAATGCACATTCACATCATGAATCATAGAAGGTTGAATTCCTTGAAGCTCTTTATATTGGTTAAGAGTGCTTCCGGGTTGTCCGTAGTACATTCTAAGAGAATCAGCCTTTTGTTTTTGTTCATAATCAAAGTAATCAGTGGTTTGTTTATACATCTTTTTTACTTCAACAATGTTTTGTTTATTAGGAGATGTGCTGGTCGTAAGTGAGACGTTACGTATCATGTTTGGCTGTTGCTCGTTTTTATCCAAGAAGTAATTCATCATAAATACGAGAAAAATTACTCCAAAGGATAACATGATCCAAAGCCATTTTTTCATGTCGACACTTCCTCTTTTATGATTGAAAATCAAAATGAGTAGATGATCTCATTGCAAAATAGCATTTTCTGCTATTTCGTATCCTTAGATAATAACATACTCAAAAACTCTTGAAAGTTCTCAGCCACTTTTGATGTAGCTGGATCACACTCATATGATTCTTCGTAATCTAGAAAATCAACAGACGGATTGTTTTTATCATAGTGAAAGTTTAAACATAAGTAATCTCCCCATGCTAGCTTCGCAATTGGAATTAATTCAGATCCGATAAGGTCTTCATCATAAAAATTCCGTCCTTGTTCTCCTAAGGAAGTTTCGCAGCAACCAATATCATACACACCATAAGGATACTCACTAAAGTTTTTAATAATGCCTAAAAAACGTTCAATTTGACACCTCTTATTGATGGCTGTTAGTGGTGTAGAATCTATTACTGTACATTCGTTATATTGTTTCAAGAATTCTTTATACGCATTGGACAATTGGATGCGAAAAGAAGCTTCTATTTTTGCAATGTCATGATCCTCTGGCAATGGATAAATGATGCTTTCCTTCACCAATCTCATTGTTATCAGTCTCCTTGCAATAGGCCATCTTCAAGGAAATACATTATGACTTTTGGTATTCATACATAACCGGAACTTTATCCATTTTAACGGTTTTGGCTACAACATAACGACGATAACCGTCTTTTAAGACATTCGATCCTTTTTCAATCGTCAATGGCTCATCTAAGCGTCCTGTGCGTTTCACAAAATCAATGACCTTTTGGGTTTTTTCAGCATTTGGACGTGTCTTTAAGAATTCTTCAGGTACGATAATGTCATCAAAGTTCAACAAATCCTGTGTCCCTTTAGGTTGGTTCGGTAGTGTATTCTTTTTAGGCTCAGCCTTCTTCGCTTCTGTATGCTCTTGCTTTACTTCTGGCTGAACAGCTTTTGTTTCCTTCTTTTCTTCTTTTGGTGCAGGTTGAGAAGTAGCTACCGGTTTTTCTTCCTGTTTGGTAGCAGCAACTTCTTGTTGCGCTGCAGAAGCCTCTTGTTTGGTCTCTTTTTTATCGTTTGATTCATTGCCTTCTTTGTCTTTCTTATTCGGGAGAACGGTAATCTGGAAGCAGATTACGCCTACTTCACCAGGGCATTCATCAATCGGAATGTCTAATGTTGGTTCTCCTTGAATTAAGATTTTTTCCTGCATAATACTTTTTTTCGTGAGACCTGTTTTGTTAAAAGCTTTCTTTGCAACAAATACCGTGTACGAAATAAACGTACTCTTTTTCAAGCCTTTAGGCGCAGATGGTGACCCTTTTTCACGCATATCAAAGGCAACATAGCGATCGTATTCTCGTAGTGGTCCTGTGGCTGATCCAGTTAACGTAATTTTATGTGGCATAATGTTCTCCTCCTGCGTAGATATAGATTTATTTATTATTTAGAACAGTGTTCTAAGTAAACATATCCTACTAATAATTCAGCTTATAAGGGATTTCTTTACTTTTTACATTTTCTCCTATCGTACATATAAACAGAGACAACGCGCATACTTTGAGTATGGACTTGTAGCTCAATGGCAGAGCAGCCAGTCGTATTACCCTATACAACTTCGGCTTCTTGCGGGTTCAAATCCTGCCAAGTCCTTTCTTAAAACACTGAATACGTTAAAAATAATGAAATTCCTTGCTATGCTTTAACTATTTTTAAACATTAAGAAGCTGGTTCCTTTAATTTAGCATGTTGATGCAATAATCCTTGCTCCTCAGATGTTAATGCTTGTCCTAACTCTTGTTTCAGTTCCGCCATTTCTAATGAACTGTACGTAGAGCAGTGTTCTTGCAGCAAGCATTCCTCTTCTGGTGTAAGTTCTTGCCCTAAGTCTTGCTTTAATTGAATCGTTTCAAGCTGTTGTTCTAAAGATATTTCTACTTTTTTTGTACCCTTCTCTTGATCCTGCTCAGCCTTTAACCAATTAGGAACTATTTCTTTACGGATAATATGTTTTGGTATAAACAATTTTGTTGATGAAGCTTCTTTATGTATAACTTCCTCATGAGTTGGATATACTGATGAATAATCCTGGTTTTTAGGATCCACCAACTGATAGAATTGGTTTTTCGCAATTTTATAGAGTAATTGGCACATATTATCTAAGGACAAAGATTTGCCTTTATGATTAGCTTCATGTACATATTTGTCTAACCCAATAATCGATGTATACGCAATTTCATGTACTTGGCCTTTGGTAATATCAATCTCTGTATCTCGTTTAACCGTTTTTGCAGCATTTTGAATGCGAGCATAAAAGTCTTTTAATTGATGACTATACTTACCTGCGTAGACTTGATTGACTTTCTTAGGAACACCTTTGATATAGGTAAATGACTGTGAAGCAGACATTAAATGATTATTTATATGATTTACAGGTAAATCAAGGTTAATAAAGGCACCAGGTGATTTATCAGTCTTTAAGCTTGGTGTATCAACGTTTTCCGCACTTTCTGGATACATCACAGGAAGCGTCACAGGAGTTGTCATTTCTTCTTGTTGGACCGTTTGTATACCTGTTGTATCATGGGCAAAAAAGATTTCGTCGCAAATCCGATTAAAGTTCTTATGACTTTTAAGAATAAATACATAGCTATCAGGGTGAGTACCTGTTGCATCCTCTTTAATGTAACGTGCTACAAGTATAAAAGGTGTCGCTTTTAACGAACGTACAAAACGAGAAACCGTACTTTTAGAAACTTTAAATTTCTTCATGAGTGTTTCAGAACGAATGGCTTGAATGCCTGTAGCCACTAGGTTATAGATGACATGATCGAGCATTTCCATTCTTTTTTTAGGAAATTCTTTATGTATAGCTGATTGGTTCTGTTTGTAATGAGTACGAATAATTTCTAAAAACTCTTCTTTCTTTTTCCGAAGTGTGGATTTGTTCTTCCATAACCACTTAAACCGTCCGTTGAAGGTGTCTACATCTTTTAAATAGCAGGTCAATATTTTTGTCATTTGTTCATTATCTCCTTTAAGGAACAAAAAAAGACACTGTTTCCCTGGAAAAAGGAAAACAATGTCGTGATTTTGATGAACTAAGCCCTTGAAATAGATAGCTATTTCATATAAAATAAAACCATAAGTTTTATTTTATAAAAAAACTAACTCTATTAACAAGAGACTTCGACAAGTGTTTTCCCTACTGTAACTAGGGGGAACGGTTTAAGAGTGCTACCAACACGTCTTAAACAGTTGAAGTCTTTTTTCTATTCCGGTCATTTTTGTTAGTTTTATTATAGCGTTAATTAATCTCATAATTCAATAAGAATTAGTAATATATCTCAAAAGATTTAGTTTTGCGTCTTTTATGAGGTGAAAATCCTATCTATATTCAAATGAATTTATTGTTGAAGGTATTAAGAGAACTTTCTCTGACAACTGCTACAAAAATAATAAAACAGCTTCTAATTACTAACCAGTAATTAGAAGCTGTTTTATTATTTTGTGAACATTCTTTTCCATATACTTTTTCCTTGTTCTTTTTGAATTTCGGTCATAGCTGAATGGATAGAATCTAGTTTTTTAAGTAATTGGTCATTCACTTCTTTTAAACGCTGATTGTCTTGTTCAAGTTTATTCATCTGTTCTTTTATCTCTATAACATCTTTTTTTTCTGCCAAATTTTCAGATGGAAGCGTTAGTTGTTCTTTCTTTTCCATTTTTTTATCCATTTCTTCTATTTTTTTAGCAAGCAATAAAAACGCTTCTTTAAAGGAGTTTTCGTTTGTATCTTCTTCCTCTAAATCCTTGTTAATAATTTTTGTTTGTTCTTCGCTCATTAAATTTGCTTTAATTAATTCTTCACGAATCATTTCATTCGGTGCATGTTTTCCGAATTTTTCCTTTAGTTCAATAATCTTCTCAATTTTTTTATCTTCATCAGTAAATATGTATCTTATTCTTCCAATTCTTTTATGTCGTACTAACCCTACTTCGCACCAGTCCCGTAACTGATGATTTTCTATATTAAATTTTCTAGCAACTTCTGAAATAACCATTGTTTCTTCGCTCATAATTGTACCTCCCTCACAAACGAATTAACCTAACTTAGTTAGTATTTTCTTATATGAAATATTTTTAATAACTCAATTAAGTCTAACTTAATTGGTCCTGACTAATTAATTACTACTTCTTTTAAAGCTTGTCTTTATTATTTTAGCAGATTTCACACTTAACTGAATTAGATTTATTATATTTTACGTTATGCAGTTCAATTAAATTTGAACTGAGTCCTTCAAAAAACTACAAATCCATTATAGTTTTTTAAAATATTACAATAAGTTTAATTAAAATGCAATTAAGTTCAACTAATTGTAACTTAATTGCATTTTAATTAAACTGCTACTTATTTATATTCGATTTAGTTTAACTTATTTCATTTTAAGTTAAACTAAATTAAGGTTGTGTGCAAGGGGGTGATTTTAAGTTAATCTTAAGTTAAACTATCAAGTTTAAATCAATAATTTGGAAACAAAAAAGTTATGTGTTAAGTTATTTTTCTCATTTGATCCTCGATAGATTGAGGAGTTTAATAGCTGAGACTACTGTCGATTCTGTTTAGATAATACACTTCTTCTGTAATATGGTGTGAAACATATCTATGGAGGTATTATCATAAAAGCAGTCTTTTTAGCTAAAAAGATGCTTTATCTCTTATTTGTGGACATGCTGAGTGAACTCATCGCTTATTTATTGTAAATCGAAATCGTTACAAATAGGTAGACCCTTTCAGGGGCTTGGATAGTGTAAGCTTTTTGAAGTGCTTCAATGATTAATTCTGATGTGATTAAACGAGAAAAAATAGCACACAATTCCTTTAATGTGAATTTAATGAAGATGCTAAACAGAACCAACCGCCTCGTATCATAGGACATACTTAATTTCAGGCACCCATTGTCTAGAGAGATTTAATAAATTTTTGAAACGCTAGAATGTGTTTTGCTTTTTCGTCAATATGACCATAGCCTCTTTTTTGAATATCTATCTCTTATTTTAACCAGAGTTTTTTTGGAGAATCTTAGCTAATTCTCTAGGTATTAGAGAGCCTTGCTCTGCATTAAAAGATGTTAATACATTCACGCAGTTATAAATCGTTACTTCTGATCACTATATTCGCTGCTTGATTATTTAACCAAGTTTTTAGCATAGTATAAATACATAATCGATTTTTTAAGTCATCATTTTATTTTCTCCAGTAGTCATAACTAATCCAGACTCAATTGAGTCTGGATTAGTTATCTTATTTGAATGAATATTAATTTGGCAGAGTCAGTTTTTACTGGAAGATTTAGTCTATGTATACCTAATTGAAATTAATTTAAATCAATTAATTACTAATTGGGTATAAAAAATATAGATTCGACAGCTTTTAATAAGAGAAGTTGATATGCTCTATTTTAATTAAATTAAACTTCTTTTCTATTGAGTTAATTTTAATTCATTTTAGTCTAAATTAGTGATAATTAACTTGGTTTTTTTGAAATTAGAGTTGGATTCTTGTAAAAGAAAAAAGAAAATCTAATTGTTTAGTTACATATTCGAGTGATAATAAAATCTTAAAAGGTTATTTAGTGAATTAATGAAAAGTTTTTAATTTAAAAAGTACATGTCTTTAATTTTTATCAAAAGAATAGAGAAACAGAAACAAGGATATAAAAGATTCACTTTGATGCTAAAAGCAACCTGCTTCATGAATATAAGCAGAAAATTTTACGTGAAAAGATGAAAAAAATGAATGAAAAGCAACAAGATTTAGCCATGAAGTGAAAAAACACATGTTAACAGTAGGTCAACATGTGTTTTTTTGAGGTTCACAGTAGGTTCACATCACTGATTTTTTATGTTAACAGTAGGTTCACTTGGCAGGGTTTAGGTCAACAGTAGGTTCACATTCAACAGGTTTTCTTGTACCCACGGTTTCGCTAGGCTCTGCCTAGCCCCACACCTATGGTGGGGGCAAAAACCCCTTATGCTCTTCTCTCTTTTGTAGTGGGGAACCACACTTTACAGGAAAGGAACGAATGTCATGGATATGTTTTTACGAAATATTGATCCAATTGCCGTTAAAAAAATAGATGAAATCGCAAAAGAAAAAAAGATTTCTCGTCAGGAATTCTTAAAAGCTCAAATTGAAACACTAGCTGTTTTTCAAGAACAATCTTTTACTTTTCAAGACTGTATGGAAGTGGGCAGTCAAATGCAATTCCAAAAACGTACAGGTATCATCAAAAAGAAAAAAGAAGAACAGGAACTCGAAAGGTAAGGGAGCGTAAAGAGCTCTCTTTTTTATTAATGTTGGCTGTTCTCGTTTGCGGTACAATGAACAATATAATATAAGTGGGAATATTCAAATAAAAGGAGTAGAGAGTATGGAAAACCAAGAGTATGAATGGGTAAAGCAAACACGTCAAATCTTATTAGCACAATGTAAAGAGTTAAATGAAGATGATTTTACAAAAGAACTAGGATTTGGTTCTCAGAGTGTAAGAGATTCTTTGATTCATATTGCAGGTTGCTATCATGCTTGGCTGGGGTCTTTTGTTCTTCTACGAACGAAATCGCCTCTTTTACCAAAAGAAGTAATTAATAATATGCAGATAAGTGATATTCAACTTTATTTTAAACAAGCAGATGCATATGTGGATGCTGTATTCCAACAATTTAGAGATAATTTCGATGACATTATTGAAGGGGAACTTGCTTGGAGACCAGAGGTTAATAGTATAAGAAAGACTCCTCGACAATTGCTCATGCATGCAATTACACATGAGTTCCACCATAAGGGACAAATTGTAGCCATGTTACGTTTATTAGGTCATATCCCTAAACATACAGACATAATTGGTCTACCTGACAAGGAAGTTGGATCAGATGCTTCAAGTAAGGAATAAGGGAGTTAGTTAAAGGTTCCACTTTTGAAAGTAACAAACTTTATCGATCATCTAAATTTAACTTAATAAAATTAAATGTAAAAAAGCAGAGGTTGTTTATTCCTCTGCTTTTTCTCATGCAACTTGGAATTTATTTATTATCTAAATACTAATTACTTGGGGGAATAATGATGAAAAAAATTACGTCTCTTTCAAATGACCAATTTAAAACGATTGTTTCCGATAAACGAGAATTAAAGAAGTTTATGAAGCACCCACACAATGAAAAAATCGAGGCAGATTGGGCGAACATTAGTGAGAAACAGCTCCAAGACATTCCTTCTGGTGCTGTTTACTTAACACAATCAGCTCTAGGAGAGGAAAAACTGCAAGTTTTACTTGTTTCTACGGATGAAAAAGGGCAAAAACAAGCCTATAAAAGTGAAGCAACAGTTGATTTTTTGAGAGGTCATGATGTGAATCTTGTTTTAGAGAAAGATCGAGAAACGCAGCTTAAAACAAGCTATCTTACATTTTTACAAGCTCATGAAAAAGAAAAGCCTCAAGATATTGATAGTATGTTAGCCCATGTGAACGAAGAAAACGATTATGTGATGTTGAAATCCAGTGCTTTAAAGGAAAAACAGTTCACCCCTAACCAATTGAAAGGAATGGAAAATGAACTTTCTCATCAGTTTCAAGCACGAAAACAAGCACAAGAAAAGGATCAATATCAAGAAGATTACAAACAAGAAGTACTAGAAGTTATGCAGCAGCCTAGTGAAGAAACACAGTATAAGCAGCTATTTAAACAAAGCTTGTTAGCCCAATTAGGCATATCAGATGAAAAAGATTCTTCTAAAGAAGCGAAAAAAGAAGCTGAAGCAGAAAAAGCTCCTGTCGAAAAGCAGATCAAGAAGGAAACACCTCAAGAGAAAGAACAGCGTTTGGCCAAAATGAAGGAGTTTGAACAAAAGCATTCCTTTTATAAGGTGTACAAATTGAAAAAAGAAGTGCTGCAGGAATTAAAAGAGCTGAATTTGACTGATTCTCAACGTGAGAAGTTAACGAAGCTTGAAAAAGCTTTGGACACAGAGAAAAAGGTTCACGACAAGTAGAAAAAAGAAGAGAAATCACAAAATGGATTTACAAAGTTTTTTGCACGGAATAATGGAGCATTTTCTTCAAAAAAAAGAAACGAGACACAAGAAATGGAACGATGAAAATGGCAAAAGTTTCAATGGGATGAGAGGGCTGAAAAGCCCTCTTTTTTCATAGGGCGAAAGAGAAGGAGAGATTAGGTGGGAGAACGAAAACACGTCAATGAGAGGGAAATCATGAAAGCACGAGATGTTGATTTGTTGTCGTATCTGGAAGCCAAAGGCGAAACCTTTGTAAAAGAAGGAAAGTACTATCGTCATACGGAACATGATAGCTTATTTATCAAAGGAAATATGGACGCTTGGAACAGCCGGAATGAAACAGGATATGGAGCGATCAGTTTCGCTCGAATGTATTTATGGGATGTCGTTTCCGCAAGCCGTATTAGATATCAACAAAGGCGATTATAAAGAGCTTTCTCAGTCGCATGAGCAACCGTCGGTTTCACCATCAAAAGAGCCTTTTCGCTATCCAAAAGAGTTAGAAGTAAAGGATCAGAGCAAAGTAAAAGATTATCTCATAAAAGAACGTAAAATAGATCCTCGATTAGTTGACTGGCTCCTTCAAAAAGATTTAATCGCCCAGGACAAACGGAGCAATGTTGTGTTTAAATGGCGTGAACATGGAGGTAAAGGAAAGGTAATTGGGGCGGATCGGCAAGGCACAACTTCTATAAGTAATAAGCGTGGTTCCTTTAAACAAGTCTTACCGAACGATAACCCACATACAGGCTTTTCAGTTGATGTTGGTCGCCCAAATAAAATTCATTTTTTTGAAAGTCCAATTGATTTGCTTTCTTATTGGAGTATTCAGGAGAATAGCCTACAAAACACACGACTCATTAGTATGAATGGCTTAAAGCCTAAAACCGTTGCTCAGTCCTATATCGAAGCTCGAAAAGAAGGCTTAGGCATCAAAGAAATGGTGTTAGCTGTTGATAATGACCAAGGTGGAAAAGAATTTATTGACAAAATGAACCAAATCGTTAATGCTGATTTAATAAGAGTAGATATTCCAAAGGGAGCGAAAGATTGGAACGAAGA
Source organism: Priestia sp. YIM B13490 (assembly GCF_042787735.1). NCBI lineage: Bacteria > Bacillati > Bacillota > Bacilli > Caryophanales > Bacillaceae > Priestia > Priestia sp. YIM B13490. Next base: position 33,294 of record NZ_JBHZOT010000024.1, read on the forward strand.
ATTAAAGAAGAATGGAAAAAGCATTCAACCTGTGGCATCACGTTTCCGGAATAAACAAACTGAACAGGAGCTTTCAATGAATGGATAAAGTGTTTCAAGGTGTATTTTACCTCTTTCTTATCATGATTTTAGTGAAACTTTCTCAATTTGCTTACCGTGTCCTTCGGGAACGGAGGTATATGAAAGAGTTAGCCCAATCGGGTATGCCCTATATTGATAAAATGGATGGTTATCAGTTTGAAATTTACGTGCGCCCATAAGGGCTTCTGGGGAATCTGCTATAGCAAGCAGTAGGTATAGATATCTTAATAAACCTATCATCAAT
>NZ_JBHZOT010000025.1:0-28236 GCF_042787735.1 Priestia sp. YIM B13490
TGGGATTCGTCATCGAAATGGGGTCCTGCTATTGCTCCTCCACTTTTAGTCGCAATCATGTTGGCTTTTGGATGGAGGTCATTATTCTATATTACCGGTATTGCAGGAGTGTTATTTAGTATTGCTTTTTGGATTTTTTATAAAAACCCAGAACATAGCAGAAAACTTTCTAAAGAAGAATTTGAATATATTCAATTAGAAGGTGCTGGCTTTGAGGAAAACCTAGTAAATTCAAAAATTAAATGGAGATCGTTATTTAAATACAAAACTGTTTGGGGAATGATTTTAGGATTCTTCTGTACCATTTGGATTTGGAATATCTTCTTAGTCTTCCTTCCTCTATATCTCGTTGAAGTGCATGGGGTTACGCTTCAAGAGCTAGGCATTTATGCAAGTATCCCGTGGGTGGGTGGAATATTTGGTGCTATTTTTGGAGGGTATCTTACAAAAAAACTAGTAGATAAGGGCATAACGTCTCCAGTTAAGGCAAAACGTGCGCTAATTAGTATCTGTGCTATATTAGCTGCTATTGTGGTGATTTTTGTTCCTTTTGTGGATAGTCTTGCTATGAAAATAACTTTATTCACACTAGCACTTTGTTTTATTTCCGCAATTACAGGAAGTGCTTGGGCTCTTGCTGGTGATATTGCCCCTCCTTCTATGGTTGCATCTGTAGGCGCTATACAAAACTTTGGAGGTTATTTTGGAGGTGCACTCTCACCCTTTATAGCAGGTTTAATTGTAGATAAGACTGGATCTTACTCTCTTGCCTTCATATCAGGTGGTATTATTGCAGGATGTGCAGCACTTTGTTATTGGTTTTTAGTGAAAAACCCTATTCAAGAGAGAGCAGAATAATAAAATGACTATAAATAATGTGATATTAAGGAGGCTAAGCAAAGATTTATAATAACATTGCTTAGCCAATAATAACTAAATTCTTATTAGGTTAATTAAAGCATTTAAAAAGAAACAATTCTAGCTACTACACGTATCTAAAGAGACCCTTTATTAGAAGAAAGTCAATTCTTAACAAATAGAAGATATAGTAATCTCTTATATCTTTTTGCCAAAATACAAAAAAATTATATTTAAACAATTAAGTTAAGTTTTTATATGAGCTTAAAAAATTTGTTTTTATTAAATTTTAAAAGGATGGAAATATAATGAAAAAAACAACAAGGTTTCATGGGGTAATTCCGCCTGTCTCTACAATAGTAGATCAAAATGAATGCTTAGATGAAAAGGGAATGAAAAATTTAATTGACTTTCTAATTGAGTCTAAAGTAAATGGGCTGTTTTTTTTAGGGTCGGGCGGAGAATTTAGTCAAATGTCAACTTCTTTAAGGAAGAAAGTAGCAGAATTTGCAGTTCAGTATGTAAATGGACGTTTGCCAGTTTTAATTGGCACTGGTACTCCAAGCACAAAAGAGACTATCTCACTAAGTATGCATGCAAAAGAAATAGGGGCAGATGGAATCGTAGTTATTAACCCATATTATTGGCCGTTATCTGAGGACAATCTCTTTCAGCATTTTGCTCAAATTGCTGAAAAAGTAGATATGCCCACCCTTTTATATAATTTCCCAGCATTAACAGGCCAAGATTTATCGCCAGAATTTGTTCTTAAATTAGTCGAATCTTATCCTAATATTGTAGGTATTAAAGAAACTGTTGATGCCGTCGCTCATACAAGGGAAATGATTTTAGCTGTAAAAGCTGCCCATCCTGATTTCGCTGTTTTCTCAGGATACGATGATCATTTTTTAAACACGTTATCTCTCGGTGGAGATGGCTCCATTCCCGGCACTGCAAACTTTGCACCAGAGCTTTCTGTAAATATTTATCAATCTTTTATGGGAAAAGACTATGCTCGCGCAATTGAATCACATCGTCTATTGTCAGGTCTATTATCCTTATATCAAATAGATAAGCCTTTTGTAAGTGTAATTAAAGAAGCTCTTTCTTTAAGGGGGATAAAAGTTTCTACAAACATGATCTCTCCAGCTCGCGAACTTAGTGAAAGAAAGAAGGAACAAGTAAAACAAATACTAGGCCAGGCACTAGGGACAGAAAAATTTTCATAAATTATTAATGAAAGATGTTGTTTTCGAGGAACCTATATTCTCCAATTAATAGAAGATAGTATGAGCAACATAAAAATATATCTTTTTTTATAAAAAATCTTATTAACGGAGGAATACATATGTCATTGCAATCCATATTTGGCGAAGAGGATGTATCTCTTTATAAAATTCAAACTCATTCGAAGGGAGCAGATGGTTCACTCCCACTTACACCCGAAATGTTGCTAGATTCACCAAGTGGTGACCTTTTTGGATTATCACAAAATGTTGGTATGGGCTGGGCACCTTCAAATCTACTTGGAAAACAAGTTCTAATTCTCGGTACTCAAGGTGGAATCAGGAATCATGATGGTACTCCAATTGCATTAGGCTATCATACTGGGCATTGGGAAATAGGTTTATTAATGAAGGCATCAGCCCAAGAGATCAGTAGACAGGGTGGCGTGCCCTTCGCAGGATTCGTAAGCGATCCATGTGATGGGCGCTCCCAAGGAACTGCTGGTATGTTTGATTCCCTTCCTTTTCGAAATGACGCGGCTATAGTTTATCGAAGATTAATTCGCTCATTGCCTACTCGCAGAGCAGTTATTGGAGTAGCTACATGTGATAAAGGTCTTCCAGCAATGATGGTAGCTCTGGCATCAATGCATGACTTGCCAACTATCATTGTCCCTGGAGGTGTTACTCTTCCACCTACAAATGGAGAAGATGCAGGAAAGATTCAAACAATTGGGGCAAGATACGCAAACAACGAAATTACTTTGCAAGAAGCTGCTGACCTTGGATGTCGTGCTTGTGCTACACCGGGAGGAGGATGCCAATTTCTTGGGACAGCTGGTACCTCTCAAGTTGTGGCGGAAGCAATTGGAATGGCTTTACCCCACTCAGCGCTAGCACCTTCAGGCCAGTCAGTATGGATGGAGATGGCTAAGCAATCAGCACGTGCGGCTTTAGAAATGGAGAAGAAAAAGATTTTCACCAAAGATATAATTACAGATAAAGCTATAGAGAATGCTATGGTCATTCATGCAGCTTTCGGGGGTTCAACAAATTTATTACTTCATATTCCAGCAATTGCTCATGCAGCTAATTGTAAGATACCTACCGTTGAAGATTGGACTAGAATCAATAAAAAAGTTCCTCGTTTGGTCGATGTACTACCAAATGGTCCTGTAGGCCATACAACTGTTAAGGTATTCTTAGCAGGGGGAGTACCGGAGGTGATGCTTCATTTGAGAAAATTAGGTGTCTTGCATGAAGATGTACTAACAGTTACTGGAGAAACTCTTGGTTCAAACCTCGATTGGTGGGAAAAATCAGAAAGACGTGCAATTATGAAAAAACAATTGTTAGAAGCTGATGGAATCAATCCTGATGATATTATTATGGATCCAGCCAAAGCAAAAGAAAAAGGTCTAACTTCCACAGTTACATTCCCGAAAGGAAATATTGCCCCTGAAGGATCAGTAATTAAATCAACTTCTATTGATCCATCTGTGGTAGGAGAAGATGGGGTATATCGACATATAGGAAAAGCAAAGGTCTTTACTTCAGAAAAAGCAGCCATAAAATCGATTAAAACAGGAGGCATAGAAGCAGGAGATATAATGGTGGTTATGGGCGGTGGTCCTTCAGGAACCGGAATGGAGGAAACATATCAATTAACATCGGCACTAAAACATTTGTCTTTTGGAAAACATGTCTCCTTACTTACAGACGCGCGTTTCTCTGGTGTCTCTACTGGTGCATGTATCGGACATATTGGACCTGAGGCATTAGCTGGGGGACCAATTGGAAAATTGCGTGATGGAGACATAATTGAAATCATTATTGACCGTAATCAATTAGTGGGTTCAGTTAATTTTGTTGGAACTGAGAATACGAGACTTTCTTTAGAAAAAGCAACTAAAGTCCTGCAAGAACGTGACCTTCATCCAGAACTAAAACCGGATCCGGGTCTTCCAGATGATACTCGTTTGTGGGCTGCGCTTCAATCGGTTAGTGGAGGAACGTGGCGTGGAAATATCTATGACACAGATCGAATTATTGAGGTTCTAAAAGCAGGCGTAGAAGCATTAGACAAAGAAAAAACATTAGTACAGAATTAACCTATTAATATTAATATTAATTTAAAAATATTTAAGGCCTCAATTGAAAGCGTTTACCAAAGGGCGTTTTTTCGAATAATTGTACTTTATGACTAGTAAACAAAATAGCATAAGCGTCCTAGAGTTACTTACTAATTAAAATATAAAGTTAGTGTTTCAATAAGTGGAGCAAGTAAAAATATTTTAATTATTTTTTGGAGGTATATCATGCCATTATTTATAGTAGCGATTGGGATTATTCTGTTACTAATTTTGATTACTGGATTTAAATTAAATACATTTGTTTCATTGATAATTGTATCTTTTGTTGTATCTTTAGCACTTGGAATGCCTATGGAAAAGGTTGTCACATCCATTGAAGCTGGATTAGGAGGTACACTTGGTCATATAGCTTTAATATTTGGGCTTGGTGCAATGCTTGGGAGATTAATTGCTGACGCAGGGGGAGCTCAGCGTATCGCCATGACTCTAATTAACAAATTTGGAGAAAAAAGAATTCAGTGGGCTGTTGTAGTTGCTTCGTTTATTGTAGGTATAGCTTTATTTTTTGAAGTAGGATTAGTTTTATTAATCCCAATTGTATTTTCGATTGCGAAAGAATTAAGAGCCTCTATCTTGCACTTAGGTATTCCTATGGCTGCAGCTTTATTAGCAACTCATAGTTTCCTTCCCCCACACCCAGGACCAACAGTCATAGCTGGTGAGTATGGTGCTGACATTGGATTAGTTTTACTCTACGGTATTATTGTTGCAATACCAACCGTCATTATAGCAGGTCCTTTATATACTAAGATGGCTAAAAAAATTGTACCTGATGCATTCAAGAAGACGGGTAATATAGCTTCTTTAGGTGAACAAAAAACATTCAAACTTAACGAAACACCAGGTTTCGGCATAAGCGTATTAACTGCAATGTTTCCTGTTTTATTAATGTCTATATCTACAATTCTAGATATGATTCAAAAATCAGTAGGATTTGAAGATGATACAACGATTGAAATAATTCGTCTTATAGGAAACCCTTCATCTGCAATGTTAATATCTTTAATTCTTGCATTTTATACAATGGGAATAGCAAGAAATACTCCTATAAAAGAAGTTATGAACTCTTGTACATCATCAATTGCTGCAATTGGTATGATGCTATTAATTATTGGAGGTGGGGGTGCCTTCAAGCAAGTACTAATTGATGGTGGTGTAGGAGATTATGTAGCAGAATTGTTTAAAGGAACTTCAATGTCACCTATCATACTTGCTTGGGTAGTTGCTGCGTTATTACGTATCTCTTTAGGATCAGCCACAGTTGCGGCTATATCCACTGCAGGATTAGTTATTCCAATGCTGTCTCAATACGATGCTAATTTAGCCCTAGTCACTCTTGCAACGGGAGCGGGAAGTGCAATTTGCTCACATGTTAATGATGCAGGATTTTGGATGATTAAAGAATATTTTGGATTAAGTATGAAAGAAACATTTTCAACATGGACAATACTTTCCACTATTACTTCCATAGCCGGATTAGGGTTCATTTTGTTATTAGACGCATCCTTAATTATCTCAATGATATTAACAGTTTTTATTAGCATAGTAGCAATATATTTCGGTATTTTTTACCAACCTTTCAAGCAACCCAAAGATAAAAACGATGTTTTGGATGTATAAAGGCATAGAGTCTTCAAGAAAATAAAAGGCTAAAAAAGGCAGCCACATATGTGGCTGCCTTTTCAGCAGAATTGTACAACTAGACTATACTTTTAATTACCTTTACTTTATGATCCAATATCAGTTGTTATACTAGCTTTGCTCATATTCAATATTTCTCTGTGTAGAAGGAATAATCCATCGTTTTCTTGTAGGTAAGGAAACCATTTGGATTGTTTTATAAATGCCTGCCTCTTTATGTTATATAAACAAACAATACTCATATACATTTATTGAATGGCTTCTTTAAACTTGTCACGAAATAAAACATAATTCGATAAAGAGTACATAGGAGGAGAAAACATGTTTGTTCATATAGTTCAACCTGGTGATACCCTGTCTTCAATAAGCAGTAGATATGATTATCCCATTGCGCAGCTTAGGAGGGTAAATGGTTTAGAAGAAACAAATGTTGTTCCAGGTCAAGCCTTACTTATAGCTTCTTATGTATACACAGTTCAACCTGGTGATACGATGAGGAGTATTGCTAAAAAAGCTTATGTATCCTTAGAACAATTAAAAAGAGCTAATCCTTCAGTCCATTATAATTATTTGCAGGTGGGAATGAAAATGAAAATCCCTAATATATCAGACTATATTGCAGGTACACTGGAGTATTATGCCGTTCGAAATCCAGAATTAGATCGCGATTTAATTACTGATTTTGCAACTTATTCCTCGTCCATTTCTATCTTTGAATATCATTTTGGCAGCAATGGAGATATTATGAATGATTTAAACGATTTAGTAGCAATTGAAACGACTTGGAAAAACCGAGTTACACCGTTAGTTACGATTACTAATCTAACTTCTGAAGGGTTTAGTTCGGATCTTGCCCATCAAGTTTTAAATAACCCTCAGGCAAGAAACAATCTTGTTAATAATATTTTTTATTTAGTATCTAGAAAAGGCTACGGCGGGGTGAATATTGATTTTGAACGTGTAAAGGCCGAGGATAGAGATCTTTTTACAGGATTTTTACGTCAGCTGGGTGAACGTTTAAAACCTGCCGGATACGCGCTGACCATAGCGGTTCCAGCGAAGACAAGCGAAGATATTCCTTGGTTAAAAGGATATGATTACGGTGGAATAGGTGCCGTTGTTAACTATATGTTCATTATGGCATATGATTGGCATCATGCAGGCAGCGAACCAGGGCCTGTTGCACCTATTACTGAAGTAAAAAAAACAATAGAATTTGCGATAAAAAGTGTTCCGCGAAGAAAGCTTATCATTGGAGTCCCTTTGTATGGATATAACTGGCCAATTCCTTACAAGCCCGGCACAGTAGCATCTGCTATATCCAATCAAGATGCGATTAAAACAGCGATGAGATATCAGTCGCCTATCCAATATTCAAAAGAGTACAAATCGCCATTTTTTCAGTATAGAGATCAAGCGGGACAGATGCATGAATTATGGTTTGAAGATGTAAGAAGCATGAGTGAAAAAATGGTGTTAGTTCGTAAATTTGGTTTGCAAGCAATAGGAGCTTGGCAATTAACACTTGGATTTACGCCAGGGCCTTGGCTTTTAAAAAAATTTTTCACTATTAGAACGGTATAAATAGCATTAGTTTTTATGGATTAATTTAGATATTTTTCAGTTAACAGTTATTCGATATACGTTGTTAACAATAAAAAAATTCTATTTATAGTAACTTATAAGAAGTTGGAGGTACTGCCATGGCAAAAAGGATAGATGTCTCAATAAAGCAGCATCAATTAAAACTATATGATGGAGCTAAATTAGTAAAGACATATCCTATTGCTGTAGGGAAAATGATTACGCCAACTCCAACTGGAAAATTTAAAATCATTAATAAAGATACTACCCCTCCAGCTGTATTTGGTCCCTTATGGATGGGACTATCAAAACCTACATATGGAATACACGGGACTAATGATCCAGCTTCTATTGGCAGAGATATGTCACATGGATGTGTCAGAATGGACAATGAAGATATTCTAGAACTTTCCTCTGTAGTTCCCATTGGAACGCCGGTTTACATACATAAATAATAGTTTAAGAAGAGCACGACTGTTTACATTTAGCTAATTGTCGAGATCGAGGGTTTCAAAGTTTAAGTAGACGCTATACAATCATGGGCTCTTTGTACAAAAACAAAAAAGTACCCCGATTAACAGAGGTACTTTTAGCATTTTAACTTATTTTGATGATGGAGACGTAGTAACTTCTGGAGACGTCACTTTGTCATAAAAATCTACGAATTTGTCACGATCCTCGCTATCACGGTAAGCCATAGCAACACGTGGATGTTCATTCAGTACACCAGAAATCATGTAAGGAATGATATAGCCCCATTCCCACTTTTGACGCATTTCAAGCATATGCTTTTCAATTACGCCAAGAATCGGCTTCATCTCATAGCGTGGTTTTGGTATGTAGCTAACAAGCAGCTCTGTGTTACAGTTACCAGCTGCACGGCCCATACCATAAACAGATGAATCAAGGAATGTAACGCCACTGCGCATTGCAGTTAATGTATTAGCAAAAGCTAGCTGCATGTTGTTATGGGTATGGATCCCAAGCTGTTTGCTAGGAATCATGGCTTGAAACTTTTTCACTTGATGCTCAATATCCGCAGGGTCTAGGCTTCCAAAGGAGTCAACGATATATACAACATCTACAGGGCTTTTCTTTACCATTTCAAATGCTTCAATAAGCTGATTTTCCGGTACGCTAGATAGTGCCATAATGTTAAGTGAGGTCTCATAGCCCAAATCATGAAACATTTTTATAAGCTCTAAGCCTTTATCTACTTCGCGAATATAGCATGCCACTCGAATCATATCTAACATACTTTGTTCACGTGGCAGAATGTCATTTGGATCTACACGCCCAATATCTACTAAGGCAGATAGCTTCGTGAACTTTTTCTCAGGGATAATTTCTTTGAGAAAGTTATCGTCAAGAAATCTCCATGGATTGGGCTCAGTTGCTTGAAGAAGCTTAGGTGAATTTTTATAACCGATCTCCATGTATTCAACGCCGGCTGCGCTTAGGCCGTTATATAAGTCTTGCACAAATCCAACGCTAAAATCCCAATTATTAATTAAACCTCCGTCACGAATGGTACAGTCTATAATTTTGCTATTATGTCCCATGGTAGTTGTTTCCTCCTATGTATTCTATTTATATAAATATCGTTTTAAACTTTATCGCTTTTATGCTTTTAAGTGCTAAACTCTCCTATTGTGTTTATACCATGACTGATTCAGGGGCGTCAATGTATTTTCTAAATGTTTCACTGCTTTACTGCATTTCATGGTAGGAGATGCTTCGGCTTTTTATCCGCTTGATGCTCTTAAAACAACACTAAGTTCAGCACTACAACCCCTAGTATATACAAACACAACCTTTATTACATCACTACTTAATGCAATAAAGATTGTTTTTTAATTGAAAACGTTTATTAGGGAGGGAACTGCCATTAGTATCTAGGCTATAGGTTTAGATTTCTCTATAATTAATCCATAAATTTGGGAAGAGATTTAAAACCTGAGAAATAAGAAACTTTTTTCGCATTAACAGTTGTATAGGAAGTAGTAGCTGTTACTTAATCATTTTAATTTACTTGTCTTTACATCGTCCAAAACGTAAGAAATGATAAGAGTATAGAGGTAATAAACATCGCAATCAACGGCTTTAATGCTTTTGTTCGAAGAGCCTTCAAACTTACATTTAACCCTAGCCCGACCATAGCCATTGTTAAAAGAAAGGTAGTTAGAGTTGAAATATCATCCATGATCGTTTTAGGTATTATAAGGTGCTTACCAACGACATAACTCCCAAAAATACTCATGATTATAAAACCTATTAAAAACCAAGGGAATTCAATCTTAGTATCCTTTTTAATTTTTCCTGTTCGCTTCATCCAGTACATTAAGATAAAGCTTAATGGCACAAGTAAGAGCACTCTGCCTAACTTAGCCAACAGTCCAATAGCTAGAGCATCGCGTCCAGACGGTGCTGCAGCTAGAGCTACATGGGCAATTTCATGGAGACCTACGCCTGACCAAATTCCATATTGAATATTTGTTAAATGTATATAAGGTCTTAAAATGGTATATCCAATCGCAAATAGGGTTCCCACTAAAGCAATAACACCAGCTCCGATAGCTGTATCTTCTTCTTTTGCTTTTACAATCGGAGAAACAGCCGCAATAGCTGCAGCACCGCATATTCCTGTTCCTATCGCTAAAAGAAGGGATAAACCGCTATCAGCTTTCATCCATTTGGCTAGAAAAACCGTCAAAACAATCGCAAATACAGCCGTTCCCACATCGTGAAGCAACAATCCTAATCCGTGATGAATAACAACATCAATATTAAGCTTTAGGCCATATAAAATGATGGCATAGCGTAACAGCTTTTTAGAAGAAAATTCAATTCCAGATCTTATTTTTTCAGGGTACCCCAAAATTTGACGATAAATGACTGCCATTATAATTGAACAGGCTAGTGGACCGATATGATTAAACCCCGGGACTTTCGCTAAGCCATAAGCAAGTAAAGCAAAAAGAAAAGTAAAAGCAATTCCTTCAGCCCATAAAAAAACATTAGGTGACGTCTGGGCATTTGTTCGTGGGAATAGAGTTCGTTTTTGGACTTTATTTATATTTATCATACATTTCATCTCCAATATGAATTCTTATCAAGTGCAGCTTCACACAAGAAGTGTATACCTTAACTATAAAAGACGGTTTGTTATTAGTAAAATATATATAAATCATAGTTTCGATTAAAAATATTAATAACTAATGCGTAAAAGCAGCAAGTTGATCTTCAAATTCACTGAAAATCAACTTGCTGCTTTTATTGGTTTTTTATTTCTCATTACACGTTTTGATATCTGAAACATAGTCCATCAACTACTAATTTTACAAAACTGCATAAAAATATCGGTTCTTATGAGAGAAAGACAGCCTTACTAGTTGCCAAGCCTTTTTTGCGTCTATACCATAGCAGAATCAAGCTGCCTAGCACACAAAGGAAAGAAACTAATTGAGCTATTCTGATATGAGAGGTTAACATTAAGCTATCTGTACGCAGTCCTTCTATAAAAAATCTTCCTATCGAATACCATAGCAGGTAAGTAAGAAAGACTTCGCCTCTTTTTAACAAGGATTTTCTTAGTACGATTAGGACAAGCACACCTATTATGTTCCAAAGTGATTCATAGAGAAACGTAGGATGATAGTAAGTTCCATTTATATACATTTGGTTAATAATAGAATCAGGCAAATGTAAAGCTTCTAAGAACTGACGTGTAACAGGTCCGCCGTGTGCTTCTTGATTCATGAAGTTTCCCCACCGGCCAATAGCTTGGCCTAATAATAAGCTAGGAGCTAAAACATCAGCCATTTTCCAAAAAGAAAGATTCTTTTTTCTGCAAAACCATATAGCTGTTAATACAGAGCCAATAATTCCACCGTGAATAGCTATGCCTCCATGCCAAATTGCTATAATTTCGCCTGGGTGGTCTTTATAATAACTCCATTCAAAAAGTACGTAGTAAATTCGAGCAGTAATGATAGCAATGGGTAGTGCTAGCAGAAGTAAATCAGAGATGGTTTCTGAAGAGATCCCTCGTTTCTTTCCTTCTTTCGAGGCTAACAAGAAGCCTAAGAAAGCTCCTATTCCTATGATAATTCCATACCAATGGACTTCAAGTGGACCAAGATGGAAGGCGATAGGGCTTAAAGGTTGTGTGTGTTGGTTCATGTTTTTTCTCCTTTACTTCATATCGATTTTCTTACATTTTTTAAGAGCAGTATTAAATTGGATTGCCTTTTTAGTATATCTAATTGGATAAAGAAAGGACAACTTTTGCTTACGAACGATCATGATTTCTTTGCCTATTTTAGTGTAACAGAATAATCTCCTTAGAATTGTCAAAATTAAAATAGACAGTATATTGACTTAATTACCAAGATATAACGAAGAAAATTAGTCTATTACAGTTCACCTTACTCCTTTAATTTCAATTAATTGAGAGATTATCATCAATATACCGACCTTCAAGAAGCATAGATACCGCTTCTTTTTTTGATGAAACCGTGCTATTATCATTAAGGTTTATGAAGAACAGAAGATTTTTGTCTTTACGTACATTCTTTTGGTATAGTGTTAGAAATAAGGAGTGGGTAAGTTGGTTTTCACTGAATTCTTCCAGCAGTTTCCCGTAAAGGTTTTAACGGTAGCGCTGCTGATTATACTTATCGTTTATTTTATTCGCAAATTCATTAAGCTTTTCTTTGATAAAACGAGCTTTTTAGATGAAAAACGAGAAGAAACCTTAATGCATTTTTCTAATCAGGTGACAAGAGTAGTAGGCCTGGCTTTTTTCTTTATTTATGTGCTTAGCCATTTCTTTGACTTTGGAAAGATACTCACTAGTTCAGTAGTGTTGGCCAGTGCCCTGGCAATAATCCTCCAGCATATTATCCGTGATTATATAATGGGACTGACTTACCTGTTTGAACGTCAGATCCATCACGGAGATTATGTTATTCTCAACGGAAACCGCCAAGGAAAAATAGAAGAAATCACCATGCGCTACTTAAAGATTCGTCAGTATGACGGCTACCTCTATACCGTCTCATATAGCAACATTACGGAACTTCAGAATGGAACCCGAGGAAGACGCCGGGTAAATGAAAGTCTTATTCTCAACTATAGACAAAATCCGGAAGATGCCTTCAAAGTAATGGAGCAAGTAGCACAAACATGTAACGAGAAATATGGCCAGTATTTGTTGAAAGATGTGAATGGAATTCCTATAGAGAGCTTTCAATTCAATCAAATTACTGAACTGAACGTAGATTTTAAAGGTCACCAATATTCAGTATCAGGCCTTGTGAAGGAAGCTGATTTTGTAGAAGCGGGTCAAAAGGTGAGATATGAACTCGCAATGGCTGCCTACAAAAATGATCTAATGATGGCTGAAAGCTTCGAGACAAGCCATTAAAAATAAAACTCGTATCTTATTTATATACAAGCTTTTATACTTAAGATAAAAACACCCTTTTAATTTTTTAAAAGGGTGTTTTTATTTTTAAAAATATCTATTAAGTACTTCTCCAGTACAGATTAATTATCTGAAACAGAAAAAATTAATTAGTACATCTAAATTATTCTTCTAGCGATATGGTAAAATTAAACAAAATACTAAAAGAGGTAAAGGGGGAGTAACTATGTCACAAAAAGCTAATTATACAAAAATCAACTCCAAAATGTGGGATGAGTGGGCTTCAGCTGGAGGAGAATGGTCATTAGCTATTAATCATCAAGATTTTGCAGATGCAACTCAAGGTATTTTTGATATTTACTTAACACCTTGTAAGCCTGTTCCACATAACTGGTTTATTCCATTTAAAAAAGCAAAAATATTGGGACTTGCTAGTGGAGGAGGACAGCAATGCCCAGTCTTTGCAGCGCAGCATGCAGAAGTTACAGTGTTTGACTACTCTGATAAACAATTAGAATTAGAAAAAATGGTGTCCGCTAGAGAAGGCTATTTTATTGATTTAGTTAAAGGCGATATGAGTAAGACATTTCCCTTTGAAGATGAGACGTTCGATATGATTTTTAATCCCGTATCAAACTGCTATATTCAAGATGTTGAACACGTTTGGCAAGAATGTTTTAGAGTTCTTAAAAAAGGTGGCGTTCTGCTATCTGGCTTTGCAAACCCTGCTCTCTATTTATTTGGAGAAGATGAGAAAGAATTACAAGTAGTTCATAAATTACCTTATGACGGAACTAAAAGTACGATAGAAAATGATGAAGAACTTATAAAGAATGGCGGTGTACAGTTTAGTCATTCTTTAGAAACTCAAATTGGGGGACAGCTAAAAGCTGGATTCACTCTACAAGCTCTTTATGAAGATCATCACCACAAAGGGAGAATCACTGAATATATGCCTTGTTATCTGGCAACTAAATCCATTAAATAATAGTTGGTTATCATGTTGAATGAGTTACCTCAACTTTTTCTAACAGACGATCAAAAGGGGACAAGCAATTTTGTTCATTACTATACTAGCCGAATAGATTAAAAAAATACATTTTAGAAAAGAGATTTCCACCTAAACATAAGACAATAGAAAACTTTTTCTATTGTCTTATGTTATGAGTTTGATTCTTCATTTGGATAAAGAACAAAATCATATAATTCGCCTCTTAACCGATCGTTATAAAATTCAATTTTACGATTTAAAATGTCTAGACTCTGTTGTAAAGTTTGTATTTCCTGTTGTACAAGGTGTTTGCGGTTTTCAAGTAGATGTAATCTCTCTTGGATTGTTTTATCACCTATTGCACGCCATTTAGTGTATTGTTTTAACTCTGTTATTAACATACCTGAACCTTTTAAATGGAGGAGAAACTTCGCCCATTCAATATCATCATCCGTATATCTTCGTAAATTATTCTCATCCCGATTAGGTGTAAGCAAACCTTGTCTTTCATAATATCTGAGTGAACTTGCTGTTACGCCAAGGATTTTTGCAAATTCTCCAATTGAATAAGCCATCGTATTCACCTTTTCTATCATTTATTTGAACTAATACTGAATGCTTAAAGTCAGTTATATATAATTGTTTTTTCTTTAGTATTGTCTCCTTATATCTATTGAACTTATCATTTAAAGTCGACTTTAAGTCAATAATGAATTTCTTCTTAAAACATCGACATTCTCTTGTTGACTTAAACCTAAGTTTAAGTCTTATACTACACCTGTTGTAACGATCAAAATAGAAAGAAAGGATGAGAGAGAGATGCCGGAAAAACAAACCGCAGGACGAGAGCTGTTAGGGGAATTTGCTCCAAAGTTTGCTGAGCTTAATGATGATGTTTTGTTTGGCGAAGTATGGGCGCGAGAGAAAGAGTTATCTCCGCGTGATCGAAGTATGATTACAGTTTCTGCCTTAATTGCGGGTGGAAACTTTGAGCAATTAACGCCGCATCTTCAAAAAGCAAAGAAAAACGGAGTAACCAAAGACGAAATTGTAGAAGTGATTACTCATCTTTCGTTTTATACAGGGTGGCCCAAAGCATGGTCTGCTTTTAATATTGCTAAAAAAATTTATAACGCTTAAAAGGAGAGAGAAGAAATATGAAGCATGAAGAATTAAGTAATAGCACAATCTTTCCACTAGGACAAAAAGTGGAAGCCAACTTTAGTGGAGACGCCTATTTAAAAATGGTATTTACAGACGAAAAGCCGCTTAACACATCTATTGGAAATGTAACTTTTGCTCCAGGATCTCGTAATAACTGGCATTCTCATAAAGTTGGACAAGTATTATTAGTAACAGGTGGAGAAGGCTGGTATCAAGAAGAAGGTAAAGCAGCACAGTTAATAAAAAAAGGTGATGTCGTGAACATCCCACCAAATGTGAAACATTGGCATGGCGCCACAAAGGATAGCTGGTTTGTGCACTTAGCAATGACACCAGGAGAAACAGAATGGCTAGAACCTGTTGATGATGAATGGTTTAATAAGTTATAAGCATAACGTATATATGCCGTTTTAAGAAACTGATCACATGATTACTCGCTTTTCATTTTATGGCTAGCAGCAATTGGCTCTGAAGAACCCAATGAAAAGCTTTTCAGAGATAAGAAACAAATCGATTGGTAACACCCGTGAGTAAAGATCAAAAAAGATTTATAAAGAGAAAAGCTGTATGTAAAACTAAATGAATTATTACTTGCTGAATTTGTTGCTAATGCGTACGTCAGCGTAGTTGAGTGGTGGCTCAAAAATGAAAAGCCATATTCACCGAGAGAAATGGCAGAAAAAGCAAGAGAGCTTTTAGAAAGAAACTTATAAACTTAGGTTTGGTTGGACAAAAGCTTTAGAAGAATAAAATTATCCATCTCCCATTCTTAATTATAATATCTTTTTTGTTTTAATTTGGTAATAAAGGGTAAATGTTCTAAGAATCACCTAAAAATAGGAGGAGATCAAATGAGAAAAGCGAAACAAGCTGTTGTAGCTTCTGCCGTAGGTTTAGCTGTGTTAGCGACGCCATTAGCTCTACCGAATTTAGGAGGTTCTGCAGGCTCTGCAGAGGCTGCAGAAGTTGGAGGAGACGTAACAGTTGATCCCGTAGCCATAGGACAAGCGATTGCAGATGCGGCTAAAACAGCCGACAATCGAAGTGGTTTCGTCAAGGGAGCAATGGAAAAAGCATTCTTTGAATCAGGTCAACGATACAATGTAATGGTTATGAATTTGAGCCAAGGGTATAATTCAGATCAATTACAAGGTGTTCAATATTTTGACACCGTAGATTATGATGGTATTACCTATGGTGTCTGGGTATTTGAAGAAGGAACATTTATTAATGAAGGCGATGGAGGTTATGATAACTGGGCTTTTAGAGGATGGTTTGAACGAACAGGAGATGACGAGAAAACAGTCAA
Organism: Priestia sp. YIM B13490; assembly: GCF_042787735.1. Taxonomy (NCBI): domain Bacteria; kingdom Bacillati; phylum Bacillota; class Bacilli; order Caryophanales; family Bacillaceae; genus Priestia; species Priestia sp. YIM B13490. The sequence continues at coordinate 16,355 of NZ_JBHZOT010000025.1, forward strand.
TTTTCATAGACCTTAATGAAAAATAGAGATAAAGATAACAAGAGATTCCCATTAGGGAAGAGCATAGGAAAAGCCTTTACCGCCATGGTAAAGGCTTTTCTCATTGAATAAGTTTGCATTTTCAAGTTAATATAGTTTCGCGGATACTACTTAATTAAGTACTTACATTATAAAAAAACAAGGCGTCATTAAAAAGAAGTAAAATATATTTAAGGAGTTTATTTAAAACGTTACAATTTTTCTTAATTCCTCTTCCTGCTGACTTATATAAACATTGCCCCACTTCTCTAAAGATTTTAGTATTGGAACAAAACTTTCTCCAAGATCTGTTAAATAATATAAAACCCTTTTAGGGTTATCGTTTGTTTCTTCTCTTTCAATCAATCCGTTTTTTTCCATATCCCTAAGCTGCAGTGTAAGGATACGCTGGGTAATACCCGGTATTTCACGGCGCATTGCATTATAATACATGGGTGATTTTGATAACAAAGATAAAATAATACCTTTCCATTTACCACCCATCATATGCATCGTTAACTCAATTGGACAAGCATGCTTTACAGTTAACGTACAAGGACCGTATTGATCACTTTTAAAGTCTGACATTTTTTCACCTCAATGGCTAGTAACAAAATTGTGCCTTCTTGTTACGTCTATTTTTTCTTACTAAACTTATATTATCAAATAAAACAAAAGAAGGTGCATCAATTGGAATTTGTCCAAATTTCTAGACATATTTACAAACTTACTTACAAAACTGTTGTAGGAATTCCTGTCAAAATTAATACATGGTACGTGCTAGATGGTGAGAGTGTTCATATCATTGATACAGGAATGAAAGACTATGCACATACTCAGTTAAATATAGCAAAATCTTTAGGTATCCCCAAAAGTATTTTACTCACACATGGCCATTTAGATCACATTAATGGCGCCAAGTATTTAAGAGATAATTTAAATATTCCTATTTACGCCCACGAAGTTGAAGCGCCTTTTATCAATGGCGAAAAACCATATCCAAATAAGGCAGAAAAGGAAACAACAGGGGTGGAACATCAAGTTGAAAGTCTAAGTAACAACATCATTAAAAAGTTACCTTTAGATGTGTATTTAACACCCGGTCATACACCAGGACATGTGATATACCACCATAAAGATGACAATGTGCTGCTAACTGGAGACTTATTCTTTTCTAATGCTGAATCCTTACATCCGCCGATTCGAAAGTTTACAGTTGATATGGGTGAAAATATTAATAGCGGACGAATTATAGATGAAATTAAACCTTCTATTATTTCTTCATCACATGGCGAAGATGTCAAATACAACTGTGATTTATATCCTATTTATAAATTTATATATGAATAAGAGGGAGAAAAATGAAAATACAATTATTTCAAACAGAGATTATAGAAGGTGAAGTTAAGCAAAACGAAAACCGCATTGAGTCCTTATTTGAAGAAAAGCTGCATATAGATACTGAGATTGTTGTGATACCTGAAATGTGGAATACAGGTTATGATTTAAAAAATGTAGCAGAAAAAGCAGATATTGATTTAAAGAGAGCTTTTCCCTTTATTCAACGTTTAGCAATCAACCATCAAGTGAATATCATTGCAGGTTCAGTTTCAAATAAAAGAAATGAAAATATTTATAATACAGCCTTTGCTGTATCAAAAACGGGTAAGCTCCTCTATCAAAAAGATAAGATACATCTCGTGCCGATGTTGGATGAACATCATTATTTAACAGGGGGAGATGAAGTCCTAGATGTCTTTGAGATTAACAATATCAAAGCCAGTCAAATTATATGCTATGATTTACGTTTTCCAGAAATCACACGCTACCCAACGTCTCAAGGTGCAAAAGTCATATTCTACGTTGCACAATGGACTACCAGAAATATAGACCATTGGAGAACACTATTGAGGGCAAGAGCTATAGAAAATTGTGTTTATGTCATTGCATGTAACAGCGTGGGAAAAGTGAGTAATGAAAATCATGTCGGCAACACATACGCGGGGCATTCAATGGTCATTGATCCCAATGGAAACATCGTAGAAGAGGGGGGAGATCAAGAAGAGATTATAACAGCGGAAATTAATATACAGAAAGTTACAGAACAACAAACATACATTCCAATATTTGAAAGCCTGAGACCGGATGTTTATAAGCATGCAGAATAGAAATTTGTATATCATCTCAAATTTGGATGTTATCAGAATATCTTATAAAGGTTTACTAAAAAAAAGAGGCAGTTTCACCTGAAAATACTATATTTTTTAAAATTAACATATGTATAAAAGGTGCACTTCTTATACATTAGTTTCTCATCCACCTACTGAGAAAACGTTGATCAGTCAACAATGTATAAAAAGCTGCATACTCCGGAAAAAGGATCCTTGGAAGAACTATCGGGACTGACCCCTTATAGTGAGACAAATAAAAAACACCTTTAAGTTAAGAAACGGGTATATACTACCTAACAATCACTTGGAGGTGTTTTTTCTATGGGGACAAGAGTTAGTTATCCGGCAGAGATAAAGATAAAAGCTATTGAGATGAGATTAGCTGGTGTACCTGTCAAAGAAGTGCTTTCCCAATTAAATATTCGCAGTTACACCCAATTAAAAAGGTGGATGAGATGGTATAAAAATGGAGAAATGCATCGATTTGAACAGCCTGTAGGCAAGCAGTATTCATATGGAAAGGGGCCTGGATTTAAAGACGAAATATCCAAATTGAAAGCCGAAAACCGGTATTTAACACAACAGATTGAGGTCTTAAAAAAGTACAAGGAATTGGAGAGGAAGTGGTTCCAGAAATCGTAGTGAACGTAGTAGAAGAGTTAAAAGATAAGATACCAGTCTATCAAATCTGTCAGTACCTTGATATCCCTCGATCGACTTATTATCGCTGGAGGCAACAGGAACAATCAGAACGGACAAAGAAAAAGAAATGGATGGAACAACAAGTTGGTGAGCAATGTCGGAAACACAAGTTCCGATATGGCTATCGAAAAATTACAGCATTACTCAATCGAACGATGAAGATTAACCATAAATTTGTACAACGTGTCATGCAGAAATATGGTTGGCAATGTCGCGTGAAACGAAAAAAACGAAAGCAAACCGGGCAACCTTATCAGGTTGCGGAGAATGTATTAAATCGTGAGTTTCAAGCTGATCGCCCTCTGCAGAAATTAGTAACTGATATTACCTACTTGCCTTTCGGTCCTAAACAGTTGTATCTTTCAAGTATTCAAGATTTATTTAATGGGGAAATCATTGCATATTCGATTGGTGATCATCAAAACGTAGAATTTGTCTTAGATACGTTAAGCCAACTTCCTTCTTTGCCTAAAGGATGTACGTTGCATAGTGACCAAGGATCTGTGTACACATCGCATCTCTATCAAGAAAAAATTAAAGAAAGAGGCATTACTATGAGTATGTCCCGTAAAGGGACACCCGCAGATAATGCCTCCATTGAATCGTCTCATTCCTCGCTAAAGTCTGAAACGTTCTACCTCGACGAGTTAACATATACGACGACCACCATCGTCGAACAAATCGTCGAAAACTATATTACTTATTACAACAATGCCCGTATTCAAACGAAACTAAACAACCAGTCACCAGTACAATACCGGCAGCTGGCTGTTTAAAAGGTGCTTTGATTCCTGTCTCACAAACAGGGTGCAGTCCCCTTTTTGTTACTTATTTCTTTTTTAACCTTTTAACAACTTTAAAAGCTAGGAATCCTATTAAACCAATAATTATTAAGAATAATAGCAATCCTGTTGGATTAAATGTACTCATAATACCATCCTTATGGTTTCTATAATTTACAATTTACAATGTTATCATATTTAAATGGTTTGCACATTTCTCCTTCAGGATTTTTTACTCCTATAATAGAAGCCCAATTTCATTCTTTCTTCTTTTTTTGGTGACCAGGACTCTTATACTAGTTCAACCTTAGTTTTTATTTTTGGTTTGTAAATATTCTTTTTGAAACATACACATTCTTATAGCATTATGATAGCTTCCATCAACAAAAAATTCATCTTTTAACTCACCTTCAATAGAAAAACCAACCTTCTTATAGATATGAATTGCTTTTTCATTTTCCTTGTCTACAATTAAGTAAAGTTTATGCATATTCAATACCGAAAAGGCATAATTCATTGCTAGGTTTGTGGCAACCATGGCGTAGCCATGACCTTGATACGTAGGGTCGATGATAATTTGAAACTCTGCTCTACGATGAATATAATCAATTTCGACTAATTCCACTAATCCCAGCATATCCCCGTCCTTTTCAAGGATGAAACGACGCTCACCTTGATCGTGAATATGTTTATCATATAAGTCCTGTAGCTCTACAAAAGCTTCATAAGGCTCTTCAAACCAATAAGACATAATGTTTGCATCATTATTGAGTTCATGGACAAATTTTAAATCTTCTCTTTCCAAAGGACGTAACTTAAGTTCCTTATTCATTTCTCAAACCTCCACATTCTAGCATTACTTTAGCACTTTCCGTTTTAAATGTAAAAATTGCTGTAGTTTTAAAAAATAATAAGACATAGTGCAATTATTTACATCCTTATGAAAAGAACCATAGTATAATTTAAAAATCTCGCAAGTAAAATTCATTAACTTTAAGGAGGATCTTATGAAAAAAGCAGTTGGTATTCTTCTTATTTTACTATGCTGTATAAACCAAAGGGTTGAGGCAGCTAATCAACCTTCAGCAGCTCCTATAATACATCATGAAATTTATGTTTCTCCTACAGGGGATGACAAAAACCTGGGTACTAAAAGCAAACCTTTTAGAACATTAAGAAAGGCAAGTGAAGTAGCTCAGCCCGGAACTACCGTTTACATCAGAGGCGGTATCTACTATGAACAATTAATTATTAGCCGTTCAGGTACTAAACAAAAGCCTATTATCTTCAGGAACTATAAAAGTGAAAAGCCTCTTATTAGTGGAGAAAAAATAAAAAGCCGTTCTACAGATGGAGGGCTAGTTAGCATAAAAAATAAGAGCTACATAACAATTCAAGGTTTGAATATAGGTCATTCGTCTACTTCTAAGGAACAAAATACACCATGTGGTATTTTAGTAGAAGGAAGTGGAAAGAACCTTCGAATTATTAATAATCATATTTTCGATATCAAGACTGCACATAAAAATGGAAACGCTCATGGAATAGCTTTTTATGGATCCAAAGCGCCGCGTTCGTTAGAAAACATTGAAATATCGCGAAACCTACTTGAAAACCTGACCTTAGGTTTTAGTGAAGCACTAACTCTAAATGGAAATGTTAAAGATTTTATCGTCAATGCCAATACAATTCGAAACGTTGATAATATTGGGATTGACGTAATTGGCTTTGAAAAAGTAGCTCCTGTTGAGAAATATGACCGAGCTCGTGAAGGACTCATTAGTGAAAACCATATTTACAACGTCAGCAGTTATTCAAATCCTGCTTACAAACATGAATACTCCGCTGGGGGAATCTACGTAGACGGAGGAAAAGATGTTATTATTGAGCATAACGTTTCAAGTCATAACGATCTAGGAATAGAAATCGCAAGTGAACACTATGGTAAACAAACTAGCAATGTTCAAGTTATACGGAATATGATTTATAAGAATCGTTTTACAGGAATTTCAATTGGAGGCTATGATAAAAAACGTGGAGGGACGATAAATACTCTTATTGAACATAATATTTTATATGGAAATGATACGATGAACATGGATGGTGGCCAATTACTGATGCAATATCATGCAACTCATAACGCTATTAACAATAATGTTATGGTTTCAGTAAAATCTAATTTGCTTCTGGCCAATCTTCATTACTCAAATAAATATAATCAACTTAATCATAATGTGTACCTAAATAAAAGTAGAGATAAAGCGGATCGATGGATATGGAAGGGGAAAGAAATAGAAAGTTCTACTATCGTATCACCTAGGCTTTTTTAATGAAAATTTCTTTTTAGAAGATATTCTTTATTTAGTTGCTCGCTGGGATTCTATTTAAGGCCAAAAAATTATTCACTTCACTATCTGCTGGTTATACTTTTTATTTCATTGAAACAAAGAGAAAGGTGCGTTCATTGTAAATATACAAATGGATTGCAAGAAGATTCATGCTGTTTCTCTATATGAGTAGTGTTTATTTAGGTACAAATCAATAGCCTTGACATAAAAACACCCCCATTATTAGAGTTTTTTTATCTAATAATGGGGTGCAGTTCAAGCCGTGGGAAAGGTGTTTTATGCCTTTATTTGTTTTCGTTTTCGCTATCGTTATCTATAACATTATCGTTGTTAATATTATCGCTATATTTGAAATCAATAATTCTTTTTCTAATTTCTTCTCTAATTTCAGGGTTTTCTTTTAAGAAAATCTTAGCGTTTTCTCGTCCCTGTCCTAAACGCTCCTCATTATATGAAAACCAAGATCCAGACTTTTGAACAATATCTACTTCAGAACCGATATCTAAGATTTCTCCTTCTCTCGAGATACCTTCTCCATACATAATATCTACTTCAGCAATGCGGAAAGGAGGTGCCATTTTATTTTTGACTACTTTAATTCTTGTTTTGTTACCAACTATGTCATTTCCTAGTTTAAGTTGTTCAGCACGGCGAACCTCAAGACGAAGGGAAGAATAGAATTTTAGTGCTCTTCCACCTGGCGTTGTTTCTGGATTTCCAAACATAACGCCTACTTTCTCCCTGATTTGGTTGATGAAGATGGCAATGGTTTTAGACTTATTGATTGCTCCAGATAGTTTACGAAGAGCTTGAGACATCAAACGAGCTTGTAAACCGACGTGAGAATCTCCCATTTCTCCTTCAATTTCTTTTTGTGGAACTAATGCTGCTACTGAGTCAACAACAATAATATCTACAGCACCACTTCTAACTAATGCTTCAGCAATTTCAAGTGCCTGTTCACCAGTATCTGGTTGAGATAACAGTAACTCATCAATATCTACACCTAGTTTTCTTGCATAAACTGGATCCAGTGCGTGTTCAGCATCAATAAAGGCAGCTCGACCTCCATTTTTTTGTACTTCTGCAATTGCGTGTAAGGAAACGGTTGTTTTACCTGAACTTTCGGGCCCGTAAACTTCCATAATTCTTCCTTTGGGATAACCATTAATTCCAAGAGCTATATCTAAAGCTAATGAGCCTGAGCTAGATGCCTCAACTTTTGTATGTGTGCCTTCTCCCATTTTAATAATTGATCCTGTACCGAATTGTTTTTCAATTTGTTTTAGAGCCATATCTAGTGCTGCTTTTTTATCATTCATAATTTGAAACCTCCGATTGTTATTACGTTTACAATAAACGCCCAGGTATTTCGATAAAGAATAAGAGTTGGCTCAAATGTTTTTGCTCCGTGCGAGAAAATTTTGTGTTTAACTGTCTTAGTTTGCTCTGGCGTTCCTTTATTCATCTCTAAACCCTTAGTGTCGAACAAATGTTCCTGTTGTGTAATCATACAATAAACGCATCTAATTGTAAAGGCGAAAGTTTTTCTGCAAACTAGCTAAAAGAATATCTTATATTTATAAAAAGTAAGTTTATACTTTAGCATTTACTTATCAAATGATAGAAATTAGGGGAAAGGTAGCTTTTTATATAAGTAGAATCGATTACCATCTACATTTTTAAATTTGGATATATATGAATCTATAAATCTGGTTAGACTAATAACGCATTCCTGATATTCCTAGTTACTATAAAACAGATTTTAAGAAGAAATAAAGCAGTCTACACAAATAGACTGCTTTTTGATTAATTATTTACCTGTTTCAGCAAAACGCTGAATACGTTCAGCGATTTCATCACGTACACGCTGGAAGAACGCCCATTTCTCTTCATTTGTTCCTTCAGCTTTTGCAGGATCGTCAAATCCCCAGTGTTCACGTTTCACATGGGGAGGCGTTACTGGGCAGTGATCTGCTGCATGGCCACATAATGTAACGACCAAATCCGCATTATTTAAAATTTCAGGGTCAATGACATCAGATGTTTGGTTTGAGATATCAACACCAGCTTCTTTCATTGCTTTTACAGCATTGGGATTTAATCCATGAGCTTCTAACCCTGCACTGCGTACATCCCATTCATTATTATTTAGATATTTTTTTGCCCATCCTTCAGCCATTTGGCTACGGCAAGAGTTACCTGTACATAAGAAATAAAGTGTTTTTTTAGACATGTGTAAAATCTCCTTTGTGATGTGTTAAGAAATAATTGATAACCAAATATATAAACCAACAAGCGTAATAAACAATGTTGGGATGGTTAAGATAATACCTGTTTTAAAATAGGTTCCCCAAGAAATCTTAACTCCTTTTGTCGAAAGAACGTGGAGCCATAAGAGAGTGGCTAGAGAGCCAATAGGTGTAATTTTTGGTCCTAAGTCCGAACCAATGACATTTGCATAAATCAAGGCTTCTTTAATTGTACCTGTTGCAGAAGTTGCATCAATGGCCAAAGCATCAATCATCACGGTTGGCATGTTGTTCATAATCGATGAAAGTATGGCTGCAATGAATCCCATGCCAATGGTTGCAGCAAATAATCCATGGTCAGCCGTTGCTTGAATGAGGCTTGCTAATACTTTAGTTAGCCCTACATTACGTAATCCATAGACAACAACATACATACCAATCGAAAAGAAAACAATCGCCCACGGAGCTCCTGCTAGCACTTTTTTAGTGTGAACAGCGGGACTCTTTCTTGCTATTCCTAAGAATAAAATCGCAATAATACCTGCGATAATAGAAACAGGAATATCGAAAAACTCACCAATAAAGTAACCAAGAACTAAAATGAATAAAACGATTCCTGATAAACGGAACATTTTCTTATCTTTAATGGCTTCAACCGGTTTCTGTAAATCATCTAGATTGTATTTCTTAGGGATGCTTTTACGAAAGTACAAATATAAGACAACAATACTTGCCAAAAGTGAGAACAGATCTGGCACAATCATACGTGATGCAAATTCAGAAAAGCGAATACCAAAGAAATCAGCTGATACAATGTTGACCAAGTTACTTACTACAAGAGGTAACGATGTTGTATCTGCAATGAATCCACTGGCGATAATAAAAGGGAAGACCATTTTATCTTCAAATTTAAGTGCTCGTACCATGGCAAGTACAATAGGTGTTAGAATTAAGGCTGCTCCATCGTTTGCGAATAATGCTGCTACTACAGCTCCAAGGAGGGATACATAAACGAACATGCGAACGCCATTGCCTCCTGCAGTACGCGCCATATGTAAAGCTGCCCACTCGAAAAATCCAATTTCATCTAAAATTAAGGAAATAATAATAACTGCAATAAACGTTAATGTTGCATTCCATACAATTTGAGTTACATCCAGCACGTCATGGAAATCAACCACACCTGCTAAAAGAGCTAATACTGCGCCTCCACATGCTGACCAACCAATAGACAAGTTCTTTGGCTGCCAAATGACAAAAATCAATGTCACTAAGAAGATGAGGGAGGCTACTATAACTGATATCACTTTACAGACCTCCTATTATTAGCAACAATTAATACGTAAACCTTGCTTTTCTAGTTCTTTTAATCGTTCATCTTCGCTTGGTAAAGAATCGAGTATATCAAGGACAAACTGATAATAGCTGTTTTCTTTATTTAAGGAATAGAAGATCCAATGTCCTTTTCGTCTTTCACTTACGAGTTCGATAGCTCTTAACTTCCGCAAGTGTTGGCTAATAGCCGGTTGACTTGCTTTATAAATTTCAACTAGCTCACAAACACAGCACTCGTTATTTTGGAGCAGCTTCATCATTGACAATCTTGTCTTATCTCCAAGCAGCTTCAGTATCTGTACTGCTTTTTCCACTTCTACCTGCGCTTTTACATCCATTATGACTCACCTCCTTATTTTCAAATATAATTATATAAGTATTTTATTATATATTCAACGAAAATATACATTTTAAACATTAATCAAAAAAAGTTGATTAATGTCTTGATTTATCTGAATTTTCCAGATATGATGAATACATCAAAAAAAATTGATTTATGAAAGTGAGGATGAAAGCAGTGAGAGTCAACAACTCTGGAAACTTATCTGTTACGTACTTTCGAGCCTATTTTCATTTAGTTATGAACACCCAAGGGATGGACCAGAAGGAAGCACAAAACCTAATCTTTCAGCGTTTTTTTCATCAAGATCCTATGCTAAGAGGGGAAACTACATATAGTAACTTTAAAAAAGCTGCCGAAAGCTTCGATCATTAAATCAAAAAAAGTTGATGAAGGAGAATGACAATGGAAACAGTTAAGGAAGGAAAGCACCCATTTAAACAGTACGAACAAAAATTTAAAGCACTTGCTGATCAAAAGAGATTAGAAATTATGTATGAGCTCTGCCAGCGGGGACAGACATGCGTATGTGACCTAACTGAATTCTTTGGGATGTCTCAATCTAAACTTTCCTATCATTTAAAAATTTTATTAGAAGCAAACCTTATCACAAAAGAAACAAAAGGGACATGGAGCTATTATGATTTACATGATAAAGAGGTAAATCACCTGTTATCTGAGGAGCTTTGCTGCTTGTTTAGAAAAGATACAAGTAAAAGCGGCTCCTGCTCTTAAATTAATATATTTAAAATAATATTGTTTATAATGCGAAGGAGGAAGTGTAAATGAAATATGTTCACGTAGGAATTAATGTAACGAATCTAGAGGCGTCCATGGAGTTTTATCAAAAGGTATTTGGCGTTCAACCTGTGAAAACGAAAGTAGATTACGCTAAATTCTTAGTAGATGAGGCAGGATTAAATTTTACTTTAAACGTACGAGACGAAGTAAAAGGTAATCAAGTGAATCATTTCGGCTTCCAAGTAGAAACTCCTGAAGAAATTCATTCTCATAAATCACGATTAGAAAAAGAAGGCTTCTTTGCTCGTGAAGAAATGGATACAACTTGCTGCTATGCTGTGCAAGATAAGTTTTGGGTAACAGATCCGGACGGAAACGAATGGGAATTCTTTTATACGAAATCTGATAGTGAGGTTCACAAGAACAGCGATGGGCCAAATGAAAAGCTACCTGTAACTAATGCTTGTTGTTAATCATTAGTTAAGTCGGGTAGGCAGGCACTCTCACGAGCGCCCGCCCCCCTAAGAACCGTACGTGACAGATTTCCCGTCATACGGCTCAAGCCTTCTTTTTATCCGAACAACTTATTTAATACATGGTACATGTACTAATTTAGCAAATTGACCTGTAGAAACCTCTAGGTTTCGCACTGTAACTTTTTCTCCATTTTGTAGAGTCTGCTTACACAATGCACAACGATATCCTTGTTTTCTTGCGAGTTTCATCCTATCGAATGTATTTTCATTGTTAAAGACCTTACGGTCTCGTTTTTCCCAATACTCTTTTAGACTCGGATCATCTGGGCTGTTTTTGTAGGCTACCATGACATGTCGTTCTATCTTAATCCAGGACATCTTTAACAATTGAATGCTAGTAAGTGGACATGTGAGAATCCATTGATTATTTCCACCGTGGTGGGGCTTCTTAAAATAACGCTTGCTAATCCATTTTCTCGACTTCTTTGGATGCAGTTGTTTAAGATGTTTTCTCACTTTTAGGAAAATATAATTGTCCATATAGCTGTAAGTCTTTTTAGATACGACATGTTTCCAATACTGGCCGTAGCCACGAATAATCGGGTTTAAAACACGTATTAGTTCTTTTACTGGTCTTCCTCTCATCACAGAGAACGTATCTTTTATCTTGTTTCTAGCCTTTTTAATGCTGTCTCTGCTAGGTTTGATAAATAACTT
>NZ_JBHZOT010000026.1:0-28209 GCF_042787735.1 Priestia sp. YIM B13490
CGTTTGTTTTCCAGGACCGATATAATCAGCTCTTGGACGAATCAAACGATTGTTTGAATACTGCTCTAAAATGTGAGTATTTGTAACTTTGTCAAAATTATTTTTGAATATATAATAATCATGTTATCTGCTTCATAAAAGAAAACCATTTATACATATATCCAACAAGAAGAATTAAAAAAGCTAGGACTTATGAAAAAAGAAGTAGCGCAGCAACTTGATATTTCTGTCACAACGGTAAATAAGTATATTAAGCAAGAACTCTTATCTATATTTCAAGAAGAATACTGTGGAATCAATTGTTATTTTATCCATGGAAAAAATTTAGAAGCATTTAAGGGCACACATAAGATAGGGAGAAAGCTGAGTGAGCATCATTTTATCACACTAAGAAAAACATTGTGTTATTTCAGCTTTTCGTGAAGAAAGACGAAGAAAAAGAGCAGTTTGCCCGTAGCATCTCCGTAGAAGACTTAATTATGGTGGTGAAAGAAAAACATGAAGAGGAAGCCAAAAAATTAGAAAAAACTCATCAAAAAATCCTATTTTTAGTGGGGTAAAGAATTTTTTGATGAGTTTCTTTATTAGAAGGATATAAACAAACATAGTAGGTATGGGTTTTTCTAAGGTATTTTATATAAAATTAATTACTACTAATACTTTCTTATATTTATTTGTATAAGCCATTTGACGTTTTTTACTAAATTAGTCATTGATTAATTTCTAAGCAGAAAAGTATAGGTAAATTGTTTTGCTTTGTTTTTAATTAAACTAGGATTTCCTTTTGAACATTAATTGATTGATTCTGGTTAATCTTCGTGTTTTCCCACATCCAATTGTGGAACTGTGGATATGCTTTTCTGTACTGTTCAGCATATAGTTGATATCTTTCGTGATTTTCTCTATTAGGCTCTATTTGTTTTTGTTTAAAACGTACCATATTGGCTGCAGCTTCTTCAATATCTTTATAAGCTCCTCCAGCCACACTAGCTAAGATTGCAGATCCTAAACAAGCCACTTGATTATCTTCAGGCACATTTATAGAGATATTACTTACATCAGCATGAATTTGTAAAAACAACTCACTATTTGTTGCTCCTCCAGCCGCATATACTTCATCGACATCAATTCCATTGCTTCTAAAGTTACGAATATTACAATCTGTTCCATAAGAAATCGCTTCCATAATAGCGCGATAAATATGAGCTCGCCCATGTTTTAAAGACAATCCAGATATTAGACCTCTAACATTTGGATCAACATGCGGTGATCGATTTCCTTGCCAGTAATCTAATACAATAAGACCCTCAGAACCTGGAGGAATATTAATTGCCTCTTGAGTTAGTAAATCATAAACACTTACATTTTTATTGTTAGCTATAATCTCTAAATCCTTACAAAAATTTGTTCTTAACCATTTGATAGTAGAACCAGAAGAAGACTGTCCTGCCTCTACCAGATTTAAACCTGGAACTACTGCACCAGGAAAGGAACCCAATATTTCTTTTGCATGAACTGGTTTATTTGTTAATGTATAAATATTATGTGAGGATCCCGTAATAAGAGCTAGTTTTCCTGGTTGAGCTACTCCTAAACCAATTATACCATTAAGAGCATCTACGCCTCCCTGGGCCACAGGTGTTCCTGTTCTTAATCCTAATTCTTCTGCTACTTCTTTAGTAAGTCCACCAATATGTTCACCCAATTTACATATATCTTGCGGAAGTTTTTCGAAAATATCACCCAAACCAACTGATTCATAAAAATCCTGAGGAACGCCTCCTTCGTTTTGATTATAATGCCATCTATAAGTAGTTGTACTAATACTCCCAGTGTATCTACCCGTAAGTCTGTACGTATACCAATCGGAAAAATCCATGAGTTTATTTGCGCTCTTATAAATGTGAGGTTCATTCCTTTTTAGCCATAGAGCTTTACACACCATCCACTCCGGAGAAACCTTTCCATAACCGTTGTATTTTAAGGCATCATGTCTAGTAGACGAAATAAATTGAGCTTCCTCGTGAGATCGAACATCCATCCATAATAGAGCGCGTCTTAATGGTGTTCCGTCACTTTTGCAAGGGATAATAGTAGCACAGGTTGTGTCTAGACTTAAGCCGATAATCTGTTCTTTAGTAACCCCAGATTGCTTCATTGCCTTTCTTATACTGCTGACTAAAGCAGACCACCATTCACCTGGATCTTGCTCTGCCCAACCGGGATGGGGATGATATGTTTGGTATCCAGTAACACCTAATCCTACCTGATTTCCGTATAAGTCATATATCACTACTCTAACACTCTCTGTTCCCGCATCTATTCCAATGACTAGCTCCTTTTTCATTCTACATTCCCCTCTTCCCAAAGTTAAACTATCTAAGTTGTAACTTATCTTCTTAAAAGCTTCTAACTGCAGGTATGACAATAAAATTTAGTTGCTATACTTGTTCTTAATATTGAGGTAATATGTAATTTCCATTACATTAAATAATGAGCATAAACGACAATATAAACTAAGACTAATCTATTGACTAAATTTTTTGATTTTTATAAATGATAGAGAAAAATCAGATCAAAATAAATATATTTTGACCTGATTACTTTCATTTATTTAAATGCTGTACAGTTATTATAAACCTTCTTCCTAAACTAAAATAGGGTTTAATTTTACTAATTTATTTTTAACAGGCGCCTTATTTATACTCTGTGCTTGCAACGAACGTAACTTCCAAATCATTGATTCTTTCTCCTGTTCAATATCTCCGTACGTAATAATTTCTCCTTGTTTTATCGAACGAGTTACTACAACATTTGGATCGACCAATCCAATTGGAAGAGCATTTACTGCGGAAGCTTCACTATGGGTTAGTAATTTACCGTATACTGTATATCCTCCAATACCATCAAGGCGATCTCCTGGTTTCAAGTCTTTCTTTGCTACAGCTACTGTTTCAGCTTGGAGACCATGCCACGGAGCAATAGTTGCTTCCTTATGAAAATAAGCACGAGCAACCGAAAGTGGTGTTTCAAGACTTGTTAAATGATAAGGACGGTATAACACATAATTTGGCCCATCACCCATTTTTAAATAATTCATTTCATGATGAACTTCCTCTTTATCTGAAGAGATAATTGCAAATACACCTGGGGCTACCCCATTTACGTAGTCAACAATTCCCTTACCAGATAAAATTCCACCTTTTTCTTTTTCCTGAAACAAAGAGGGTAACTCATTGACAGTACCGGAAGGACCATGCATGCCTGGTTTATCTGGTAAAAATCCAGTTGCATTTGCAACTGCATTCATTTCAACCATAGTTTTTGTTCCATCTTGAAATGAAGCAATCATTTTAGGGCTAGCACCTTTCGCTTTAGCCTCTGCTTCTGCAGAGGAAGGGTTAGCTTCGTGGTTTAATGGATTATTTTTTCCTTTTCCTAATGCAATAATCTCAAAACCAATTGCATCTGCAAAATCATATAGTTCCATTACTGCTCCTGGTTCATCACCTGCTGATCCCGTATATACAACGCCACTTGCATCTGCCATCTGTTTTAGAAGAGGCCCAACTGTCACATCTGCCTCTACATTTAGCATAACGATATGCTTTTTATTTAAAATAGATTTCCAAGCAATTTCAGCTCCCAAATTTGGAACACCAGTGGCGTCTACAACAACATCAACGCTTGGTAAACTTGTAACCAACTCACTATAAACTGTACCTACGACTTTTCCTTGTTCAATAGCTTGTTCTGCCTCTTCAATCTGACCTGTTAAAACAATTTCCTGTTCATTGATACCAGCTTTTAAATAGGCTTGTTGAATCAAAGAAGTATGGAGATCGGCTGTAGCAACGACTCGCATACCTTTCATACCTTCAATTTGAGAAATCATACCTCTCCCCATTTGCCCACAACCAATTAAACCAACACGTATTTCTCTGCCCATTTTCTCTAATTCTCTTAATTTATAGTTTAATCCCAACATGTTTCAAACCTCCTAATAAAATATGTAAATTAATTTATGATGAAACATCATATAAGAATTTTTGGTCTTTGCATAACAGAATTAATGTGAACATTTTAGATGTAGAAAAACTAAAACTTAATCTTAATTACAGACAAACAAGGAAACGTTTACACTAATTATCATTGAAATAGATCAACTACAAAGAAGCAAAAAGGATGAAGGTTAGTTGATTCTTTACAAAAGTTCTTATTAGTTACCTTTGTTAAAATTATAAAATTCAATTGTATATTTTGTCAATGAAAATTTTTAGAAAATTATTATAAATACCTATAAAACAGTTATTTATATGATTCAAATCTTATTAGTTGGTTTAATCTTTATTAAAAACTATTTTTATTTTTTACAAAAGTTTATAAAAAGAACAAATGTATCAACTTTTAAGAGTTTCTCAACGCCCTGAACTTAAAAATGGGTTTGATGAATAACTGGTATAGCAGTTATTCATCAAACCCATTCTAAAGGAAGATTAAACAAGAGAGTATATACAACTTTCTTATTAACATTACTTAAATTACATATTGAAAATATTAAAGATGTAGTATTACGTTTTTAAATTGCAAAAGATTTTAAAGGAGTAATAAACGGAGAAGGGGAACATGTATTAACGATTACACTTGTTCCTGCTGAAAATATAGCGTATGAACATAGGGATATTAATATCATGCTGGAGGATTAAGTAGCTAGCAGGAAGATTTATAAATTATTTTGGCACTTTTAAAATCAGTTATATAATTTATTCAGTAGTTATACTAAATCAGTCAGACTGGTACATAATAGATAGATTACTTCTCATAGAATTAGATAAAAAAGGTTTTTCATACAGTAAAACGTACTAAAAGGTGCCCTAAAATTAAAGTGAAAATACTAGGTTTTTGAGGCACCTTTTTTTAAAGAATACATAAATAGTTTCATTAGGACTAAATTGCAAAAATAAAGTAAAATCTAAAGTACCTGATTTAATGACTTGTTATTCTCCTCGTAAAAGAGCCGAGGCTGTTTGTTCGTCAATTATTAGCACATCTAAATAATTCCCTTTTAGAGCAGCCTCAACACTCTCTAGCTTGTGAGTTCCCTCAACTACTCCAATGACCTTTTTAATCTGCCTTAAATCTTCTAGTGATAAGCCAATTACTTTGTCGTTTAACGGATGGTCAACCGATTCTCCTGACGCTTCAAAAAAACGAGAGGCAATATCACCAACAGCACCCATTTTACGAAGATTTTGCAAATCATCTTCTTTTAAATAATTAAGTTCCTTCATAGTAGATCCTTTGTGGGGATTTCCTATACCTACAAGAGCTAAATCTACTTCCTTAACCTCTTCAAGAACAGAAGAAATTTCTTTCATAGCTACTAGGTGCTCTTTAAGTTCCTTTGTTTCTACAATCGCGGGAGCATATAAGTAGGAACATGTACAACCCATTTTTTTAGCTAATTCATAAGCTAATTGATTAGCATGAATTTCTACATGTTGTGTTCCCATACCACCTACGAGGGGCACAATATTCATTTCTTCTTTTCTCTCAAATGGATATTCTTTTACCAATTCAGCTAAAGTAGATCCCCATGAAATACCAAGTTTTTTTGCATCCATTCTCTTTAAATACTTAGAGAGATAATAAGCACCGGCCTGTCCCACTGCTCTCTTAGTCATTTCTGGAGTTAATCCTACTGTGGATATAACAATGGCATCTTGTAAGTCATATTTTTTTTCAAGTTTTAGTTCTAGATCGACAGTATGGACACTCTCGTCTTTAATATAAACCTCTATTATTCCAAGCTCTTTTGCTCTTTGTAGAAGTTTAGAAATAATAGGCCTTGATACTCCTACCTTCTTAGCAATCTGTTGTTGTGTCCAACCCTCTATATAATACAGATTAGCTAATTTCACCATCTGCTTTCTTTCTTCCCAATTTAACATACAATCGCCTCTTTATCTGTTTGTATGCTTTTTAGTATAGCAATAACCATATCAAATGAGAACATCTTACTCTTACATAAAAGTACATTTTAAGTAAATAAGAAACCTCAGTAACGGTAAAACTATTTCTAAGAATTAAGTTCCTCTCATAAGCAAAAGATTGTTGGTATATAAAAAAAGAACGCTCTGTAAGAGACGTCCTTATTATTATTATTTAAAAATTACTATTTAATTTGAAGAGCCTACTACATCCTTTAAATTGGTAAAATTATCGTTTTCTTCTTCCTTCTTAGGAAGCTGAATAAATTTCATTAAGAATGCACTAAGGAGATACAAAATGGTATATATCCATATAACCCCCAATGTACCTATACTTCCGATGAAAGCGCCAACAATTGCTGGTCCAAGAAATGTACTTAGACCTGCTCCAAGATTAAGTACGGACATAGCAGCTCCTTTATTATTCCCTGCTAATGAAGGGATTAATGCAGACAATGGTGCATATGCAGCTAAACAAGCACCAAAGCAACATGCTGTAATGATTGTAAAGAAATAATTTGGTCCTAGAAGGGTTGGAACATAGTAAAATGCCGCAGTAAAAATAGCACACCCTACCCCTCCAAACCACATAACTGTATTACGCCAACCTAGCCTATCCCCAACAATCCCAAAGATTAAATTAAAGAAAATATTACTGGTCCAAAGTGATCCATAAATTTGTAACCATTCGGTTCTTGTAAAGCCAATCTCCATCATATAAGCAGGCATAAAAACCACAAAACCGTATGCACCAGTTGTGTTAATTGTTCTTACAATACCACCTAAACCAATTTTAGGTTTTTCAAATGCAATTGTAATACCTTTTAATAAATACCTAGCCATGTCTTGCCTGTTTTCAAAGTTTTTTCCACTACTAGCATCATCCCTATTTGTCATAATTGCAATTAAGGCTCCTATACCCGTGAAAACCACAGCACTCCATAAAGTGTTGATTTCACCTAAAATAGGGAGTACAAAACTTGAATAATAAGCCCCTAATACATTTAAGCCAGCTGCAAATGAGAACCAAAACCACCCTACAGCCGTTCCGAGTTTATTGTTTGGCGTATAGTATGTAAGCCAAACTAAAAAAGAATAAGCAAATAGGGGATACCCCAATCCTCTAAGAGAGTACGTCGGTATCATGATCCAAAGATTCATAGACGGTAAACCAATGGTTAAAAAAACAATTGTCCCTATCAAAAATAAGGCTACTCCCAATGTCATAGCCTTTCTAGTTCCTAGAATTTCAGCCAATACTCCTGAAAACCAAGAAGCAAGTGCAACTGCAACTCCATATACACTAAATAATAAAGCTGACTGTTGAATACTCAAACCATTGTCAGTTAAATAAGAAGATAACCACCCCTGCTCAAGTCCATCACCCATCATAAAAAGTATAACCCCTAAGTAACCTAAAGCCATTTTTGAGTCCATACCTAACTTTTCTAAGAATCTCGGCATACTCTTCTTCCCTCTTTTCTTTTATAAAGATACAAATTCAAAAAAAATAAGAATTTTCTATTTTCAACGCGTGTAAATATTGTTTAAATTTATTAATACGTACATAAAGGAGCTGACTTCAAAGGAATTTAATAAAATAACCTTTGAGTCAGCTCTATTATTTTGCCTCTAAAAGCGCTAATGCAGTTTGTTCATCTATAATAAGTACATCTAAATAGTTTGCTTTTAGAGCAGCTTGGGCACTTTCTACCTTATGAGCCCCCTCAACTACTCCTATTACTTCTTTTACTCTTTTAAGTTGCTCTAATGGCAGAGCAATTACTTTATCATTTAATGGATGGTTAACAACAACTCCCGATTCATCAAAGAAGCGAGATCCAATGTCACCTACAACGCCTATTTTTCGTAATTGCTTTAGGTCGTTATCTTTTAGGTAACCAAGCTTCCGCATAGAACCTTTATAAGGATTTCCTAATCCAATAAGGGCCACATCTACTTTTTTTCCTTCATCAAGGACAGACGAAATTTCCCTCATACTTACTAGACGTTCCTTCAATTCTTTTGTTTCTACAATTGCAGGAGCATATAAGTACGAACACGTACAACTCATTTTTTTAGCTAACTCATAAGCCAGTTGATTTGCATGAATTTCAACATGTTGTGTTCCCATACCACCTACAAGAGGTACAATGTTCATCTGCTCTTTTCGTTCAAACGGATATTCTTTTACTAATTCAGCTAAAGTAGAACCCCATGAAATACCAAGTTGGCTTACATTTCCTTTCTTTAAATACTTAGAAAGATAATAGGCACTTGCTTGACCTACTGCTTTTTTAACCATATCAGGTGTTAACCCTACAGTAGATACAACAATTGCATCCTTCAATCCATATCGCTTTTCGAGCTGTTGTTCCAATTCCACTGTATGAATATTTTCGTCCTTAATATAAACTTCTACCACTTTTGAATCTCTTGCCTTCTGCAGAATTCTCGAAATAATAGGTCGAGATACGCCTACTTTCTTAGCAATCTGCTCTTGCGTCCACCCATCCATATAATATAAATTAGCCACTTTTACCAGTTGTCTTCTTTCTTCCCAACCTACTACCATGCCATCGCCTCTTTTTAGCTAAATCTATTAACTAACAAAGATGTATTCTCTATTAGACAAGAACACCTTTCTTTCTCATAGCGTTTACACTATTGATAGCTGCTTCATAAAATGATTCAGAAACAGTTGGGTGAGGATGTATCATTTTTGACACTTCCTCGACTGTTCCCTCTAGGTATACAAAAGCAGAAGCTTCAGAAATCATCTCGGTAACATGTGAACCAACCATTGTTACACCAATTATCTCTCCGTATTTTTCTTCATATACTATTTTCACAAAACCTTCTGATTCTCCTGAGGCCAGAGCTTTTCCATTTCCAGTATGGTCAAAGCGCTCAACCCGAACAGACATTCCTTGTTTTTTTGCTTCTGCTTCTGTGATTCCTACACTAGCTACCTCAGGTAATGTATAAATACAGCGAGGCACTACTTTATAATCAATCTCATCATAAACTCCACTTGCATTTTTAGCAGCTACAATTCCCTCTGCACTCGCAACATGAGCTAATTGGTAACCCCCAACTACGTCGCCAACTGCATAAATTTCAGGAATACTTGTTTCCATCTTTTCATTGACTTTGATGAAAGGTCCTTCCATTGCCAAGTTTGTGTTTTGGACAGCTGAGAGATTCGGTTTTCGCCCCACACTCAAGATAAGAGTCTCTGTTTCAAACAGGTGCTCTTTTCCTTTTGAATCTACACACGTGACCACTTTTTGCATGTTTCTCTCTTGAACTTTTGTGACCTTGGTACTTGTATGAAACTGAATACCTTTTTTCTTAAGAAGTTTATTTAACATCTTGGAAGCATCTATATCTTCACTTGGAATAATGCGATCTGCTGCTTCAATCACTGTTACTTCTGCTTTTAAGCTAGCAAAGATACAGGCAAATTCTACGCCAATGACACCCCCACCTATAATAACAACTGATTTAGGAATATCTTGAATATCAAAAATTGTATCGCTTGTGTCAAAATCAACAGAGGCTAAACCTTCTATTGGTGGAATAATAGGAGTCGATCCTGTGGCTATAATAATACGTTCAGCTTGAATGCTTTCTTCTTTTCCGTTTGATTCAATTCTAATCTTTTTTCCTTCTTCAACCTTGCCAAACCCCTCATAAACATCTATTTTCCCTTGGCTTAGCAAATAAGAAATTCCTTGTCGTAAACGATGAATGACATCATCTTTGCGCTTTTTCATTTTGTCTAACGAGAAAGAAAGTTCTCCTGTTTCAATTCCCCACGATTGCGCTTTTTCAATAGACTCAATTACCTCAGCGTGCTTCAACAACGTTTTAGAAGGAATACAACCTCTATTCAAGCAGGTTCCACCTAAAAAATCAGCCTCAATTAATGCAACTTTTTTTCCAAGCTCTGCCGCATGTAATGCGGCTACGTATCCACCTGGTCCTCCACCTATTACTACAACTTCATAAGCATTCATCATATTTTCCACCTCTTATACTAGCAATTCAAACGGATTCTCGAGAACACGTTTGAGTTCTGTTAAAAATTCTGCTGCTGGAGCTCCATCAATTACACGATGATCAAATGACATGCTTAATGTCATCATTGGACGGACTTCAATCTCACTATTTATAACTACAGGTTTCTCTAGCATTCTACCTACCCCTAAGATAGCTGTTTCTGGTTGATTAATAATTGGTGTAAATGCGTCTATTGCATACATCCCAAGGTTACTAATTGTAAATGTTGAACCTTTTAATTGATCAGGTAATAACTTTTGTTCTCTTGCGCGTTTACCAATATCTTTTGCTTCCATTGTTAAGTCTGCTAAGCCTTTTTGATTTACATCTTTAAGAACAGGTACCATTAACCCATCTGGAACAGCAACCGCCAAACCGATATGAACAGCATCATTGTATATAATTTCATCATTTATAAAAGATGCATTGACTGCTGGAAAACGTGACAATACTAGCCCTACTGCTTTTATAATTACTTCTGTATAAGATAATCGCATGCCTGTTTGCTTTTCAACAATAGGTAAAAGTTGAACACGTAACTCTTTTACCTTTGTCATATCAATCTCACTTGTTAACGTAACATGAGGTGCTGTGAAAGCACTTTGAGACATTCGATCTGAAATTACCTTACGCATGCCACCAATTTTTCTTCGTTTCTGTGAAGGGGCTGGTGCTTTTGTGGTCTTTTCTTGAATAGCCGCAGATATATCTTGTTTAACAATTTTACCGTTTAGGCCACTTCCTGTAATTGTAGTTATATCTACGTTCTCTTGTTTAGCTATTTTGTTAGCTAGTGGTGTGATTTTTGAATGTACTTGATCTTCATTAACGTATTCATTGACGTCTTTTACATGAACTCTTCCGTTTGGACCACTTCCAGCTATGGCTGTTAACTCCACTTGATTCGTTTTTGCAATTCTTCTTGCTGCTGGGGTAGCACGCGGTTTTTCGCCAGAAATAACTGAGGCAGCTACTAATGGTCTTTCAGCCTTCTCGTCTACTGTTTCTTCTTGAACTATTTGCTCACTTGATTCACTTAATTCATTTGATTCGCCCGACTCACCTGGAGATTCTGCAGGTACTTGTTCATTTGCTTGACCGATATAACCAATTACATGGTTAACTGGCACTTGGTCATCAGTATCAAAATATTTCTTTAATAAAATACCATCGTCATATGCTTCAACTTCAATGTTAATTTTATCTGTTAAGATTTCAAAAAGTGGTTCCCCTATTTCAACCGTATCTCCCTCTTCTTTAAACCACTCGAGGAGGGTGCCAGTTTCCATCGTACTACTTAGTTTTGGCATAAAAATCTCTTTTGCCATGTTTTCACTCCCCTTATTTAAAACGAACTGTTTCTTTGACTGCTTCAATAATATCTGGAACTTGAGGAATAACAGCCTTCTCTAATGTTGGATTATAAGGAACCGGAACTGCTAACCCTCCTAACCGTTTGATTGGAGAATCTAAATAATCGAATGCTTCACTTTCAGCAATCATACTAGCAATCTCGCCACCGAATCCGCCGCGTTTAACTGCTTCGTGTACTACGATAAGACGACCAGTCTTTTTCACAGACTCTATAATAGCTTCCTCATCTAAAGGAACAATTGTACGTGGATCAATGATTTCTACATCAATTCCTTCTTTCTCCAATTCTGTTGCTGCTTCTAATGCCTTATGTACCATAATTGCGGTCGCTACAATGGTGACATCTTTTCCTTCACGTTTAATATCTGCTTTTCCTAATGGAATAGAGTATTGTTCTTCTGGTACATCGCACTGTGTTCGGTATAATAATTTATGCTCATAAAAAATAACAGGGTTATCATCGTCCATCGCTGCTTTTAAAAGACCTTTAGCATCATAGGCATTAGATGGCTGAACAACTTTTAAACCTGGGATATGGGCCATCCAAGCTTCTAAACTTTGTGAGTGTTGAGCTGCTGCTCCTGTACCTGAACCAGCAGGTGTCCTTACAACCATTGGAACCTTTCCCTTACCACCGAACATATAACGAGTTTTAGCTGCCTGGTTCACTAGTTGATCCATTGCGATTGTAATAAAATCAGAAAATTGCAATTCTAAAATCGGTCTCATACCGGTAAGAGCAGCTCCAACTGCACCACCTGCGATTGCTGCTTCTGAAATAGGTGTGTTACGAACACGTTCTGGCCCAAATTCCTCAATCATTCCGCGCGTCACACCAAATGCTCCGCCATATACCCCAATATCTTCACCTAGTATGAATACGTCTTCATTCTGACGCATCTCTTGACTCATAGCTTCTCTAACTGCTTCTAAGTACGTAATTTCCCTTGTTTTAATCTCCGTCATATTAATTCCTCCCGACTTTAAGCATAAACATCTTCTAAAAGACTCTCTAATGGTGGTTCTGGGCTGTTTTCAGCAAACTTCACAGCTTCCTCAATTTCTTTTTTCGCCTCTTCTTGTAGTTTATTTGCTTCTTCTTCACTCAATATTTTTTCTTCTATCAACAAATCCTTAAATCGCTTGATACCATCTTTCTTTCTCCACTCTGTTTCTTCTTCACGTGTACGATATTTTTTCGCATCACTTTTAGAATGACCTTTCCAACGGTAAGTTTTCATTTCAATTAAAGCAGGCCCATTACCCTCCCGAGCTTTCTCTACTGCTTCATGTACGGTATTCATGATTTCAATCATGTCATTCCCATCTACTACTTTTCCAGGGATACCGTAAGCGTTTGCACGTTCTGCGATATTTTCAATTCTTGTCATTTCTTTTACTGGTCCTGACATTCCGTACTGATTGTTTTCACAAATGAACACAACTGGTAAATCCCAAATAGCTGCTAAGTTTAAAGCTTCGTGGAAGCTTCCTTCATTGGAAGCACCATCCCCGAAAAAGCATAACACAACATATTCTTGGTTTTTCATTTTAGAAGTTAAAGCAGCACCTACAGCAAGTGGAATTCCTCCACCTACAATTCCATTAGCTCCAAGATTACCTTTTTCAACATCCGCAATGTGCATTGAACCGCCTTTGCCTTTACAATAACCTGTTACTCTTCCAAACAATTCAGCCATCATTTTGTTGACGTCACCTTCTTTTGCAATACAATGACCATGGCCTCGATGTGTACTTATAATTTTATCCTTAGCTTGCAATACTCCGATTGATCCAGATGCTGATGCCTCTTGTCCAACGCAGAGGTGAGTAGTTCCATGAATCATTCCCTTTGCAAAAAATTGATCCACTTTTTCATCAAAGTAGCGAATGAGCCACATTTCTTTATAAAGACTTTTAAGTTTCTTCTCTGTGATATGAGAAGGTAATTTCATTGTACTGAGCATGGCATTTCCTCCTTATTTACATTTGTTCTTTATTGTTACCTTTGTTAATATCATATTTATTTTCAGATAATTCGTCAAGTAGAAAAATTATTTTTTTAAACGCAACAAACAATAATCCTAAATAACTCCTATATTAGTGGGTTATTTAAATATTTTTAATTTTTCAGACTAATGTTATTGACAATCTTAACAAGAAGAATTTATACTCTTAACAAAAGTAAGTTTAAAGAACTTTTGTTAAGGGGTGTGGAAATGTGGGGAGCATTCATCGCTATTTTTATAGTACTTTGGCTATTACAATTTTTGATGACAAAAAAACAATTAAAACACTATCACCAAACCGTTAAAGAAATGAGCAATCACTCTTCTGGTTACCTAGGTATAGGAGTTGATAAGAAAAGATTTGGAACTGGAACTGTTTTAATAATGGTAACTGATGTGAAAGGAACTGTTGTTGATTGTAGGATTATGTCCGGTGTTACAGTCTTTGCAAAGTTCAAAAAATGTAAGCGTTTTAAAAATTTAGATATTCTAGATGTAAACGTTTCGAAGTACGAAAATAAATATCATGTATCTTTAAAGATGGCAATTGAAAAAATACATTTACAAATGAACAAAAAGGTTTCTGTTCTATAAAAAAGGAGTGATAATGATGGATTGGATTGTAAAGTTAGCAGAAGGTTTTATAGGTATGTTTCAAAAAGGTGGGGAAACATTTGTTGGAATGTTAACAGGAATTGTTCCCACTCTGATCTGTTTGATTACAGCTGTTAATGCCATTATTAAATTGGTTGGAGAAGAAAAGATTCAAAGGTTTGCACAAAAATGCACTAAAAATATCATTTTACGATACACTGTCTTCCCCATATTAGCTGTATTTTTCTTAACAAATCCAATGGCTTATACTTTCGGAAAGTTTTTACCTGAAAGACAAAAGCCTGCGTTCTATGATTCGGCTGTTTCACTAGTACATCCAATAACAGGACTTTTTCCACATGCAAACGCAGCTGAACTATTTGTCTATACAGGAATATCCGCAGGCATTACTCAACTACACTTATCCCTTGGACCATTAGCAATTCGCTTCTTTATCGTAGGGATTATCGTAATTTTAATTAGAGGGATTATAACAGAAAAGATTACTATTAAAATGATGAAAAATAGAGAATTAAAAGCAGCGTCTAACTAATCTACTCTAAAGAGAGGGAGAATACAAATGGGCCAAAGTCAAGCTGTTCTAACTTCATTTAAGTCAGTTAAAATTTCTAAAGGAAACAGTGGATGGGGAGGACCATTGGTTATTGAACCAAATGAAAATCGGAAATATATTGTATCGGTTACTGGAGGAGGCATACACCCTATAGCGCAAAAAATTGCTGACTTAACGGGTGGAATAGCCATAGACGGATTTAAGACATCTATTGAAAGTAATCAGATGGCCTGTGTCATCATCGATTGTGGTGGAACTGCACGCTGTGGTGTTTATCCAAAAATGGGAGTAATGACAATAAATTTAACACCCACATCTCCTTCAGGCCCCCTAATGAACTTTATTAAAGAACATAACTTTGTATCCGGTGTAAAAGAAGAAAATATCGAATCTGTCTCCGAAGGATCTGAAGAGAGTGCTCAGCCTAAATCAAAGCAAGAATCTGCTTCCTTAACGCCTCAACAATTAAAAGAAGAAGCAAAGAAAAAAGCTGCTCAATATGCCTCAAAGGATCCAGCTAAGGTATCACTCATTGAAAAAATTGGACGAAGTATGGGTGGCGTAGTTGGAATCTTCTATCAAGCAGCACGTGAAACAGTTGAACAGGTCATTAAAAATATATTACCTTTCATGGCTTTAGTTAGTACAATCATTGGGATTATTTTGTATACAGGGATTGGAGATCTAATTGCTAAATTTGTATCTCCACTAGCTGGAAATATTTTAGGGCTTCTACTCCTATCGGTCATCTGTGCAGTTCCTCTCTTATCACCACTATTAGGTCCTGGAGCCGTTATCGCTCAGGTGGTTGGTGTATTAATAGGAGTAGAAATTGGTAGAGGAAACATTCCACCAAACTTAGCTTTACCAGCCTTATTTGCAATTAATCCTCAAGCAGGATGTGACTTTGTTCCAGTAGGCTTAACTCTTGGTGAAGCTGAGCCCGAAACAGTCGAAGTGGGTGTGCCAGCGGTACTAATGTCAAGGCTAATTACAGGTCCACTAGCTGTAGCAATTGCCTATGTATTTAGTTTTGGACTATACGAATAATAACTAATTGGAGGATGATTATTATGAAAAAGATTTATGATTCTACTGTTATAGAGGTTGGTTCACAAGTCGAGCTATTTTTACAAGAAAAGATGATGATTTTATTTAATGAATCTGCCCCTTCAGATTTACGAGATGTTTCCATAGTGCATAAACGTTGCTCATTAGAAGAGGATATTAAAGTAGGCGATGAATTAGTAATAGATAACAAGTCTTTTAAAGTTACTTTTGTTGGAAATAAAGCGAATGAAACAATGAGGGATTTAGGACATTCAACTGTAACTTTTGACGGTTCTTCAGAAGCTGACATGCCTGGAATGATTTGTGTAGAAGAAAAAGATATCCCTAAAATTTCTACTTCGACTCAACTTATTTTTAGACAATTACCTTAGAAACATAGATATTTATTGCAGTAAAACTATAGATTAGGACCTTTAAAAAGATTATCTTAGGTTAGAAAAAGACAAAAAAACTATTATTTTACATTACTAAGCATGCCTTTTTTAGATAAGTAGGAAGAAATGAAGAAAATACTTTAAAAGGAAGCTGGAGGACTTTTTATGAATTCTGTTGAAATAAGTATTATGAATGAAACTGGTTTACATGCAAGGCCAGCAACACAGTTTGTGAAAATATCAAATAATTTTCAATCTGAAGTTTCAGTCATAAAAGGTGAAAGAAAGGTTAATGGTAAAAGCATTATGGGCCTCATGAGTCTAGCAATTTCAAAAGGATCAATCATTAGAATAGAAGCCGAAGGGCCGGACGAACAACAAGTAATCAAATCTTTGGTCAACTTTATTGAATACAAACTAGATGATTAGGCTTAGAACGATCGATGTTAAGGAGAGGAACAACATGAAAAGTTCTGAAATGGAATCTGATTTATACTGTATTACTTGTAATGAAGAAACTCCCCACATTATTAGTTACGTTAATAGCAAGCTCGAAAGCGTTAAATGTGAAGAGTGTGAACGTACAATGAAAATCCAAAGAAATATTATGAAGGAATTTTATAAAGAAGTTTATGATCGTATATCTACAAAACCTTCAAGAATTACAACAGAATATAAAGAAAATTTAAGTGGGTTTTTATATAAGATTCCTGTTCGTGTAATTAGTAAACCTTATCGAATTATGAATGATTTAAACGAGTCACGTAAAGTAATTAAACGATTTAAACAATAGAAAATATAAACTATATATAACGCAATCAATCCTATTTAGTTAATTGACTTTGAACTTTATTGATAGCAATGAAAAAAAGCCTTTAAGATAATATATCTTAAAGGCTTTTTTGCTACTGCAAAAAGTATTATTTTAAGTGCTGCCATACCGTTTTAGGCAATGACATGGACATCCACTGCTGGCGCTTTGATTTATCAATCGTCACTTTCTTTGCTTTAATTCCTTGTTGAATCAGCTGTTTCATTAGTTTATCAATTGACTTCATCGCTATTCACCTCAAAAGCAGAAATTTGTTTTGCAAAAATGCTTTGCTTCTATTCTTTTACTTTTTTGCGCTTAAATTTCATAAAAAACTCATAGACAATTGGAACGATAATGAGCGTGAGTAGCGTAGAACTTGTTAGTCCCCCAATTACCGTAACCCCTAGCCCTTTTGAAATGAGGCCTCCACCTTCAAATCCAAAAGCTAATGGAAGCAGTGCACCAATCGTTGCAATAGCTGTCATTAAGATTGGACGAAGGCGTGTCATTCCAGCTTCTAGTAAAGCTTCACGCGTTGAAAGGCCCTCTTGCTCTTTATGAATAACGCGATCAATCAGGACAATCGCATTTGTTACCACAATTCCAATCAGCATAAGAGCTCCAATCATCGAAGAAATGCTAATCGTTTCTCCAGAGATTAACAGCGCCACTAGTGCACCAATGAGTGTAAATGGAAGTGAGAATAAGATAGCAAATGGTGCTAGCCCTCCACCAAATGTCAGGACCAGTACGAAATACACGATACCGATGGCTGCAAGCATGGCAATTCCTAATTGACTAAATGAGTCATTAATTTGCTCTGATGCTCCGCCAAAGTTAATATCCATATCACTTGGCAAATCAATTTTTTTCACTTCTTTTTGGACGTTAGAAGAAACGCCGCCTACATCGTCACTCTTAATATCGGCACTTACCTCTGCATAAATTTTATTATCACGGCGCGTTACCGTATTCGATGTTTTCCCTTTTTTAATGTCGACAACTTCATCTAATGTAACTTCCTGTCCAGTTTGAGAGGTCACTTTTGTGCTTGAAAGTTCGGCAAAAGTAGAGAAACCCTCTTTTTCTTTCGGAAGGTATACGTTAATTTCGTTTCCGCCTTTCTGAATCGTTGTTAATACTTCACGTTGTCCAAGGTTCGAGATTTGCATGCCGATTTGACTAGCAGACAAGCCGAGTTCAGCTGCTTTCTTTTGATTCGGTATTAACGTATATTCATCAAACGTATCTGAAAGCGTAGAATCGACATTTTTTAGTTCTTTATGCTTTTCTAAAACGTGCTGAACTTTATCAGCATAAGGTTTAATTTCATCTAAGCTATCTCCGTAAATAAGGACATTTAATGAATTATTGCTGCCACTAGACGCCGTATTCATTGAGCCCCATTCACCTTGATTCGCTTGTTTATTAAGAGCTTTTACTACTTTATCCTGCTCTTTATCAAAGTTTTGTGTATCCTCGTCATATTGCACAAATGTTAAAACATTATTTTTGCTTCCCGGATTAAAAGAGTTACCTTCACCAAAAGAATACTGAACCGTTTCGACACCATTACGTTTCATCAAGTACGCTTCTGCACGATTCGCTGCTTTTTCTACTTCGCTTTGAGACTGTCCAGTTTTCGGTGTATACGTAAGCGTCAGTGTTTTCTCTTCGTCTGATGGAAGGAAGCTCATGCCAATAGAAGAAACTAAAAATAAGCTTCCTACTAATAGCAATACGGCTAACCCAAAGGAAATAAGCTTATGGTTTAACGTGCAGTTCAAGATTCGCTTGTATCCATGCGCTAGCTTGCTTGGCTTTTCTTCCTTTACTTTTACATTTGTTTTAAATAACGAATGAGCAAGCATTGGCACGAGTGTTACGGCTACTAGCAGTGATGCTAACAGGGCAAAGACAACCGTTAACGCAAACGGTAAGAATAGTTCTCCTACCGGTCCTTCTACTAGACCTAACGGTAAAAATACGGCTACGGTTACGACTGTAGAAGAGAAAATCGGAACGAACATTTCTTTCGTCGCAGCGACTATTAAATCTTTTCCTTTAAGCTTTTCTTCCTGATAAGCCATGCGGCGGTAGATATTTTCAATAACGACAATGGAATCATCTACAACCCTTCCGATCGCTACAGTCATCGCCCCAAGCGTCATAATATTTAAAGAGATATCCATTGATTTGAGCGCTAAAATGGCGATTAATAACGAAAGTGGAATCGAAATAACGGCAATAATCGTTGAACGAATATCACGTAAAAATAAAAGAATGATAATAACCGCAAAGACCGCACCGATAATGGCTTTATTTAGCATCGTATGAACAGAATCTTCAATCGGTTTACCTTGATCAAAAATATTGTCAATGTGAAGGTCTTTATTTTTCTTTTCTAGGCTATTCATTTTTTCTTTGATATCATTTACAACGTTTACTGTGTTCGCATCCTTCGCTTTGACAACTTGTACAGCAATTGAAGGTTTGCCATTCGTGCGGGAAATGGATTCTGCTTTCCCCGTCACTTTAACATCAGCAATTTCTTTTAATTTCACAGTTGGAATAGAAGCTGCGGACGGGGACTGCTGTGCTGCTCCTTGTGTCTGCTGCTGGCTCATTCCTTGCTGCTGACCTTGAGCAGCTCCTTGGCTAGGCACAGCTGGAATCTCTACGTTTTCCAAATCTTTTTCTGTTGTCATCTTTCCATCTACCACAACGGATTTCTGGGATCCATCCATCGTATACGTACCAGCAGGTACTTTTGTATCGGATGCTTGAATTAGCTTTTTCACCGTATCTTCATCGAGTCCCAGCTGCTTAAGCTTGTCTTGTTTGAATACAAGCTCTGCTTCTTCCACTTGTTCTCCCGAAACGCTGACCGAAGAAATTCCTTGCACTTTTTCAACTTGTGGAACAACTGTATTTTTTACATACTTCGTTAATTCTTCTAATGACTTTTTATCATCTGAAACACTTAATGAAATAATCGGAAAATCACTAATGCTTTGTCTCGAAACAGTTGGTTCCTCTACATCATCTGGCAGATTTACGTTTGAAAGAGCTCGTCTAACTTCGTCTTCTGCCCTCCCCATATCTTGGCTAAAGCTGTATTCTACTTGAATGGTAGCCATATTTTCATAAGAAGAAGAGCTAACTGTATCAACACCACCAAGTCCCTGAAGCTTTTGTTCAATCGGCTTACTCACCTTGTCTGCCACTTGTTCCGGAGTGGCTCCCGGATAAGTTGCACTGACTGTTACAACAGGCGTTGAAATATCAGGAATGGTCTCTAGCTTCATATTAAATCCTGAATACAGCCCTGCAATAATCACAAAGAGTGTTAACAGCCATACTGCAAATTTATTTTTCAATGAAAATTTAATAAACTTCCCCAATTCATATTCTCCTTCAACTGTATAATGAATAACAAACCCTTAGGTCAAAAAAGCTAAAATGTAAATAACTAGTTAGAAAGTATCAAACCTAAATATAATTATTTGTTTTAAAAGCTTCTAAATGATTTTCAACCTCAACTTTGTTATTTCTCTTAAGCTTTTAGTGTATGATACGAAATGAATCATAAAATTGTTCAATAACATCTCCTCTAAGTTTCAAATATTAAAGACAAATTTTTTAAGGTGGTAACGCATTTACTGCGTTTTTGCATTTTTGCATATTGTGTAGTTTAGTTTTCAGCATAAATATACCTCCAATTTTTTTCACCTTGACAGTATATCAATGCAAAGTAAACTGAAAATCAACTAAAGGCCAATATACAGTTGATTTTCAGTTGATATTTTGAAGGTATAGTTTACTTACTATTAATGACGATAAGTGGAGGCAGTTTGCATGATTAACATATTGATTGTAGAAGATGATACAAATATCAGAAAGTTAATGGGTGCCGTCCTAAAACAGAATGGTTTTGAAACATTCGATGCAGAGGATGGCATCGTGGCACTTGAGTTAATGAATAAACATTACATTGATTTAGTGGTACTTGATTTGATGATGCCAAATATGGACGGTTATGAATTAACACGACAACTCCGCCTTATATGGAAAGACATTCCTATTTTAATGGTCACAGCTAAACAGGAGGCAGAGGACAAAAGACGAGGTTTTCTTGTAGGGACAGATGATTATATGACAAAGCCTGTAGATGAGCAGGAAATGGTACTTCGTATAAAGGCTCTTCTCCGCAGAGCAAAGATTGCCAGTGAACACAGAATAACACTTGGTAAAGTTATAATCGATTATAATTCGCTAACTGTATCCCGCGAACAGACGGTTATTACACTTCCTCAAAAAGAATTTTACCTATTATTCAAGTTGTTATCTTATCCAAATATGATTTTTACTCGTCTACAGCTAATGGATGAGATTTGGGGAATGGAAAATGAAACCGACGATCATACTCTCAATGTTCATATTAATCGGTTGAGGGACAGGTTTCGAGATTGGCCAGAATTTGAAATTATTACAATACGGGGGCTTGGATATAAGGTGGTTAAAAAAATATGAAAGAGTTTTTCAAGAAGAGATTTAGTCTAACTATAACTTTGGTAATATTTGTTTTCTTCGTGATGGTCGCGACATTTTTGTTGATTTTAGGTAGTATGCTGTTGCTACAGCAATTGGGAGTTACTTCTCTTCCAGCTTCCCCTCCCCAGGATTCTAAGGGAAACAATGAACATCCATTAGCATCATTTCTTTTATTTTTAGGAATCTGCGTTTTGCTAGGAACAGCACTTACAGCCTTTTTCAGTAAAAAGGCACTGAACCCAATCCGTAAAGTTATTGATGCTATACACAAGGTAGCTGATGGTGACTTTGATGTTCAAGTAAACTTAAAAGGAATTGGAGAATTAGAAGAACTTTCTCATAGCTTTAATAAAATGACACAAGAACTTTCAAGCATTGAAACATTGAGAAGTGATTTTATTAACAATTTTTCTCACGAGTTTAAAACGCCTATCGTTTCTATCCGGGGATTTGCTAAGCTTCTTAAAGAAAACAATCTTGATGAGGAAGAAAAGAGAGAATATCTTGAAATTATCATAAAAGAATCTGAGCGTTTAGCTGAACTTTCTACTAATGTGCTAACTTTATCAAAATACGAGAGTCTTGAAATTGTTACCGACATAGCGCCGTTCAGGTTAGATGAACAAATTAGAAAAACAATCGTTTTGATGGAACCTAAGTGGTTTAAAAAAGAAATTACAATAAATTTAGAATTAGAAGAAGTAATTTATAATGGAAACGAAGATTTGACCCAGCAGATTTGGATCAACCTTTTAGATAATGCTATTAAATTTTCTTATCATGGTGGGGTAATAAATATTACCCTTATGAAAGGAAAACATGGGATTAAATTTATTATTAATGATGAGGGCATTGGTATGGATGATCAAGTTAAGGCTAATATTTTCGAAAAATTTTATCAGAGCGATACTTCCCGTTCTAAATTAGGATATGGCATTGGACTTTCACTTGTAAAACGTATAGTGGAAATTTGCAATGGCCAAATTAGTGTGCAAAGTGAGCTAGATAAAGGGAGTATTTTTACTATAATTTTACCATATTCATAATTGGTATAAGCAATAGTTTTTTTCGAGATGTAAAGGGTTAGTTAAATAATAAACTTACAATAAGACACCTCCTATCAATAACATGAGATAGGTTATGCATGATGATTAACTTATTTTAGTTGTAAGTAAATTAATATATGAACAGCTCGTAGAAAAATAGAGTCTTTTTCTACAAAGTATATAGAATAGCTATAAAAGTTATGTGCTAGATCAAAGGTGACTGTATATTGTTCTTACACCTGAACCGTGTTTGAAAAACGTTCGCTAATCAAGTTTTATTTCCGTTCACAAAGGTATACTTTGTTGATTTACTTCGTCAATATCTAAGCCGATTCTCATAAGGTCTTGGATAAATAGTATAAAGTAGGAAACAGTCTTGAAGACATGATTTGTTTATCAGATAAAAAAACATTACTCCTTCTGGAGAAAAACATCTATTTAAATATACCAAAAACACCTTTCTAAGTAGTAAACAATAGCTAGAAAGGTGTTCGTTATTACTATAAAGAATTTATGTCATTTAATAGCTGTTTTTTCAGGTTGAATCATATCATTATTTTTACTCGATAGTTCATCTGGTGTCTTTAAGAATGGTGTTAGAATAGCACTTAGTATATAACATCCAGCATAGATAAATAAAACACCGCCTGCTCCAAGTGACTTGAAAAACAATCCTGCAATCGCAGGAGCTAAGAACGTACTTAATCCAGCTCCTAAATTTAATATAGACATTGCAGCTCCTTTATTGTCTGGTGCTAGGAGAGGAAAAAGAGCTGACAATGGAACATATCCTGCCATGGTGACACCACATAAACTTAATACTATCGTCATTACTAAATAATTGTGTCCCACTATATGTGGAGTGAAATAGACAAGTACAAGGACGATTGCATATGCTACCCCACCAACCCATTGTATCGTATTTCTCCACCCAAATTTATCTCCAACAAATCCAAAAAACAGATTAGCAAAAATAGCTACTGTAAATACTATTGACCACATATGTAGCCATTCCGTTGTAGAATAACCAAATTGAGCAAGATAAATAGGCATGAATACAGCAAGACCATATTGAGCTAATCCATTAATTGTTTTAACAATTAGACCTAGTGAAATCTGTTTTCTTTTTAGAATAGTAAGCCCTTTCAAAAATTCCGATAACTGTAATTTATGAATTTCGGAGTTTGGTACTTTATCTTTATTTGCAAAGATTGCTAGTAACGAGCCAATTATTACAAAAATTAATCCGGACCATAAAACATTAATATGTCCCATAACAGGAATTGCGACAGATGAGTAAAACGGTCCAAGGACGCTTAGACCCAGAGAAAACATAAACCAAAACCATCCTACTGCAGCTCCTCTTGTTTTTAAAGGAGAGCTATAGTTAATCCATATTAAAAAAGAATAAGCAAATAACGGATAACCAAATCCTCTAATAGCATAAAACGGCAGCATAATAGACAAGTTAAGTTTATAAATACCTAATCCAATAAAACCAAGACTTCCTATTAAAAAGGCAATTAATCCAAAGGCCATAGCTTTCCTAGGCCCTAGTGTTTGTACAAAAATCCCAGAAAGCCATGCAGAAATAGCAACTGTGACTCCATAAATAGTAAGCAAAAGGGAAGCATCTTCGATGCTCATCCCTCTTGAAACTAAGTAAGGTGAAATCCATGCTTGCTCGACACCATCACCTATCATAAATATAGTAAGACCTATATATCCCCACAATAAGTTTTTTGGTAACCCAATCTTATTGAACATAGTGATTATCTCCTTTAGACAATACTAGTAGCTAAATTATCTACTTGGTCTTTTATTAAGCACATTAAAAGCTGCTGAGCTTGTAAAGCATCTTCTTTCTGGATAATTTCTTCTACTTTATCTAATCCGTAATGCTCTAGAAAAGCATCCAATATTTTGTACATTTTAATGTTTTGCTCACATTCTTTTACAGGATCCTCACGAATTGGGAATGTATCGAAGTAAATAAGTCCATCATAATTATATTTCTTCGCATAATAAATGAATTCTAGAGTTTGAAGTAAATGGACAGTCCCCAGCATTAAACCGTCGTCATTGTCGTTATAGCCATCATTTAAATGGAAGCCCATTAGTCTATTCTTTCTTGCGGCAAGAGCTAACGAATAAGCTGGGTTCTCTTTTCTCATTAGCATATGACAAAAATCAAGGGTAACCCCCAGGTTAGGAGAAGCTACTTCTTCAATTACTAATAATGTAGTTGCAATATCCCCTACTAAAGAAAAGGCTCTTGGCTGATATGGTTTATATTCAAAACTAATTTTACTGTCAGGGTAACGTTGTGTAATTTGTTTTAAAGCATCAACTACCTTATCGACTGCCTTTTCATAATCCAATTGGAATGGATAGTCAAAACCGTCATTTGCCAGCCAGATCGTAGTAACGTCCCCTCCCAAATCATTACATAGTTGTACTGCTTCCATTGTTTCATTAATGGCTTTTTGGCGAATAGTTTCATTTGGGTTAGCAAATTCACCAAAGTCATAATGATCTTTAAAACGTAGTGCAATACCACTTACTTTTAGGTGTGTTTTCTGTAAAGCATCTTGGATTTCTTGAACTGTTGTTCCTACAAAATGTTCAGGATAATTTAGCTCAACATGAGTTAATCCTTTTACAGTTGCCATTCTGGAAATATAGTCAAGAACAGTTAAGGATTTATTATCGTAGTCCTTAAAGAAAATTTCCTTTTTAGTTTTAAATGAATTTAATCTTGTTGAAAATTTCATTTACTTCACTCCTCTATAAATTTGTTTTCAGATGGAAGGTTTAACTTAAACAGATTATAGAATCTTTTTTACTAATAAGTAAACAAAAATAAAAAACTTAACTGAAAATATTTATTTTTGACCATTTTAACAATAAAAATTTTACTTTTGTAAAATCAATAATAAAATTTTTGCATTGAAACGCTTTCTTTATACGTGATATAATAATCCTAATTCAGAAGGAAGGTCATAACAATGAAATCAAACAATATAGAGGGAAAAGAAATCATTTTATATGCGCGTAGCCTTGCTCCCTCGCTTGGAAAAAAAGAAAAATTAATAGTGAATTTTATTAGTAATCAATATCAGGAACTAGCAAAGATGACGATTAGTAGTCTTGCTTCTCACCTTAATGTAAGTGAATCAAGTATTACTAAAGTGTGCAAAAAACTTAAGTGTGAAGGGTTTTACGAATTAAAACATGCTATAGCTGATTACTTAGAAAATGGAGAAACTGCAGTTAGCGATGAAATGCAAGAGGATTTTGATCATGAAGATGACAATGAAACGATTTTAGAAAAAGTATTTTTCAATTCAATTGTAGCGCTACAAGATACATTAGCTGTCATTAATCGTCAGGCATTAAGTAAAGCAATAAGTGCATTAAAAAGTATTCAATCTAACGGCAAATTAGTGTTAGTAGGTAATGGCGGATCTGGTGTACTCTGTGAAGACTTTCAGCACAAACTACTAAAGATCGGTATTTTTACCGTTTCATATAGAGATTCTCATATGCAATTAATGGGTGGATCGTTAGTAAAAAAAGGAGACGTAGTATTAGGGATATCTCATTCAGGTACTTCAAAAGATGTGATAGATATCTTTAAATTGGCTCAAGAAAAAGAAGCAACCACTATCTGTATTACAAATCATGTTAAGAGTCCAGTTACGGAGTTTTCAGATATTGTATTGCATTCTTCTGCTCGGAATTCTCCTATTACAGGTGAAAATGCTGCTGCAAGAATCGCCCAACTAAATATACTAGATGTTTTATTTACCGTTCTAAGTTTAAATCAGCAAAATTTATCTTACGAAAATCTATTAAAAACAAAAGAGTCGGTGATATCTCACCGAACTTAAAAGTCGGAGGAGATCTAGAAGTGGAAGCAAAAAATGTCGTAGTTATTGGTAGCTTAAATTTCGATATCATAGTAAAGCAACAACGTATGCCAAATAAAGGGGAAACATTTATTGCTGATGAATTGGTACAAGGTCCTGGAGGAAAAGGCGCTAATCAAGCAGCTCAATGTGCTAAGTTAGGGTTGCCGACAGTTATGGTCGGAAAAGTTGGAGACGACCGTTTTGGTGAGGCTTTAATAGGATCATTAACTGCTTTTGGAGTCAATACTTCTTATATAAAAAAACTCGGTTCAACTGGTATGGGTCTTGTTCATGTAATGCCCGACGGCGATTATTATAGTACGATTGTTAAAGGGGCAAACGATTTAATTACAATAAATGATATTGATGAAATAGCTCATTTATTAGATTCCTCTTCTTTTATAGTCTTACAACAGGAAATTCCTGAAGAAGTTATAGAGTATATTATTACTAAATACGAAAGCGCTAACTTAAAAATAGTGTTAAATAATGCCCCGGCTCGGAAAGTAAAAGAAAATATATTAAAATGCGTCGATGTTTTAGTGGTGAATGAAACGGAAGCCTCCTTTATGTCAGGAAAATCTATAAACTCTGCCTCTGACGCAATTAATATAGGGAAAGAAATGCTCCCTCTAACTGGTGGGATGGTTGTCATTACATTAGGAAAAGACGGATCTGTAGTAGTAACTGAATCATACAGTAATTTCTTCCCTGCTGAAAATGTCCAAGCTGTAGATGCTACAGGTGCAGGAGATTCTTTTATTGGAGCACTTATCTATGCAATGTCTGAAGGTTTATCTATTGATCAATGTATGAAATTTGCTACTCATATCGGTGCAATAACTGTCACAAAAGAAGGTGGACAACATTCCTTTCCAACTAAGAAAGAGATCGAAAGTATCCTCATTTAGGGAGTAGTTTTTTTAATAATCAAAAGGAGCAATACCATGTTAAAGATGTGGTATTGCTCCTTTTGATGACAATATTAGAATTCGTCTTCCTTCTACCTTCTAAAGCGTCATGATACGTGCTTTTCAGCCTTAACGAAACGTTTTTATGAAAATCTTCTTTTCTCTCCCATACTTCTTTCCTACATTCATTAGAGAAATATCTGTCATAAAACCTCTCCCTTTAACGTTCATGTTTTCTTATTTATGCCTCTTTCTGGTGTTAAGGTAATTCGTTCTCTATTTATATGTATGCAAAAAGCAAAGAGCCTCTAAAATCTAATGATAACGTTTATAACAAATTTAAAAGCAAAAAAACACTAGTTAAATATTAATTTTCACTTCATATCATATACTAATAAATTTTGTATTCAATTTTTAAGGATTTGTTGTCTTCACAATAAACAAAAATAAATTCTATAATTATTTAATGTCAATATGTCTTTGACAATATAAATTAAATCAAAAAATAACGTATTATATATTAAGAAGTAAATATATAAACTCACTTATAAAAATAATAGTTTTATCCTTTACTCTAATGAATAATATAACAATAAATATTATCTATATTCTGAAGTTAAAAGGTATTAAAGATTCATTTAATAAATTATTTTAAAATTATCTAACGTTTATTACTTTTATTTTGATGTTTGTTTGGATAAAGGGGTGTATCTTAAGATACACAAGTAGAAACTATCTTTAACTCTTTCACTCAATAATTCCTTTACAATTTGATTTTCTAAATATTTAAGACAAGTTAACTAAAAAAGGTTAAATTATCCATATCCGTCTTATATACTAAAAATGAACCAATACACAATAAGAAAGAGGAGGAAGAAATCCTATGATAAGCATAAAAAAAGTTGCTTGTACTCATTAT
>NZ_JBHZOT010000027.1:0-24979 GCF_042787735.1 Priestia sp. YIM B13490
AGTTTTCTGATAGGAATGTAGAACAAATTGCTTTTCTTCTGTGTCTAAAGATGGAATTCCGTCATTTATATGGAAAAATTTTCATTTTGCAGTACAATGGAGGTAGACTTCATTAGATTAAGGTGAACAAACATGAAATGGTTTAAATCTCATACGTTTTGGAAAATCTTCACGATTAATGTGCTTCTTATTTGTACCGTACTGACGCTAATGTTTATTGTTTCAAGAGTGATGCTGCCTAATATTTCTCAAGATCAATATCGGCAGGTAACTGATAAAACCGTCAAGAGAATGAAAGAGCAAATTAACGTCGTCATTAAAGATATTTGGAGCCTAGGCGACGAGGTACAGCAAGATCCTATTTTTTTATCGGATGATGAACAAGAAATAGACAAAGAATTGCAAAAAATAGTTAATATTTCACCGTATATCGATAGCGGAACCATTTTTAATGTAAAAGGGTATGTTGAGCATTATTACCCGAATGATTTAAAGAATATGAAACATGTGAACTTAAGTAAAAGAAAATATTTTCAAGAAGCGCTGCGAACCAAAAAAATATATTTAAGCGATGTTGTTTCAGCAGATACAAAGCACTACATTGTGGTGATGGCGATTCCTATTTTGGATGGGCAGCAAAATGTAAAAAAGGTCGTAAATTTAGCGCTGCGAATTGAAGAAAAT
This sequence comes from Priestia sp. YIM B13490, assembly GCF_042787735.1. Taxonomy (NCBI): domain Bacteria; kingdom Bacillati; phylum Bacillota; class Bacilli; order Caryophanales; family Bacillaceae; genus Priestia; species Priestia sp. YIM B13490. Next base: position 685 of record NZ_JBHZOT010000027.1, read on the forward strand.
AAAAGTTTTCAATCCATCTTTCAAACGTTCGAGATAGGAGAGAACGGCTATACATTTATTGTAGACCGCAATGGTAGAATTATTTCCCACCCAGAGAAACAGAGAATCGGTGAAAATGCTAAGAAAAACGAAATCGTTCAGAAAACGATGAATCATAAATCAGGATATCAGCGCGTGGTGAACACCGAAGGTAAGTATTTCTTTGCGTCTTTCGAATATATTCCTGTTTTAGATTGGGGAATTGTCGCTGAATTACCCGTTGAAGAAATTTACAGGCCTTATGAAATGTTTGAAAAAACGCTTTGGATCGTTTCAGGCGTTACGATTTTACTGCTTTCTTTTTTTACTGCGTTATATGCAAGGCAAATTGTGAATCCAATTCATAAACTATATGAATTGGCGGGACAAGTAGCGCGCGGGAATTTTAATCAAAAAATTCCGGAACGAGAAATTGAGCGGGGCGAAATCGGTATTTTATCTAAACAGTTTAATGAAATGATTAGCTATATACGCCATTCTAAAGCGAATTTACAGCAAAAAGAAAATCAGCTGCAGGAACAAAAAACGTTTTTAAGACAAGTTATTGACATTAATCCAAGCTATATTTATGCTATCAATCAAAAAAGGGAATTCATTCTCGTTAATGAATCTTTTGCAATGCTCTTAGGTGAAAAATCTGATGACTTAATTGGACAATCAATTGATAAATATCAGTTCAACCTTCAATCAGATCTTTTATATAAAGGGGCGTTTTCAAACTGTACCCAAAAAGGAATGGTATTAGAAGAACAGTTTAAAGATTCGAAAGGAAACCGGCGCTGGGTCGAAACAGCAAAACTTCCTATCATGAATGAAAAACAGGAAGTGATTCAAATGCTGTGTGTATCGACGGATATTACGGAGCGTAAAAAGGCAGAAGAGAAGCTTAGAACTTCTGAGAAGCTAGCCGTGGTAGGAGAACTTGCAGCTGGAGTGGCTCATGAAATCAAAAATCCTTTAACTTCTTTAAAAGGTTTTGTTCACTTATTAAAAGAACAACATCCTAAAGATGCTTTGTATATAGATATCATGGAAACTGAATTAGAACGAATGAATGGAATCGTAGAAGAATTTTTGATGTTAGGAAAACCTCAGGTAATGAAGGTTGAATCTTTGAATATGCAAGCGCTTGTTCAAGAAGTGTGCTCACTTCTTGAACCTGAAGCAGTAGAAAAGGAAGTAGCTTTCATATTTGAAAGAGACGACCAGTTACCAAAGGTGTATGGAGATAAAAATCAGTTAAAACAAGTATTCATTAATATTATTAAAAATTCTATCGAAGCAATGCCTGAAGGAGGAGCTATTCATATTACGATTAAAGTAAAAGAAAACCACCTTTGGCTGCAGCTTGCTGATGAAGGACAAGGTATTCCTCCTGAACGGTTAGCGAAGATAGGTGAGCCTTTTTATAGTACAAAAGAAAAAGGTACAGGTTTAGGACTGATGGTCAGCTATCGGATTATTAAAGCTCATCACGCTCAGATGACGTTTTCTAGTCAGTTAGATAAAGGAACAAGTGTGGATATATTGTTTCCAATCATAAAAAAGTAGGGGAAGTTTCCCCTACTTTTTATTATTATACTTATAATATATCGAAAGCCTTGATGGTACTAAAATCAATGAAAGTACTAAAGAAGATATCCACAGGTTAACAAGAAGTTAACTGCTGAATTATATCGGATATTCACAACTTTATCCACACTATTCACATTTTTTCAGAAAATTTACATAAAAATTACCCACTGTTATTTCAAGTTATGAAAGCGGTAATATGCATATTCAGTAAAGTTATACACATTATCCACATAATTGTGGGTAAACTTTGTGGATATAGTAGAGTTGTAAAAAAACTTCAATAACATCTATAAAATCTTCGTATTATTATGTCTACATAATATAAAAACGTCCTTCCGATACAAACTGTACAGAAAGGACGTTGAGATGATCAAGCGTTGGATAGAGATGTTTTGCCTCACTTATTTTTTCGTGTAGCCGCCTGCACGGTCTGCTTTTTTAAACTCGCGGCCGTAATAGATTTCTTGAGCGCTACTTAACGTATTTTTTGCGTTTTCTTTTCGTTTTTTTTCAGACATAAAAAAACCTCCAATTAACGTTTTTCGATCATGCTACTTATTTTTTCCAGAATCTCTCGTTTTTAATCATAAAAAAAAGCTCTCCGTTACACAGAGAGACTCTTACGCTTCTTTAAGCTGGTGATCTTCTTGAACGTCTTGTTCGTGACGCAAGTAGTATAATGTATACAAGTCTTTTGGAATTTCGTATAAATCATATACGTCTTCATGTTGATTAATTTCATCGTATAAAGCTTTGTGTGTTTCATTCGCAAGTACTGCATAAGGCAGTTTTTCTGCAGCCTTAATAGACCTAATATTAATTTTGCGAATTCGCATAAAAATTCGTTCTATATTTAACTCAAAGAACAGTTCATTAAAGAACGCTTCTTTTGCAATTTGATTATATCCTTTTCCATGAAACGGTTTGCCAAGCCAAGTGCCTAAAAAGCCAGCTTGGTCCTGTACATCAAATAAATTAATGGTGCCGATAGGGTTACCCCATTCGTCTAAAATCGTGCGAGAAATAATTTCTCCATGATCTTCTGCTTCCATCGTTTGTTTAGTCACAAATAAAAATTCTTCATAGGAATGGGCTTTATGACGAACAAAAGGGAAGACATCAGGATGTACCATGAGTTCGTATAGAGATTGACAGTCATTTAGGTCACGTTTTTTTAACATAACTTTTCCCTCCTGATCGAGGGTATATACAGACTCCAATCAAGTCCCCACCCTCGAAATTTTTTAATAATTAAAAAAATTTCGGGGTGGGAATCGAACCCACTAGAACCAGTTACCTGGTGGCGCACCATTTGCCTTCCCATTACAAGTCAACAAACATAAAAAGTCAACGTGTGATGTTTATGCTTTTGTGAAATTCACATGCTTCTAAACGTATCATACTAAAAAAAATTAAAAAAGAAAATAGGTAAAATGTTAATTTTTTTTAAATAATATTTTACCATTTATCATGGTGAAAATAGGCTTTGCTAAGTAGTGAAAAGGATGATGGCTCCATAGCACCAAATCAGCGTCTTTTCCTGCTTCGATACTGCCGATTCGCTGATCAATACGAAGATTTCGAGCAGCAGCAATCGTGATGCCTTCTAATGCTTTTTGTTCTTCGAGCCCTTCACGTACGGCAATGGATGCACAAATATTTAAGTACTGAATGGGCGTATAAGGGTGGTCTGTTGTAATGGAAACTTCTACTCCTTCATTGCAGAGAGCTTGATAGGTTTTCCACGTTTTATTCTTCAGTTCAACCTTTGAGCGCCGTGTTAAAGTTGGTCCCACGCTTACTTTTAAGTTTCTTCCACCTAGCTCTTTAGCAATTAAGTGACCTTCTGTACAGTGTTCAATACGAACGTCTAAATTAAATTCATCTGCTAAGCGCAGAGCTGATAGAATATCATCGGCTCGGTGAGCATGAATTCGAACGGGAATCTCTCTATTCAGCGCTTGAATGAGTGGTTTAATTCGCAAATCATCTTTATTGTCACTGCTTTTTGCATGATAAAAGGCTTCTCTCAGCATCCCCATAATACCCATTCGTGTAATGGATTCTTTATTGCCATGGCTGTGGATTCGTTTTGGATTTTCTCCTAGCGCAATCTTAAGTCCAGCTGTCTCTTGAATCAACATTTGAGAAATACTTGTTCCGGCTGTTTTAATAACGGATGTTGTGCCTCCGATCACATTTGCACTTCCAGGCATAATGTGTACAGACGTAATACCCGCTTCAATGGCATCTTTAAACCCAGGATCTAAAGGATGTACGCTGTCAAAAGCTCGGATATGGGGAGTCATAGGCTCGATTGTTTCGTTAGCATCATTTCCGGCCCAGCCGGTTCCTTCATCATATAGTCCTAGATGTGTATGAACATCAATAAATCCAGGGAATAAATAGCGCTGTTTGCAGTCAATGACTTCTACTTGAAGAGGAGGCTGCAAGTTTGACCCAATCAAAACAATTTTTCCATCTTGAATGAGCACATCATTATTATAAATAGGTTTTGACGTAATAGGATAGAGCGTTGCATTTTTCAAGAGAATGGTTTTCATAAAGGATGCTCCTATCTATCGGCAGCTTAGTCACCTGTTTTAGGTAAATATCAGAAAATAACTAGAGTAAATCTCGCAATGCATCTTCTAATACAGTATATGTAAAAATGTAATTCTGTTGAATCAATTTTTCAGGTAAAACACGCTGTCCTTTCAAAATAATCATACTCATTTCTCCCATCAGCAGCTGAAGGCCAAAGCTAGGTACGGGCATCCAGTGAGGACGATTTAACACTTTTCCAATCGTCTTTCCAAACTCTTTCATTTGAACGGGGTTTGGGGCAGTTACATTAACAGGTCCTTCTATTTGTTCGGTATGAATACAATAATCAATAATGTTGACGACGTCTTGAAGATGCACCCAAGACATCCACTGCTCTCCCGAACCAACTGTCCCTCCTGCAAATAATTTATAAGGAAGGGCGGTAGAAGGGAGTGCCCCGCCATCTTTGCCTAATATAACGCCGAACCTTGTTAAAACAGTACGAATATTGAGTTCCATCGCTTTTAGCGCTTCATTTTCCCACTTTTTTACCGTTTCAGCTAAAAAGTCTGTGCCGATGGATGGAGAAGCTTCTGTGAACGTTTCTGTAGTCGATGTCCCGTAATAACCAACCGCACTTGCATTTACATACAGGGACGGTTTTTCGGGTAAAGCAGCCATAATACGAAGGATTTCTTGAGTAGAAGAAAGGCGACTTTCCACAATGGCTTTTTTGCGCTCGTCCGTCCAGCGGCCGCTGTTAAGTGAAACGCCAGCTAAATTGATAAAAACGTCTGCTCCTTCTACATGCTCTTCAGGTTGGCTGTTTTCTTGCATCCACTCTACATATTTAAGTTTCGGATCTCTTGCAGCTTTATCTGCATTGCGTGTTAAAATATATACATAATGTTTTTGTGTTAAAAAATGTTTTGTTAAAGCTTTACCTACGAATCCAGTTCCTCCAGCAATAACAATTTTCATACGAACTTCCTCCTTTGTTGAGATAAATAAAAATGTGTATGATACGTTTGGCGGTTCTTCAGCCATTAATTTAATAAGAAATATGAGGTGAAGGTGTATGCCTGTTGTCACAAAGATCACAACGCAAAAGAATAGCGGTGAACGTTATAATGTGTATTTAGATTATGGTAAAGGTGAAGAGTTTGGCTTTGGTGTTGACGAAAATGTCCTCATCAAATATGACTTGAAAAAAGGTCGTGAGCTTGATGAATTTGAATTAACGGAAATTCAGTACGCAGATGATGAGAAAAAAGCTTATAATTTAGCAATCACTTACTTATCTTATCGAATGCGCTCTGAAAAAGAGGTACATGATTATTTAAAGAAAAAAGAAATTAACTCTACTATTATTCAACAAGTTATTCAGAAATTAGTCAGCCACCGTTATTTAAATGATGAAGAGTTTGCAAAAGCATTCGTGTTAACTCAAATGAACACGACATCAAAAGGACCAAATGTGATTCAAAGAGAATTAAAAGAAAAGGGAATTTCTGATTCCATTATTACCCTTAGTTTATGTGAATACCCCGAAGAACAGCAAATTCAAACTGCTGTGAAATTAATTGAAAAGTTAAAAGGGAAATATAAAAAATTATCTCAAGTAATGATGAAACAAAAAATGGAACAAGCATTGGCAGTGAAGGGCTATTCATTTTCTATTATTCAAGAAGCATTTCAGCGCACCAATACAGAAAAAGAAAGCGATGAGGCATGGGAAGCTCTGCAATACCAAGGAATGAAAGCTCATCGTCGTTTTTCAAAGTATGAAGGCTGGGAATATCAGCAAAAGATGAAGCAGGCTCTTTATAGAAAAGGATTCTCTATTGACCAAATTCAATCATTTCTAGATTCCATTGAAGAGGAATAAAGGCGGGACAAAAGTATGTTAGTTGAAGAGAAATCCGAACGATGAATCGAGATTCTTGATGGAGAATCCAACTCGTTCGGATTTTTTATTGTGATGGTAAACGTAAACTTCATGTATTTAGCTGCTTCTAGCGGTTGATGATTGGAGGGCAAGACGAAGACTCCTGCGGAAAGCGAAGTCCTGCACGGAAATCAACCGCCGTGTCATAAGCAATTCCTATAAGATCATTTATACAATGTGTTTATCTTTAGATTAGATTGATGCAGTTATGTTTCAATCTTTTTAAAACAAAATATCTTCCAAGTCATTCTGCTGTTTATAAATAATCTCAGCAATTTCGGAAGCCGAGCGCAATCGGCTTTTATCTTTAATGTGATTGTTATGATCCCAAAAAGGAGTATTCATGCCTCCCATGTAAGCTGCAATCACATGAAGGTTGGTATCTTGATACTCCACTTTTAAACTTTCTGTAAATCCCCTTACGCCAAACTTACTTGCTACATAGACGCTTTCATTAGCTTTCCCGCGAAGTCCTGCAGTTGAAATGATATTCATAACTTTAGGTTCAGGTCTCGTCAAGAGATGAGGCATAAGCGCTTGTGTTAAAAAAATAGGTCCTTTTACATTTGTATCGATGACTTCATCAATGGCTTGTTTTGTATAATCGGTCAAAGGGCCAAAATGTCCAATGCCTGCATTGTTGATAAGGATATCTACTGAATGGTTCATCAGCAGTTTTTCTACAGATTTTCCTACTTCTTCATATTTTGTAATATCTACAGACATCGTATATACGTTGTCTCCTAGCGCATGCTGCGCCTCTTTTAATTTATGGTGATTGCGTCCAGCCAGAATGACGTTGTAGTCTTTTGCGTAAAATTTAGCGAGTTCTTTTCCAAGACCCGTCGCACCGCCCGTGATTAGCACTGTTTTCATTCCCAAAACTCCCTTTTCATAGTCTCCCTTTAGTTATACCTTTTGTTATAATAAAATGAAAGCAAACAAGGGGGAAAACAGCATGTCTGAAAAACGTTACAGCGATATGACGACGTATGAACTTCAACAAGAAATTGGGTCTCTTCAAGAAAAAGCACGAAAAGCTGAACAGCTTGGCATGGTCAATGAGTATGCAGTATTAGAAAGAAAAGTAACAATGGCTAGGTCATATTTATTGGATCCCGAAACGTTTAAAGCAGGGGAAGTATATGAAATTCAAGGAGATCCGGGTTCATATTTTAAAATTGATTATATGAACGGAGTTTTTGCGTGGGGATTTAGGCTTGGCTCACCGCAAAACGAAGAGGCACTGCCTATTTCTATGTTGAAAAAATAAAGGGATGAACAAGCAGCACGAAGTGTGCTGCTTGTTTGATTTCTATATTCACTCTATTTTTAAACGTAAAGCAAGCGGTTATTCTTCGCGCTCATTAGAAGCATGCATACGTTCTTGAGGATGCGTGTTAATAGTTCCATTTGCACGTTTTGAAGCGTACTCAGCTTTTGCTCGAGGTTCGCCTTCAAGCTTAGTATGATGTTGGTTTGTAAAATCTTTTGCTTTATTGCGCATCGATACCTCTCCTTTTACAACAGAAAGCGTTGCGGTTATGATATAGTACATGAGGGAGTGAATAACTCCACATTTATAGTGTAAGTTAAAAGTGCAAACATACTCATAAAGAATTTTGGTAATCGAGGTGTTCTTATGAACGATATATTTGAAAGATTAACGAATCAGCTCTTAAATAAAAACAGTTCGCTCTCATATGCTCAAGCACGCACGTGGGTCGAGCTTTTCTGGGAAGATTTTGAGTCATCTTACGCAAAAGCCGGATATGATTATAAAGGTAAAGAAGCGACGGAAAAGGTTGTTACGATGTATATCAACAGCTACGGAGACAAACTTCATGAAATCGCGGTTAAAAACCCTAAATATCAGCATTTATTAAATAACGATGACTATTTAAAACATTAAATAAAAACGAACCGTCTTGAGCAGACGGTTCGTTTTTGGGTTTCATATTTGTTCTTGTTATGATTAGTGCGGGAGATAATCAAGCTTTTTACGCAATTTTTTCTCACTGAAAATCCAACCTGTGTACGAACAAATGATATTTAAATCGTAATCAAGCTGAACTACGGCTACAAATGGATAGTAGTCCTTGCTGCGGTAGCGTAAATCAATAAAGCGCACTTCAATGTGGTCGTTATATTCATCCAGTTCCCATCTATAAATAGGTGAAAATGAAAGAAAAGCAGATAAATTTTCATCTTTTTTCGCTACTTCAATTACGGCTGATTCGGGAATTGGAACTTTATCAAACGTATCATAAATAAAAATTTCTTCTCCAATTGCTCTTCCTACATGAAAATACTTTTCGGTCGTCACAGCTAAGTGCCAGTGAGTGAAACGCAGCGTAGGAGAGATATTGAGCTTGATAACATCAGGAAACTGTTTTCGAAGCTTCTTGGCAATTTGGTGGCGCATATAAAAGCGCAATCCATAGTAAAATGCCAATAACACATACAGCGTAATAAATGTTGGTCCTGGTTCTGCTCCAATAAACCAGATTAAAATCGCAAGTACGTGAGCTGAGAAAATCACGTAATCAAACGTGTTGATTACGCCAAGCGCAATCCATTTATTTGTGAAAGGCCGTAAAGCTTGCGTGCCATAAGCGTTAAAGATATCAACAAAAACGTGAATAATGACGCCTGCAAAGGTCCACATCCAGAGATGCAGCAAGTTAGCTCCTGGCAGCAGAAGCGAAAGAATGAGCACGATAAGCAAAGGCCATAAAATAACAGCCGGAATAGAATGTGTAATTCCACGGTGATTGCGGATATACTGTGCATTGTTTCGCAACTTTAAAACAGTGTCTAAATCAGGTGCTAATGACCCGGCCATTACGCCAATCATTACAGCATCCATTGTGGCTGTATTCGCAGATACAGTGGGGTCTAATGTTGCAAGGCCGCCTAAAGCGATTCCCATTGCAATGTGTGTACCAGTATCCAGAGCGAACTCCTCCTTTGTAAAATGACAATCTTAGATTATCCTAATTCAGCATGGAAGCTGGATTTAGGGCGAAAAATCTCGCTTTATTACTAACGCAGCAAATTAGCTGTTTTTATTCATTATTTGAACAATTCATTTTACTATTCATATTTGTAGTTGTTATAAGGTTATCATAAAGTTACTAAGATTCAAAAAGCAACACATTGTATATGTATAGTTAATACCTCGGAGGCTATGACGTGAAACAAAGTAAAGATATTGTACAAAATTTCGATATTCGAGCATTTCAAGATGACTTAATCTCTTGGTTTGAGCAGGAACAGCGCATTCTACCTTGGCGTCAAGATCAGGACCCTTATAAAGTGTGGGTATCTGAAATTATGCTTCAACAAACGAGAGTAGATACGGTCATTCCGTATTTTAATAATTTTATTAGCAAATTTCCCACTATTAAAGATTTAGCTTATGCGAATGAAGATGATGTGTTAAAAGCGTGGGAAGGATTAGGCTATTATTCCCGTGCCCGTAATTTACAAACCGCCGTTCGAGAAGTTCACGAACAATACGGGGGAGAAGTTCCAAATACGCCAGCAGAAATCTCTAAACTAAAAGGAGTAGGCCCTTATACAACAGGAGCCATTTTAAGTATTGCATACGGAGTGCCGCAGCCTGCTGTAGATGGAAATGTCATGCGTGTGCTATCGCGCATTTTATCCGTTTGGGATGATATTGCAAAACCGAAAACAAGAAAGCTGTTTGAAGATATTGTGCATGAAATTATTTCAAAAGATAATCCTTCCTATTTCAATCAAGGCATGATGGAACTTGGTGCCATTGTCTGTACGCCAACTTCTCCTTCCTGTTTGTTATGTCCAGTTCGCGAACACTGCCGCGCGTTTGCAGAAGGAGTGCAGAATGAGCTTCCTGTCAAATCAAAGAAAAAAGCGCCGCGTGCTCTTCAGCTTGCTGCAGCGGTGATTAGAGACGAGGACGGAAATTATCTGATTCATAAACGTCCAAGCAAAGGACTTTTAGCTAACCTATGGGAATTTCCAAATATAGAAGTCGATCTTAGTATAGCGCCAGATCATCAGCAGCTTCAGGCATTTATTCAAAATGAGTACGGAGCCGATATTAAAATTCATGCGCCGTTTACCACAATTCAGCACGTGTTTTCTCATATCGTCTGGAACATCACAGTATATGAAGCAGAGCTTGCAAGTGATATCAGTGCATTAAAAAATTTGAAAGTGGTTTCTGAAAAAGATTTAGAACAATATGCATTTCCTGTTTCCCATCAAAAAATCTTAAAAGAATATTTACTTGTTAAATAAAAGAAGCGTGGATAAACTCCGCGCTTCTTTTTATTTAATCATATGATACATGCGTGCCGTGTGTGTAATCTGCTTCGTGGCGCTGTAGCCCGCCCCGTGCTTCAATTTCTTTAATAATTTGCTGATGAATACTTTGTCCTTCAGCATTTAAATACGGCGTCATTTGCTGTAAAGAGTGATGAAAAAACGCAAGCTCGCTGTCTTTCCACTCGCTTTTAGAAATCATTGAAAGAGCCGTCATGTCTCTACCTACATACATTCTATTCACCTCGTTCATTTCATCAAGTTTTATCTATTTTCCCTATATTACTTGTTTCTTATGCGATAAAATCAGTACAATGTAAAGATAATACGATACATAAGGGAGATGACATCATGTCACAAAAGGTAGCACTAGTTACGGGAAGCAGCAGAGGTATTGGTAAAGAAATTGCCTTACGTCTGGCTAAAGAAGGATACGATATTGTATTAAACTATGCACGAAGCAAAAGTGCAGCGCAGGAAGTAGCAGAAGAAATCAAAGCACTAGGCAGAGAAGCATTAGTTGTTAAAGCAAACGTAGGAAAAGTAGAAAAAATTAAAGAAATGTTTGAGCAAATTGATGAAGTATTCGGTCGCTTAGACGTATTTGTAAGTAATGCAGCGTCAGGAGTTCTACGTCCTATTATGGAATTGGAAGAAACTCACTGGAACTGGACAATGGATATTAACAGCAAAGGATATTTATTCTGTGCACAAGAAGCGGCTAAACGTATGGAAAAAGTAGGCGGAGGAAAGATTGTTACCATCAGTTCGCTTGGGTCTATTCGCTACTTAGAAAATTATACAACAGTAGGCGTGTCAAAAGCTGCTGTAGAAGCGTTGACCCGCTATTTAGCAGTGGAGCTGGCTCCAAAGAATATTGTGGTAAATGCTGTATCTGGAGGGGCTGTGGATACAGAGGCATTAAAACATTTCCCAAATCGCGATGAGCTTCTAGATGATGCACGCAAGCATACTCCAGCTGGTCGTATGGTGGAGCCAAAAGACATGGTAGATGCAGTTATGTTCTTAGTGTCCGATCAAGCAAATATGATTTGCGGTCAAACGCTTATTATTGACGGAGGGCGTTCACTTTTAATGTAAGGTAAATGTGTTTTGTGCTCACGCCTTAAAATATTGAAAAAAGTTTGCATACCCTATTTACCTCCCGGGCATATTAATTTTCGTGGAGGTGATTACAATGGCAAAACAAACAAACAAAACAGCATCTGGTACAAGCACACAACACGTGAAACAACAAAATGCTCAAGCATCTAAAAACAACTTCGGTACTGAATTTGGTAGCGAAACAAATGTACAAGAAGTGAAACAACAAAATGCTCAAGCAGCGGCAAACAAAAGCCAAAATGCTCAAGCATCTAAAAACAACTTCGGTACTGAATTTGCTAGCGAAACAAGTGCTCAAGAAGTGAGACAACAAAACGCACAAGCTGAAGCAAAGAAAAACCAAAACTCTGGTAAATACCAAGGTTAATACCAAAAGCGAACTTAACGTCTTTCATACGGCGATGTTAAGTTCGCTTTTTCTTATATAAAAAGCAACAAAGTATGACAAAACTTCTTGAAACTTTACACAACTCGTCAAAGGAATCTGTCTCACCTAAACAGAATGTTAACAGAAGTGCCGCGTGTATGGTTAAAGCAAATAGGGAGGAGCTATCGTATGAAAAAATTTGATCAGCTAGTGACTCAACAATTGGAGACCATGGATCAACTTCTGTTTTTGCAGTCTGAGATTGAGCGCTGTCAGGAAATCGAAGGTGAACTAATAAAACTTCATGAAGAAGCAAAACTTCATTCTGTGCAAGATGAAATTAGTGAAATGAAACTAAAATTAAAAGAGATTCAATTGACGTTTGAAGCACAAACCGAAGATATTATTCGTACATATAAAAGTGAAGGGGCTTGCTCTACACTTGCTTAATGAACATTGATGTGTCACTTCCTCTCTTTTTTAAGGCTGCCAAGCAAAGGAAAAGTAGGGGGAGTGACTTTTTTGAACTCAAGAAGGTTAGCACATTTGTGTTAAAATGAGAGAGAAACCGTTATAATAAACATAAGACAAATGGAGACGTTATATGAATTTTTTTAAGTGCTAAAATGAAAGTAGGTATTGGAGATGGGAATTCCGGTGGAAGGAGAAACAATTCAAATACACAGCTACAAGCATAATGGACATATTCATCGCGTATGGGATCGGACAACCGTATTAAAAGCAACCAATAACTTAGTGATTGGAGGAAATGATCGTACGGTCGTTACAGAATCAGATGGACGAACATGGGTCACAAGAGAGCCTGCAATTTGTTATTTTCATGCTCAGCAGTGGTTTAACGTCATTGGTATGATCCGTGAAGATGGAATCTATTATTACTGCAATATCAGTTCGCCGTTCATTTATGATGACAATGAAGCGCTCAAATATATTGATTATGATTTAGATATCAAAGTCTATCCAGATATGACATACTCCCTTCTTGATGAAGATGAATATGAGAAGCATCGAAAAGAAATGAATTATCCAGAAGTGATTGACCGTATTTTACATAATCACGTCGAGGAGTTAAAAGGTTGGATTCGACAGCGAAAAGGCCCGTTTGCTCCAGATTTCATTGACATTTGGTATGAGCGTTTTTTAACATATCGGCATTCTTGATGAATGATTTAGAGAACATTATGTTAGGCCGTCTAAAGCTGACTGTTTGATATAATGTTCTTTTTGGCGTTATGCTCACCATCTTTTAGAAGAGATAAAAGCACTAAAAAATCGACGCGTGTACATATACTAAGAAAGCTTGCCCTCATAGATAGAAAGGGGAGATTTTATGGGAAGTATAAGACGCTACATGAAGTTTGTACAGCCATACAAATGGCAAATTGTCGGCACTGTATTAATTGGTATTATTAAATTTGCTATTCCTTTATTGATTCCGCTGCTTTTAAAATATGTTTTGGACGATATCGTAAATGGACATGGCATGTCCTCCTCTGAAAAAGTTCATAAAATGGTGACGATTATGGGGATTTCGTTTGTTGTATTTTTAGTGTTAAGACCTCCCATTGAATATTACAGGCAGTATTATGCTCAGTGGGTATCGAGCAAAGTACTATATGATATACGGGATCAGCTGTTTAGCCATATTCAAAAGCTTAGCTTACGTTATTATGCAAATACGCGAGCGGGTGAAGTGATTTCACGAGTCATTAATGATGTAGAGCAAACAAAAAACTTTGTTATCACAGGTTTAATGAACGTATGGCTTGATATGATGACGATTGTAATAGCCATTGTGATTATGTTTACGATGAATGTACCTTTAACACTGGTGTCGATTATTTTGCTGCCGGTTTATGCGTTCTCTGTAAAATATTTTTACAGTCGTCTTCGCCATTTAACAAGAGTCCGTTCGCAGGCTTTAGCGGAAGTGCAGGGGCATTTACATGAAAGGGTTCAAGGGATCTCTGTTATTCGCAGCTTTGCTATTGAGCCTCATGAACAGAAGCAATTTGATAAGCAAAATTCAAATTTTCTACAAAAAGCAATCAATCATACGAATTGGAATGCAAAAACATTTGCAGTAGTGAATACCATTACCGATTTGGCACCTTTAATCGTGATTACATTTGCTGGATATCAAGTCATCACAGAAAGTCTTAGCGTAGGAACGATGGTAGCATTTGTGGCCTATATTGACCGCTTGTATAATCCGCTTCGCCGCTTGGTCAATTCATCGACTACGCTCACGCAGTCTGTTGCATCTATGGACCGGGTGTTTGAGTTCATTGATGAAGAATACGATATTACAGACAAGAAAGATGCAAAAGAATGTACTGAGCTTCATGGAAAGGTGCAGTTTGAGCACGTTTCATTTGCTTATGAAGAAGAAGAAAAACCTGTGATTCATGATATTAATTTAGATGTAGAAAAAGGAAAATCCGTTGCGTTTGTTGGAATGAGCGGAGGAGGGAAATCCACGCTTATCAGCTTAATTCCGCGCTTTTATGATGTGACAGAGGGTAAAATTCTCATTGATGACATTGATATCAAAACCTATAAAGTACGCAGCCTGCGAGATAAGATTGGAATCGTCCTGCAGGATACGGTGTTGTTTAGTGACACGGTTAAAAACAATATACTGCTTGGAAAGCCAGGAGCGACAGATGAAGAAGTAATTGCTGCGGCAAAGGCCGCAAATGCCCACGATTTTATTATGAATTTGCCCGAAGGATATGATACAAAAGTGGGAGAGCGGGGAATGAAGCTATCAGGGGGACAGAAGCAGCGTATTTCCATTTCGCGCGTATTTTTAAAAAATCCAGCTATTCTTATTTTTGATGAAGCCACTTCAGCTCTAGATTTGGAAAGTGAGCACTATATTCAAGAAGCATTAGCTGAACTAGCAAAAGACCGTACGACTTTCATTGTAGCCCATCGTTTATCTACAATTACTCATGTTGATGAAATTGTACTTTTAGAAAATGGAAGGGTAGTCGAACGAGGTTCTCATGAGGAGTTAATTAAGAAAAAAGGTCATTACTATCAGCTCTTTAACGTTCAGCAGCTTGATACAATTTAAAAACACCACCTATTGTCTAACAATAGGTGGTGTTTTTAATCTTCTTGTCGCTGATGATTAATATCAAATGAGTTAGCATCCTTGTGATAGTTTTGGAACGTATCAATCAGCTTATCAAGATGCTCTAACTCTTCACTATACTCAATGATGACAGAAATTAAAGGGAAGATATGATAAATAACCTTATTCTCTTCATCATTATCGTATATTTTGTACTGCATAAATTTATCGATTAAAGCTCGTTTTCCAACGCAGGCTTCGTTTGGTACAGTAGTGGTTGGCTGTACGCGTAATTTCCCAATGAATTTTAATAATACTTGCTCATGATACATTAACAGGCACTCAACTTCAGATTTGATTAAATCTTGAAATTGCTGCGGCATGACTTGAAGATCATTTTCCACTCGGTGAAGTAGTTTCAAGGTTGTAAGAGCCCGTGTTGTTACGGTAATCATTTGACGAAATAAAACGAGCTTGCGTGACTTAACAAAACGTTTTTTGGTTGAATAAGTGCGTTCTTCTTTGTAAAAATCAAAGACTTGATTCATTTTAGCCACATTGTCTTTCATTTTTTCAATGTCTTCTTTTAACAATGTGTGCTCAGATGCGTGATAAAGATTCATGCGAATCCATTTAATAATTTCTTCCGTTGTGCTTACAATTTTATAATACAATCTTGTTTCATACTTTGGCGGAATAAAAATAAGATTGACAATAAATGCTGAGAATACCCCAAGTAACACTGTACCAAAGCGTATAAGTGCATATTCAACGAAATTATCTCCTGGATTTTCCATGATTGCAATTACTGTCACAAGCGCAAGCCCAATTGTATTATTAATACGTAATTTTAAGTTGACTGCAATGACAACAACAGCGGTAAAACCAATAATGATGGGATGGGTACCAAAAATAAGTCCAAAACAAACTGCAGAAGCAGCTCCAATCACATTCGCCTGTATTTGCTCCAATATTGTTAAATAAGATCTGTAAATAGACGGTTGAATTGCAAAAACTGCCGCAATTGCCGCAAATATTGGAGATGGTAAACTTAGAAATTCACCTAATAACAATGAAAGTGTAATGGCAATTCCCGTTTTTAAGATGCGGGCACCAAGTTTCATGTGCGTTCGTAGTTCCTTTCTGTAAAAAAGTTTTTTCGTTATGAAGAATGTTCCCCAAAACAAATGATAAATTGCAAAAATCAATCCTTCTTTATTACATAACCTGTTGGAAATAATATAAACAATAACATACTATACAAGGTTTAAGAATGGATATCAAGAGAAAACAAGCAGAAAAATAAGGGTATTTCTCGGGATTTTTCGACAGGCTGACAAAAAGGAGATGACGCGTAAGAAATGGTTATGAAAGGTGGGAATGTTCTATAAGAAAACCCGAAGGTAAAACGAAAAAGAGGTCGAGACATAACGAAATAAATCCAATCTAAAGACGAACAAATGAGATACATGAGCTGAACCGCTTGTGACACAGCAGTTGATTTCCGCAGCATTCTTCGACTTGCCCTTCAATCAACTGCTAGAAAGACCTATACACACGAAACCTGCGTTTACCCTAACAAAAAAAACGAACCACTAATCAAACATCTTGATCAATGGTTCGTTTTTCACTTCGTCTAAAATCCTTTTATCTCAGCCTCTTTAGAATAAGAATTAGCGTTCTTCACTTAATTGTTTAAATGCTTTTTCGACTGCTTCTAACGTGTCGGTAATATCTTGTTCTGTATGAGCTGTAGTAAGGAACCATGCTTCATATTTCGAAGGAGCTAAGTTGACACCTTGGTGGAGCATTAGTTTAAAGAAGCGTGCAAATAATTCGCCGTCTGTATTTTCTGCTTGTTCATAGTTTTTGACCGTTTCTGTTGTAAAGTAGAGAGTAAGAGCGCCTTTCAATCGATTGATAGTGATCGGCATGTTATATGTACGAGCATGTTTTAAAATACCTTCTTCGAGCATCGCCCCTAGCTTATCCAACTGTTCATAAACACCTTCTTGCTTTAGTACTTCTAGGCAAGCAATCCCAGAAAGAATAGAAGCTGGGTTTCCTGCCATTGTACCTGCTTGATAAGCGGGTCCAAGCGGCGCCACTTTTTCCATGATTTCTTTTTTACCGCCGTAAGCTCCGATTGGAAGGCCACCGCCGATGATTTTTCCAAATGCAGTGAGATCAGGTTTTACACCAAGTAAATCTTGAGCTCCACCGTACATAAAGCGAAACGCTGTAATAACTTCATCGTAAATAACAAGTGCTCCAGCTTCGTGAGTTAATTCATTAACTTGTTCTAAAAAGCCAGGTTCCGGCTCAACAATTCCGAAGTTTCCAACGATTGGTTCTACTAAAACAGCTGCAATCTGATCGCCCCATTTTTCTAATGCTTCCTTGTAAGGCTCAATGTCGTTAAAAGGAACTGTGATGACTTCGTTAGCGATACTTTTTGGTACACCAGCAGAGTCAGGAGTGCCGAGTGTAGAAGGACCAGATCCAGCTGCTACTAATACAAGGTCAGAATGGCCGTGGTAGCAACCTGCAAATTTAATAATTTTATCGCGTCCAGTATAAGCGCGTGCTACACGGATCGTTGTCATAACGGCTTCTGTCCCAGAGTTGACGAAGCGCACTTTATCCAATGCGGGCATCGCTTCTTTGAGCATTTTAGCAAATGTGACTTCATGAGCAGTTGGCGTACCGTAAAGAACACCCGTTTCAGCTGCTTTTGTAATAGCTTTCGTGATATGAGGATGAGCGTGTCCCGTAATAATAGGACCGTAAGCTGCTAAATAGTCAATATATTTATTTCCATCAACGTCCCAGAAATAAGCTCCGTTTGCCTTCTCCATTGCAATAGGCGCTCCGCCTCCTACGGCTTTATATGAACGTGAAGGGCTGTTAACGCCGCCTACAATATGCTCGAGCGCTTCAGCGTGTAATTGTTCTGATTTTGTAAATTGCATAGTATGCCTCCTAATGAAAAGTTCAACTTCTCTATTCTATCAAACTTATTTGTTTCTTGAAAAACATTCGAGAACGTGTATGATAGAAATTTGTGAGCTAACTGCTAGAAAATAGTTCCTCGTCTCTTGGAGGAGTTGCTAGCAAGGGCGCCGGAAACAATAAAAGAAACCACTAATACGTCGACGTAACGGAGGGAATACAATGAAAAATGCTATTGAGGTGAATCAACTTCGGAAAGAATTTAAAGCCTATTCTAGCCGCTCTGGCCTTAAAGGGGCATTCCGGGATCTATTTACCCGTAATTATAGAGTCATGAAAGCTGTGAACGATATATCGTTTACCGTAAAACAAGGGGAAATGGTAGGGTATATAGGAGAAAACGGAGCGGGGAAATCGACCACAATCAAAATGCTGACAGGAATCTTAACTCCTACTTCAGGCGACATTACCGTAAATGGAATGAATCCTCATAAGGAAAGAGAAAAGTTTGCCCAAACGATTGGTGTTGTTTTTGGTCAACGCTCTCAGCTATGGTGGGATATTGCCGTACAAGAATCTTTTCGCCTGTTAAAAAAAGTATACAAAGTGTCAGATGAAGATTATAACGCTCATATGGAGCACGTTATTCAAACGTTAGATATTGGACCGCTGCTAGATAAGCCGGTGCGAAAGCTTTCTCTAGGTCAAAGAATGCGCTGTGAGCTGGCTGCTGCTCTTATTCATAATCCGCCGCTTCTATTTTTAGATGAACCGACGATTGGTTTAGATGTACTAGTTAAATTAAAAATCCGCCAATTTTTAAAAGAAATTAATGAAAAATATAATACGACGATTTTGCTTACGACACATGATTTAGCAGATATTGAAGCTTTATGTGAACGCGTTGTAATGCTGGATGAAGGCAGTATTATTTATGACGGATCGCTGCAAAAGCTGCGTTCGAATTGGGGAGACCTTAAACAAGTTACGTTTGAATTTGGAACCGCGCCAAATAACGAGCAGTTGAAGCTATTGACGCAAGGGATGCCTGTTAACTGGATTGAAGGTGATCAAAAATATTTGTGGACAGCGCAGCTTCAAAATAAAGGGGACTTGATGTCACAGCTGATTGCTAAAGTGGTGGCAAAGCATGAAATCAGTGATATTAACATTGAAGAAATTTCAACGGAAGAAATTATCCGCAACATTTATGAAGAAGGTGTTGTGAATGGATAAATATATAGAGATGATACGCATTCGCTTTTTAATGATGCTGGCGTATCGGACGAATTATTACAGCGGAATATTGATTTATGCGATTAATATTGGTGCTTACTACTTTTTATGGTCCGCTATTTATGGAGGAAAAGAGAATATTCAAGGGTTATCCATTACCCAAATGACAACGTATGTAGCCGTTTCATGGATGGCAAGAGCCTTTTATTTTAATAACATTGACCGTGAAATGGCAATGGAAATTAAAGATGGCAAAGTGGCAGTAGAGTTAATTAAGCCTTATAGCTACCTTGGTATGAAAACAATGCAAGGACTGGGAGAAGGGATTTTTCGGCTGCTGTTTTTCTCAGTGCCCGGCATGATTATTGTCGCGTTTTTATTTCCAGTACAGTTCTCAGCAAATGCAGCAACATGGCTTTATTTTGGACTGTCTTTAATTTTTAGTTTCATTATTAATACACAAATTAATTTATTAACGGGTATTACGACTTTCTTTCTCTTTAACAATGATGGACTCATTCGAGCGAAGCGCGTTGTTATTGATTTGTTTTCAGGACTTCTTCTGCCCATCAGCTTCTATCCTTTCTGGGCGCAACATATTATGAGCTATTTCCCTTTTCAAGCCATTAGTTATATTCCGAGCATGATTTTCACAAATGGATTTAAAGGGCAGGAAGTAATAAATGCTCTTATTACACAAGCAGTTTGGTCAGGACTTCTATTTATCCCTATTGCATGTTTGTGGAACATAGCGAAGAAAAAAATGGTTATTCAAGGAGGGTAGTCTATGAAAATGTTTTATTTTTCGATTTTCTTTCAGTACATTAGTCAATATATGAAAACAAGGCTTCAGTACCGCACCGACATGGTAGTTGAAATCATTTCAGACTTATTGTTTCAAACAGTTAATTTGATTTTTATTTTAGTCGTATTTGGACATACTCAGTCGCTGCACGGATGGTCACGAGAGGAAATTATCTTTATTTATGGTTTCTTTTTGGTCCCTTTTGCTATTTTTTCGTCTTTCTTTAACATTTGGGATTTCAACGAGCGGTACATTGTTAAAGGAGAAATGGATCGAATTTTAACAAGGCCGATTCACAGTTTGTTTCAAGTTATTTTAGAGCGAATGGAACTAGAATCATTGTTTGGTGGTATCACAGGGATTGCAGTAATGGCTTACGCTGCTTCTTCTTTACATCTTCATTTCCAGTGGTATGATGTTTTTATTTTTCTATTATTTATTTTAGGAGGAGCGCTTGTATACGCAGGAATTTTCATCGCCTTAGCAAGCATAGGCTTCTGGTCGGATGCCAGAACCTCTATTATGCCTACTATTTATAATATTGGAAACTACGGAAGGTATCCTGTAGATATTTATAATAATGTCATCCGATATGTTTTAACGTGGATTCTTCCTTTTGCATTTGTAGGCGTATATCCAGCTGCTTATTTCTTAGGAAGATCAGAATGGTATGGATATGCATTTTTAACCCCAGTTATGGGAATCGTCTTTTTTGTAATCTCTATTTTCTTATGGAATACAGGGGTCAAAAAATACAGAGGAGCAGGCAATTAAATGCCTGCTCTTTTTCGTGGCTTCGGAGTAGTAATGAATGGACAAGAACGCGCGTATAGTGGTAGTAAGAGTATAAATTAAAGGAGTAGAATGATGGTTATTTTTCTAATCCTCGTTATCATTGTTTTTGTAATTGGTAGTATGAAGTTTCTCTTTGAAAAAGAACTTGGAGAATTTCATTTTTTCTCAATTGGTCATTTCTTTGTCTTGTTTTATTCATATATTACAGTTTTATTGGGATTTAGCCTTATTTATACAGTATGTGAGATGGGGAGTATTCCAGTATTAAGCGGAGGGTTTGAACATGAAGGTCATTATTTCTATACCCTGTTTAACAGTATGTATTTCAGCGCAGCGACGTTATTTTCAGTAGGCTACGGAGATATGTATCCGGTTGGAATTGGGAAATTATTTGCAACTTTTGAAGCGTTTATCGGCTATATTATGCCTGCAATCTTTGTGATGCGGACTGTTACCCGTACTTAAACTTGTCATCTTATCTAATATTGGGTACGCTATTCAAAGAAAATGAAAAGCGTAAAGGAGAAGATAAATATGACAGCTGTAGTTGGAGAAAAAGCACCCGATTTTGTATTGATGTCTACAAATGGAGAGCAAGTATCACTAGCGTCGATGAAAGGCAAAAACGTTGTGCTGTATTTTTATCCGAAAGATATGACGCCAGGCTGCACAACAGAAGCCTGTGATTTCAGAGATCAGCATGAAAATTTTGAAGAGCTAGATGCGGTGATTCTAGGAGTGAGCCCGGATCCAATCGACAAACACCATAAGTTTATTGATAAGCACGGCCTTCCATTCTTACTTTTAGCTGACGAAGATCACAGCGTAGCTGAAGAGTATGGAGTATGGACACTGAAAAAAAACTTTGGAAAAGAATATATGGGCATTGAACGCTCCACTTTTATCATTGATAAAGAAGGAATGCTCGTAAAAGAATATCGCAAGGTTCGAGTGAAAGGGCATGTGGAAGAAGCTTTATCATTTATTAAAGAAAAAATGGCATAAAAACAGGCAGATAACTAGAGCAGTTTTAGTCTTTGAACATACAATATCAGTGTAGGGCATACCTCCTCAGATGTTAATATATTTAAAAGTGTGGATTGAATTCCACACTTCTTTTTTTGAATAAAATATATGAAAAATTTCTACTTGTTACATAAAATAGGAATAGGCATCAAGTTGACAAAACGTGGGTAAAACATGTAGACTAATTATAAGAATTATAAAGTAATAATACTTACAGAAGAGGGGTGCATGACGTGTCAAATCATTTACAAGAAGCCCTTGAAACGTTAAAAGGTACTGGCGTTCGTATTACACCACAACGTCATGCTATTTTAGAGTATTTAATCAATTCAATGACACATCCAACAGCAGATGATATTTATAAAGCGCTGGAAGGTAAGTTTCCAAATATGAGTGTAGCGACCGTTTACAATAATTTAAGAGTATTTCGCGAAGTAGGTATTGTAAAGGAACTAACATACGGTGATGCATCAAGCCGGTTTGATTATGTTACAACAGAGCATTACCATGTGATTTGCGAAAGCTGCGGAAAAATTGTGGATTTTCATTATCCTGGTTTAGACGAAGTAGAAAAGCTGGCTGCTCATATTACTGACTTTGATATTAGTCACCACCGAATGGAAATTTACGGAACGTGTCCTGATTGTACGGCTAAAAAAGCGCATTAATAAGCTGATAGTAGTGATACTATCAGCTTTCTTTTTGTTTTTTTCTATTATACTTTTCGTCGAATTGTTTTCCTTCAAGAGACTGGTCAAGCGTAAGCGGCTCGTTGCAATACATACACATATCTACGCGCCCTAGCATTTTGGTTTGCTTTTGACATGTAGGGCAGGTTACTTGAACCGCTTTTGTAGAAAGCATGCCAATCCAGAAATAAACGCCGGTACTAGCTACGATGCACAGCAAACCCAAAAGCATAAAAATAGTCATTAGCCAGACTGAAGACCGAAAGAAAATTCCCCCATACATAACAATGAAACCAACAAAGATCAGACTGAGTGCAAACGTGCGAATCTTGTTAATTTTATTTGAATACTTTATCCCCATCAGTATCCCCCCTGTTACCAATATATCATAGAGTGAGACAATGAATGATGATAAAAATTGAATCTTCGGAAAATTATCGTTGGTTTTTGAGCTTTCTGAATGATTTCCATAATTCTGAGTGGGATATCCGTTATACATCGTATATAATAAAAAAAGAAATCTTAGTCCATAGCCTTTAAAATTTTGAAAAATATTTGTTTATTACAGTTAGGAGAGCTCAAAATGGAAGATGTTTTACGGCCAATATATCAAGAAAGAGCTAGCAATAAAGACACACTAGGTATTTTACTGATTGAAAAAAAGAAATCAGAATCTCCAGTGACGGATAATTTGGATGCTATCTTATTTATTGTGACCAAAACTACAGAAACTTCTCTTTTTATTAAACAATACGAATATGAAAATGAGCGTGCGGCACTTTATATGGCTTCTGAACAGCAAATGAGTGAATGGATTATGAATGGGACGAACCGCCGTATTATTGATTGGATCTTAAATGGTAAAGTGCTATTTGATCGAAACGAATATATGGAAAACTTAAAGAAACGCTTAATTGATTTTCCTAGAGAAGATCGGACAAAGAGAATAGGTGTCGAGTTTGCTAAGTTGATTCGCCGATTTAAAGAAGGAAAAGACTTTTATGCGTCTAATCATTATTTAGATGCATTCAATCATGTCATTCATGCTCTTCATCATTTAGCACGACTGTCTGTGTTGGAAAATGGATTTCATCCAGAAGTGACAGTGTGGAACCAAGTGAAAAAAATAGAACCTGAAATTCATCGTCTTTACGAAGAGCTAATTATTAGCCAAGAAGAGGTTAGCAAGCGTTTAGAGCTGCTTTTCTTAGCGAGTGAATTTCTAGTAAATAAAAAAACTGAATTAGGTGCCAAGCATCTTGTTCATATTATGAAAAGCGAAAAGCAGGAATGGACGTTTAATGAACTGGTTCATCATCCCGAAATACGCCCTTATGCTATTGATTTAGGAATACTTCTTGAGTTTTTAATTGAAAAAGATATCATTATGGTAAAAAAAGTAGAAACAAAAGGAAAGAGTTTGTACCATAGACACTATGTGGCGAAATGATAGAGAGGATAAAGGGTATCTGATACGGTGCGGTTATGACGTGTAGATACCCTGACATATGACTTTATAGCCTTGATAAAAGGTTTTTCTAAAAAAACACGATTTATTTTAAAAAATCTATTGACGCTTTAAAATATCCGTGGTAAATTTATATACGTCGCCAATGAGCGATACTAAATTTATCAAAAACTTGAAAAAACTTCTTAAAAAAGTTGTTGACAAGAAAGAGATAAACTGGTAAGATTAAAAAGTCGCTTAAGAGCGGCGGTTGAACTTTGAAAACTGAACAAAGCGACAAACGTCAACGTTAATTTTTATTTTTTA
>NZ_JBHZOT010000028.1:0-18964 GCF_042787735.1 Priestia sp. YIM B13490
TCGACTTGCATGTATTAGGCACGCCGCCAGCGTTCATCCTGAGCCAGGATCAAACTCTCCGAAGAAATGTTTGACTTGCTCATTTAAAAAATAAAAATTAACGTTGACGTTTGTCGCTTTGTTCAGTTTTCAAAGTTCAACCGTTGCTCTGAAGCAACTTTATTAGTATAACATTCTACCATTTTGATGTCAACATCTTTTTTTAAGATGTTTCTCTCAACTGCGCTGTTCATCAGCGACATTTAATAATTTACCATATATAATATATAGAGTCAATCGTTTTTCTAAAAAACTTTATAAATAAAAAAGTTAATGAAGTAAACCTTCAGTAAAATGATTGAATACTCTCTATTACAATAGCAATCTAGCCGCTATGCAGTTTTCTTATCTTACCATAAAAAAAAAGCCCAGTCATTAAACTGAGCTTTTTTATTTAAACTATTCTGCTAAGA
The DNA here is from genome assembly GCF_042787735.1 of Priestia sp. YIM B13490. Taxonomy (NCBI): domain Bacteria; kingdom Bacillati; phylum Bacillota; class Bacilli; order Caryophanales; family Bacillaceae; genus Priestia; species Priestia sp. YIM B13490. Next base: position 453 of record NZ_JBHZOT010000028.1, read on the forward strand.
ATGCAAAATAGAGTATGAAGATGATACAGAGAGCATACATAATTGGATGAACTTCTTTTCCACGCTTGCTGCATAACATTGTAATAGGATAAAAGATAAAGCCAACCGCAATACCTGTTGCAATACTGTATGTTAATGGCATCATAATTACCGTGAAAAATGCAGGAACTGCTACTTCGAACTCTTTCCAATTAATTTCCCCTAAATTTGACACCATCAGAGCTCCTACCGTAATTAAAGCCGGCGCAGTAACAGCTGGTGTCACGACCGCTAACAATGGAGAAAAGAACAGTGCAACTAAGAAAAACGCCGCCGTTACGATTGCAGTAAATCCTGAACGTCCGCCCGCTGCTACTCCAGCCGTAGACTCTACATAAGCTGTTGTTGATGAGGTACCAAGAACAGCACCAACTACAATCGCACTAGAATCTGCCAATAACGCTCTGCCCGCTCGCGGAAGCTTATTATCTTTCATAAGCCCAGCTTGACTCGCTACAGCAACCATCGTACCTGCTGTATCGAAGAAATCAACAAATAAGAAAGTTAAAATGACGACTAGCATCTTTACAGTAAAGATATCACCGATATTTTGAAAAGCTGCCCCAAACGTCGGGTCAAGACTAGGAACTGATGAAACAACTGCTTTAGGTGTATCAATTAAACCAAAAGCCATACCCGCTACAGCTGTTACAATCATACCAATAAATACAGCTGCATTTACTCGAAGCACCATTAATACAATAGTAATGACAATGCCAAAAACCGCAAGTAACGTTGTTGGGTTAGTTAAATCACCCAGTCCAACAAATGTGGCATCATCTTTGACGATGATTCCGGCACCTTTCATACCAATAAAACTAATAAACAAACCAATACCTGCTCCAACAGCCATTTTTAATTCAATAGGAATAGAATTAATAATTTTTTCTCGCAGGCTTGTTAATGTTAAAAGAATAAAAATAACACCTGATATCATAACACCCGTTAAAGCCGTCTGCCATGGAATTCCCATTGTCAGAACAACTGTATAAGCAAAAAATGCGTTTAATCCCATACCTGGAGCTAATGAAATTGGATATCTACCAAGCACTCCCATAACAATTGATCCCAAAGCTGCCGCTAAAGCAGTAGCTGTAAATACAGCCCCTTGGTCCATTCTCATACTGTCAGGCAGATCCTTTACATCACTTAGTGATAGCACAGATGGATTAACAAATAAAATGTAAGCCATAGATAGAAAAGTTGTAAGGCCAGCTATAAACTCTTTTCGATAGCTAGTACCCAGCTCTTCAAAACGAAAATACTTCTTCACGTTTTTTCCTCCCTTTATAGAAGCCGCATGCACTTAGGCAAGCCATAAAAAATGCCTCTACACTAGGCGCGTAAAGGCATAAGATCGACTAAAAGAGAAATGTATGAGCCAAAAAAACAAAAGATTTTTACACATACATGTATTACTTTCTCGTAGTCAAGCCATTTACGGTAGCTCGGTAGAAACTTTTGGGCCTTATCCCCAAGATTATACGACATTAAAGCTATATCTCGCTGTTTTATGTTACTATCCTACCATTAACTTTTTAAAAAAGTCAACAAAAAACGAACATTCTTAAAAAAGAATGTTCGTTTGTTCGGTTTTCTTACATATTATTCCCATTCAATTGTTGCAGGTGGCTTACTTGTAATATCATACACTACGCGGTTAATATGCTTAACTTCGTTTACAATACGCGTTGAGATAACTTCAAGCACATCCCAAGGAATACGGGCCCAGTCAGAAGTCATACCATCAATTGATGTAACAGCACGAATACCGATTGTGTAATCATACGTACGAGCATCTCCCATTACACCTACACTGCGGATGTCAGGAAGAACCGTAAAGTATTGCCAGATATCGCGCTCCAAGTCAGCTTTTGCAATCTCTTCACGTAAAATAGCATCCGACTCACGTACAATTTCTAACTTCTCTTCCGTAATTGCACCAAGTACACGAATACCTAGACCTGGTCCTGGGAAAGGTTGACGCCAAACGATGTTATCAGGGATACCTAATTCAGAACCTAATGCACGTACTTCATCTTTGAATAGCGTGTTTAACGGTTCGATTAGTTTGAACTGCATATCTTCCGGTAATCCACCTACGTTGTGGTGAGATTTGATCGTTTGAGCTGTAGCTGTCCCACTCTCGATAATATCTGTGTATAGCGTACCTTGAGCTAGGAAATCAAACCCTTTTAATTTAGCAGCTTCGTCATCGAATACATAGATAAATTCATTACCGATGATTTTACGCTTTTGTTCAGGATCTGATACGCCGTTTAACTTTTCTAAGAAGCGATCTTTTGCATCGATTTTAATTACGTTCATATTAAAGCCTTCGCTAAATGTTTCCATTACGCTTTCCGCTTCACCTTTACGTAATAAACCGTGATCTACGAACATACATGTTAACTGATCACCAATTGCTTTGTGAATTAACACAGCTACTACTGAAGAGTCTACTCCGCCGCTAAGTGCGCAAAGTACTTTTCTATCTCCAACTGTTTCACGGATTTTATCCATTTCAACTTCAATGAAGTTCTCGATTGACCAGTTTGCTTCAGCATGACATACTTCAAACACGAAGTTCTTTAAGATATGGTTACCGTGCACTGAATGGCGAACTTCTGGATGGAACTGCACTCCGTACATATTCTTACCTTTGTTACTCATTGCGGCAATTGGACAAGATGGGCTAGTTGCGTCCACTTCAAAACCAGCTGGTGTTTCTACAACTAAATCACCGTGACTCATCCAAACAACTTGTTCTTTTGGCAACTCATGGTACATTAATGAATCATTTTGTACGTTAATCGCTGCTTTACCATATTCACGATGGCTAGCACCTTCTACCTTCCCGCCAAAATGATGAGTCATTAATTGCATTCCATAACAAATACCTAAAACAGGAATACCTAATTCAAAAATGTTTTCATCGCAGTGAAATGCGTTTTCACCGTACACACTGTTTGGGCCTCCAGAGAAAATAATTCCCTTTGGATTTAATGCTTTAATCTCTTCTGCTGTAATTGTGTGCGGATGCAATTCACTATATACTCCGAACTCGCGAATGCGACGCGTAATCAGTTGGTTATATTGACTACCAAAATCTAATACAACAATCATGCCTTCCATCTTGTTCACCTCTCCGAATGTGTAAATAATCACTTGTTATTATGCCCTAAAATATAAAAAAAACTAGACTTCTCCCTCAAAAAACAAAGGCAGAAGTCTAGTTGAGCACGACGTTTATCGTCAAATAGACTGTTCTGCCTTCATAGTCAGATCGTTTAAGGTGACCCGGTAGAGACTCTCGAACCATATTATCGAGGATATATGAAGGTATACGAAACATTTATAGTAAGTTCGAGAATATTCTATCAATCCGCGAAACAATGGTCAAGAACTCGTTTTTTTGATTAAATTTTCCCACAATTCAATCGACTCTTTCCATTCTTTTATGGAATCTGCATTTCGATACAAAACCCGCTCGTATTTTTCCGTTAATTGTAGCATATTTACCGTATTTAATTTTTCGTCTACTTCTCCTGCAAAGTCGCGCAGCGTTTGACTTTCTTGCCGCTTTAGTCCATTTGCAGAGAGTCTTTTAAGTAAAAAAGCATACGCTGATTCAAAGGTTTCCACACTCTCTTTCTTTTTATAAAAAGAGATATAAAAAGATAAAAACCATTTAAATCGATTGAGATATATTACTATTAACATAACTACAATCAGTCCGCAGAAAAGTACTTTCCACTTCATAGACAACTTAACATTTTGAAGAGAAGCTGTTTTTTCTTTCGCTCTTTCTTCTTGTGCCGGAAGCTCTTTTTCCTTAGGCTGCTCCTTCACTTGCGTTTCTTGTTTCTCTTCTTCCCTTTGACTATTTTCACTAGAGTTGTTAGGTTGGCTATCTACAAAATCATAAGGATTAGAAAAACTTTTTGTTGGTTCAAAAGGTACCCAACCCGCTCCTGGAAAATAGACTTCGACCCAAGAATGAGCATTATTTTGTGTAATTTCATAGGTTGTCCACTTACTACTTCCTGAAATGACGGTGGCATCACCTTCTGTATAGCCCTTTACCCACCGAGCAGGAATATCTAATGAACGAAGCAGCACGACCATAGAAGTAGAGAAGTTATCACAGTACCCTCTTTTTGTATCAAATAAAAATTGATCCACATAATCTTTATTTTTCGTAGGAATTGGAACATTTTCAGTATCATATACATATGGATTTGATCGAAAGTATTCTTCAACGGCTTTCGCTTTTTCATAACGATTGTTCTTATTTTTTGTTACCTCACGAGCTAAATTCTTTACTCGTTTCGGCAAGTTAGCAGGAAGTTGTGTATACCTTGCTATAAATTCGTTATTATTCTCTAAACTCTCTGCCTTTTTTTCCTCTGCTTGCTGAAGAAGTCCAATATCAAATACAGGATATTTATACGTCATCTCATACGATTGAACAGTAACAAGCTTGTCATTTTGATAAGGATATAATTTTTCATTTGTCGGTGTAACATCGGTTTGAATGCCATTTTTTAAGGTTAGCGACAGCAGTTGAGGAACATGCATAAGATGAACAGAAGGCTGCGAATAGGTAACTTCTGCTTTTCTTACTTGTCCTGCTACACTTGAGTCATATTGAGGGAGTAAGTTTTCATTTCCTTTAAAGGGCACTTTTTCTTCCTCTTTAGACAGCTCCCACCCCTTGCCTGTATAAACATCCTTCGTTTCAATACGCCAATAGTGCTCATCCTCTACTTTGGCTGTAAATACAACCGTATCATCATTGACAAACGATCCCCCCAATTTAGAATCGTCCATATCATAGCCAATTCGTTGACCGTTTGCAGATTCTCCCTGTCCTTGATTTGTTGTATGCGCTGTGATAAAAGGTACGGGATCTGGCCACTGCGGCCCTGGTTTAGGAGCGAGATAAGCCAGCACAATGACGATAGCTAAAAAGCTGCCTAGAAAAAGAAACGATCGTTTTCTATTTTCTAAACGCTCAGTGCTCGCAGCTTTTATACGTTCAGGATTTATGCGAAGCATGGCTACTAATAAAAATCCGATAATCGTCACGCGAATAATAGCAGCTCCCGCATCGTAAGTAGAAAAGGTATCCAACACGGTAATATACAAAATGGTTAAGAAGAAAAAGAAGAAAATTCTTTTTTGATAAAAGATCCAATATTGAATTAAATAAGCCATAATCCAAAGCAGCACAAAAAATAAAGTGCTCCTCATTTCAAATGATAAATTCGCTATATTCCACTGCATGATACTTTGCGCATCTGACTGAAGAATCTCCAAAAGTCTCGGAAGCCAATCTGAAGAAAAGAAGGCTCCTTGGAAATAGAGATTGTGAAGCGAAAACAAAATAAACAATATACTCCCTAACGTCATCACGATAAACGGCAAGCGAAACGTTAAACACAAAAAACAGTAAGCAACAAACAAGATAAAGTACTGAATTTGATTGGTATCCGTCACTTCATTTAAAGGAAGAAGCCATTCCACTAATAAAAAGAATGCTCCCGCGTACAATAAGATGTTTTTTACATACAAAGCTGATTTATTCACTTATTTCCGCCCTCACTTCCTTTAGATGATAGAGGAAGAGGAATATTAACAACTTCAATCGTTAAAGCAGAAGATTGTATTCCATTTACAATAACCGTCTCTTCGTCACTAAGCCCTGCTCCTTCATCTTTAACGACAATTATTGATGCCTTAGCATGCAGACTCAGCTTAGATTGAACCTGCCCAATGAGAGTCCCTGTAACTTGACTGACAATGACCATAAAAGAATGCTGCTTTTGAATGGCAATACTCTTAAATTCTGTTTCGAACGCTCGGTTGTTAACAGGCTGTGCACGCGCTAAGTGATACAACAGGTTACCAGTCTCACTTTGTTCAGAGGTTTTTGGTGAAAAAAGTGCATCTCCAGCTAAAAGAAAATCGATTTTTTTACGCTTGGTTTCTTCATGAATGAGCATGGATGCGAGAAAGCTCATTCGTTCTTCAAAGTATAGAGAGCTTATAACATCTGCAATGATAATCATACTCCGTTCATGATAATGACCAAACTCTTTAGAAATCAACGTAGCTTTACGAGCCGTCGCCTTCCAATCGATAGATCCTAATCGGTCACCCGGCTGGTATTCTCTAATGCCTGTCACTAACGTAGTAGATTGATTTCCAGCGGAAACTTCATTTTTTCCTTCTTCTATTCCCGCTAAAAGAAACGGGATATCTATCTCATGGATTTGAGGATACACGATAAACCGCTGCTGCAGCGGATAATATGCCTTCTTTTTTACAATTCCTAATAAATCACTCAATTCAATCGAAATCGTAAAAAATTCATATTCTCCTCTTTCTACAAACGATCTTTCATACGGAATAACAGCGTTTCGTTGAAAAAGCGGATAAATTGTTCTTTCTTCTTGATCTAAAAGGTTACTCTCCTCTTTCACTGCTGCCATATAAACAGGAAAACCCGAGGAGCGTGTAATATGAATGTCATACGAAAGATGATCTCCAGCGAATCGAGGCTGTAGCTTCACATCACGAGTAACATTCCACTTCTTTAACGGATAAAGCAAAACGGCTGCCGCATATAATCCAAAAGGTAAGAAGCTATAAAATAAAAACCAGCTGACAAAGCCCCCTTGAAACATCGCGTACGAAAACGTAGCAGCAAAGATGCAGAATAAAACGAACCAGTCCCTACATTTATTCCATATCACTTTTATATACTGTTTCATAAAGTACCTCTTACCTTTTAACAGGTACTTTCGTATCAGCCATAATTTGCTTCATCACATCATCCGCTGTTAAGCCGCTGTACTGGGTATCAGATCTTAGCATTAATCGATGTGCACACACATACGAAGCAAGCTCTTGAACATCATCAGGAAGACAGTAATCTCTTCCCTTCACTAAAGCATATGCTTGAACGGCCTTCATAAAGGAAACCGTTCCACGAGGACTGATACCTAACGAAACATGTGGATGAGAGCGCGTTTTGCGAATGATTTCGATGATATAGTGCTTGATCGCATCATCTACATAAATACTGCTTACAGTTTTTTGAGCCTGTACTAATTCTGGAATGCTCATGACGGGTTTGACATCCTCAAGATTGACTTGAGTCGATACGCCGTTTAAAATTTGAAGCTCCTCTTCCTGCGTAGGATACCCCATGCTTAATTTGAATAAAAATCGATCCAGCTGCGCTTCCGGCAAATGATAGGTCCCATCAAAATCAACAGGATTTTGAGTAGCCATCACAAAAAAAGGCGCTGGAATTTCCCGGGTGATACCATCGGTTGTTACATGATGCTCAGCCATTGCTTCTAAAAGCGCCGATTGTGTTTTAGGAGAAGTCCTGTTAATCTCATCAGCGAGCACAATATGGCTCATGATAGGACCTGGACGAAAATGAAATTCCATGTCTTTTGGACTGTAAATAGAAACACCTGTTACATCGGACGGCAGCAAATCGGGCGTGAATTGAATTCGTTTAAATTCTGCATCAATCGATTTGGCCAGTGCCTTCACGAGCATCGTTTTCCCCACACCCGGCACATCTTCAAGCAAAATATGCCCCTCTGCAAGCAAAGCAACCAAACTCAACGTAGATACCTGACGCTTTCCAATCACAATTTGATCGATGTTTTCTAATACTTGATTTAATTTATTATTAATATGATCCAGCTGAATCAATAAAGCTCCCCCTTAAAACTCAGTTAAGCCTTGAGTTTAGTATGTTTTTCAATAAACATAGTACTATCTTAACAAATTTTCAAAAAATCTGAAAATATTAACGCACGCAAAAAAGCGACCAAGTACTCACTTGGTCGCTTTTTTAGTTAGGGCAGTGATTACATCATGCCGCCCATTCCACCCATGCCGCCCATGTCAGGCATTGCAGGTGCACCGCCTTCTTCTGGCTTGTCAGCAACAACTGCTTCAGTTGTTAAGAACATAGCCGCTACAGAAGAAGCATTTTGAAGAGCTGAACGCGTTACTTTTGTTGGGTCAACGATACCAGTGTCTAGCATATTTACCCACTCGCCAGTTGCAGCGTTGAATCCAGTTCCAACTGCTTCGCCTTTTAAACGCTCAACGATTACTGATCCTTCTAAACCAGCGTTGTGAGCGATTTGACGTACAGGCTCTTCAATCGCACGTAATACGATGTTGATACCTGTAGCAGTGTCACCGTCAGCTTCGATGCTCGCTACTTTATTATAGATATTTACTAATGCAGTACCACCACCAGCTACGATACCTTCTTCAACCGCAGCACGCGTAGAGTTTAATGCATCTTCAATACGTAATTTACGTTCTTTTAACTCAGTTTCAGTTGCCGCACCAACTTTAATTACAGCTACGCCACCAGCAAGTTTCGCTAAGCGCTCTTGTAATTTTTCACGGTCAAACTCTGAAGTTGTTTCTTCAAGCTGAGCTTTGATTTGGTTTACGCGTGCTAGGATATCTTCTGCGTTTCCTGCACCGTTTACAACTGTTGTATTTTCTTTTGTTACGACAATTTTAGAAGCGCGACCTAATTGATCGATGCTTGCTGTTTTTAAGTCAAGACCAAGCTCTTCAGTGATTACTTCTCCGCCTGTTAAGATCGCAACGTCTTGTAGCATTGCTTTACGACGATCACCGAAACCAGGAGCTTTAACAGCTACAGCTGTGAATGTACCACGAAGTTTGTTCACAACTAATGTTGCTAAAGCTTCGCCTTCTACGTCTTCAGCGATGATTAATAGAGGCTTGCCTTGTTGAACAACTTGCTCTAATACCGGTAAGATTTCTTGAATGTTACCGATTTTTTTGTCTGTGATTAAGATGTATGGATCATCTAATACAGCTTCCATTTTATCTGAATCAGTTACCATGTAAGGAGATGCATACCCACGGTCAAACTGCATACCTTCTACCACTTCTAATTCAGTTGTGAAACCTTTTGATTCTTCAAGTGTGATAACGCCGTCGTTACCAACGCGCTCCATTGCTTCAGCAATTAATTGACCTACTTCTTCGTCAGCTGCTGAGATAGCCGCTACTTGAGCAATTGAATCTTTACCTTGAATTGGTTTAGAGATTGCTTTTAGTTCTTCAACCGCTACAGCTACTGCTTTTTCCATACCTTTACGGATACCCATTGGGTTAGCACCAGCCGTTACGTTTTTAAGACCTTCTCTGATCATTGCTTGCGCTAAAACTGTTGCAGTAGTTGTACCGTCACCAGCAACGTCGTTTGTTTTGCTAGCAACTTCGGCTACTAATTTAGCACCCATATTTTCAAATGCGTCTTCTAATTCGATTTCTTTTGCAATTGTTACACCGTCATTTGTAATAAGCGGTGAACCGAATTTCTTTTCTAATACAACGTTACGACCTTTTGGTCCAAGCGTTACTTTTACAGCATTTGCTAATGTATCTACACCACGTAGCATTGCGCGACGTGCTTCTTCGCTAAATTTAATGTCTTTTGCCATGTTCTTTGACCTCCTCAAGATGTTCTTAATAATCTATTTTTTACGTATGATAAGTTTGTGGTTAACATTAGCCGATTACAGCTAAAATATCGCTTTCGCGTAAAATTAAGTATTCAGTACCTTCGTATTTCACTTCAGTACCCGCATATTTTGAGAAGATGATACGATCGCCCGCAGCTACTTCTAAAGCTACACGCTCACCGCTTTCTAATACTCGGCCTGTACCAACAGCAACAATTTTACCCTCTTGTGGCTTTTCTTTTGCACTGTCCGGTAACACGATACCGCTTGCTGTTTTTTCCTCAGATTTTACAAGTTCAATCACTACGCGATCACCTAATGGCTTTAACAAGTGAAACAACCTCCTCAAATAATATGTTTGCATTTTTATTAGCACTCAACCTCAACGAGTGCTAACACAATTATTATATTAAAACAAAGTGGGTTTTTTTTGCAAGTATTAAACAAAAAAAATTTAAAATTTACGAAAACTACATATAATAGTTTTAGATTTCGACGATTTTGAGAAATAAAGCATTCTTTTCTCTGTTCAATAATATGTATGTTACAATACGAGCAAGAAGAAATTACTAACTTTACAGTACTTCTTCGACATATATACATAAAAACCTTTTAAAGGAGTATAGAAGATTGGAAAAACGTTATTGGTATGTTATCCTCACCTACATCCTTATGCAGTTTTCAGGAGTTGTTGGTATACCGCTGTTAAAATTAACAGGAATGTTTGATCAATATCCAGTTCGAACAGCGAATGTCATGCTTTTGACTTATTGGACCATCATTAGCTTTATCCTTGGTTTACTTATTGTCTTACTGCTGCTGCGCCGTGACATGTCCATGCGTATAGAACATGCGGGAACAACGGTAACTGTGGTCTGGTCAGTCCTTGGGGTGTTCCTGGCTATGGCTGGTCAAGCTGTAGCAGGTATGATTGAGCACGCTCTTGGCATTACCCAAGTATCTGAAAACACACAAAATATTGTTAATCTTGTTAAAGCAACGCCGTTCCTAATTGTCGTTACGTCTGTTATTGGACCAATTCTAGAAGAGATTATTTTTCGAAAGATTATTTTCGGCTCTCTTCACAAACGATATAATTTCTTTGTCTCTGCATTTATTAGTTCCCTTATTTTTGCTGCCGTACACTGGGATTTTAAACATTTGCTCGTGTATACAGCCATGGGATTTGTATTTGCATTCCTTTATGCAAGAACAAAACTAATTATTGTACCCATTATTGCTCACGTGTTGATGAATACAGTCGTTATTTTATCTCAAACTATTTTTGCAGATAAAATTATAGAAATGCAAAAGCAAGCAGAACAAATGCAGTTTATTTTTGGAGGCATGTTTTTATGAAGAATATCCCTTTAACACGAGGGTTTATTTATATTATTATGGGGGTTTTATTCACCTACCTGGCTATTCAAAATGCTCAGGAAACCGTGTGGAATTTCCCCACGATCTTATTTGCACTCGTAGCCGCGTTCGATTTCAGATTTGCGGTGCGCATTTTTATCTTGCACTATAAAATTAAAAAGTTGCAGCAGCAATATAAAAATCAAGATGATTCATCTAAATAAAAAAACCACTGTTTCAGTGGTTTTTTTACATACTAACATCTTCTCTTTCTTGCTCTGCCCTTGCCTTTAACACTTTGCGATACGAAATGCGGGAAATAATGATGCTGATTTCATACAAAATTAAGAGCGGCACTGTCACCATCATGTGCGAGAGCAATTCTGGTGGTGTAATAAGTGCGGCAATAACTAGCAGTACGAAATAGGCATACTTTCGAATTTGAGATAAAAACATAGGCGTGATAATTCCTAATCGCGTCAAAAACATGACGACAACAGGAAGCTGAAACAACAGGCCAAAAGGCAGTGTGAGCTGCATTAAAAAAGAAAAGTATTCATTAATGCCAATCACTTGGTTTACATTCAGCTCATCAGAAACGCGCGTCATAAAATCGACGACAAATGGAAACAACACAAAATAAGAAAAAGAGACACCGCCGATAAAGAGAAAAATGGAAACAGGAATATATCCAAGCGTTACCTTACGCTCTTTTTCATATAAACCAGGACTAATAAATGCCCAAAGTTGATACAGTGCAACAGGAGCTGCAAGTACACAGCCGATAATAACAGCAAACTGCATATAAATCTTAACTGGATCTGTTAGCCTAAATGCATTCATCGTTAAATTTTTTGCCTCATCAGCATGCTGTAAATAGACAATAACCTTATCCGCTATAAAAAAGCCGCCAATTGTGGCAATGACAAAGAAAAATAAAACAATTAAAATGCGCTTTCGCAGCTCTCCTATATGATCATATATTGACATTTCTTGTTCGGTCATACTATGATCACCCTTTTACTCTTTGTCATCTACTTGACGCTGTTTATCTTTTTCACGATCTTCTGAGGCACCGCTAGCGGCATGCTTAAACTCTCTAAGCGTTTGCCCGACTGATCTTCCTAGCTCCGGTAACCGTTTCGGTCCAAAAATAAGCAGTGCTACAATCGCAATAATAATCCAACTGCCTGCTCCAATCCCCATATTCCCACTCTCCTTATTAATTTAGACTTAAGGAAATCGTAACACAGTCCATCTTATTCAACAGGATAATTTTTCAAAAAGTAGACAAGCGACTGTAATTCTACAGCCAGATCAATATGATGCAGTCGAATCTCATCCGGTACGTTTAAGCGTGCAGGAGTGAAGTTTAGAATCCCTTTAATTCCGCAATTCACTAAACGATCGGTAATTTGCTGAGCCACAGTGGCAGGAACGGTTAAAATCGCCACTGAGATATCATCACTCATATAATCTTCCAATTGGTCAAGGTGATAAACCGGCACGTCGCCTACTTTTGTACCGACTTTATCTTCTATCACATCAAAAGCGCACTCAATTTTGGTGTTATTATTTTTAATAAAATTATAATTTAAAAAGGCCGTTCCCAGATTCCCTACGCCAATCAGTGCTACTTTCGTTACTTCATCTTGGTCTAACGTTTTACGGAAAAATGTAAGTAAATAATTCACATTGTAGCCGTATCCCTTTTTCCCTAATGCTCCAAAGTAAGAAAAATCCCGGCGAATAGTAGCAGAATCAACTTTCACTGCCTCACTTAACTCCGCTGACGAAACACGCTGTTTACCAGAAGCATGCAAGTTTTTTAAAAAACGATAATAAAGCGGCAATCGTTTAGCCGTTGCTTGTGGTATTTTTAATTGTTCAGTGTTCACGTTGTACCCCCTCAGTTCATGTATGTCATTACTAACATTTTCAAGTCATATTGCATTACCTTTCACAAAGCCTCAACCGCCTTGAGGTAGCGCTTCCAATTCTCTCTCTTTTCTCTTGTTTTATATATACTCCGCTTCACACCCCGACGCCTTTTGTCTATCCAGGAATACTTAAAGTCGGTAGCTAGAACGAAGCAATTAGCCCTTCAAAGGATCCGTTTGTTAGTCATGACGGATTTTCTACATCCATCATATATAAGTTCAGAGATGCACTTATCTCTTATTTTAACATAGTATCCTGTATAAAATGTGCAGGTAAAATCATTTTATTTCATGAATCAAAACATTCGCTTCATCATTTGTTCTTGTCCCTCTAAAAATTACAAACGCTTGTAGGAAGAACTTGTAGTTGAAAATATGTTAAAATACACTATGGATATACTACTAGAGGTGAAAAAATGATTATTCTACAATTGAACGGTATTACAAAATACTATGGGGCAGAACCCATTTTATCGAATATAAAGTTAGAAGTACAATCAAAAGACCGCATTGCCCTAGTGGGACGAAACGGTGCAGGTAAATCAACTTTATTAAAAATTATTGCTGAGCAGCTTTCTTATGACAGCGGAGAAATTATTAAACCTAAAGGTGTTTCCATTGATTATATGGGACAAGATACAGTTCTTGAGTCAACACTCTCCATATGGGAAGAAATGATGACAGTCTTTGCTCCGTTAAAGAAGATGGAAAAAGAATTACGTACGCTTGAAACGAAGATGGGCGATCCAGACATTTTTAATGATTCAGTTCAATACGAAAAACTAACCAAAGAGTACGATCAGCTTCAAGTAACGTTCAAAGATTTAGGCGGCTATCAATATGAAGCGGATACACGATCTATTCTTCACGGTTTCCGTTTCTCAAACTTTGACTATAGCACCCCTATTTCCTCCTTGAGCGGTGGACAAAAAACGCGCTTGGCTCTTGCAAAACTGCTTTTAACAAAGCCAGACTTGCTTATTCTGGATGAGCCTACCAACCACTTAGATATTGAAACTTTAGCATGGCTGGAACAGTTTCTGCAAGGGTATGAAGGAGCTATTTTAATTGTTTCACACGATCGTTACTTCCTTGATAAGGTCGTAAATCAAGTGTATGAAGTCACACAAAAAACAACGGTCAAGTACACGGGCAACTACTCTAAATACCTTGTACAAAAAGCAGAGCGATATGAAAAAGAGTTGCGTCAGTACGAAAAGCAGCAAGATGAAGTCGCAAAACTGAATGATTTTATTCAGCGAAACATCGCCCGCGCATCGACTACAAAACGTGCGCAAAGCAGACGTAAGCAGCTCGATCGAATGGAGTTAATAAATCGACCTAACGAAGGCGAAAAATCAGCTAGTTTTTCGTTTGAAATTGAGCGTCAAAGCGGAAATGAAGTCTTAAATCTCGAAAACGTGTCCATCGGATATGATGAAAACAAATATGTCGTCCAAGACGCAAACCTTCGGATTAAAAAAGGTGAAAGCCTTGCGTTGGTTGGCCCTAATGGAGTTGGGAAATCTACGTTATTAAAAGGTATTGTGGATAAACTAAGCTTCAAGACTGGAACCATTTCTTTTGGCTCAAACGTAATGGTTGGTTATTACGACCAAGAGCAAGCTAATTTAACGTCTAATAAAACTGTTTTAAATGAGCTTTGGGATGACTACCCATCCAAACCTGAAAAAGAAATTCGTACAGCGCTTGGAAATTTTCTGTTTTCAGGTGATGATGTACTGAAAATCGTTTCGACGCTTAGCGGTGGTGAAAAAGCACGTTTGGCTCTTGCGAAGCTTATGCTTCAAAAAGCTAATTTCTTAATTTTGGATGAACCTACTAACCATCTTGATTTAGATAGCAAACAAGTACTCGAGAATGCGTTAATTGATTACCCAGGGACTCTATTATTTGTTTCACATGACCGTTATTTTATTAATCGTATTGCAAACAAAATAGCAGAGCTATCTCCTGAAGGAGTAGAAGAATTTCTTGGAGATTATGACTATTATGTAGAAAAGAAAGCAGAAATAGAGGAAATCAAAGAATTAGAAAATATAAAAGCCAACGAAGAACGTACGGTAAAAGTAGATAAACAGTCTTATAAACAAGATAAAGAACAAAAGAAATTGATGAGGCAGCGAACGCGCCGAATTGAAGAAATTGAAACTGAAGTAAACAAATTAGAAGCCGCACAAGCGGAGAATGAAGAACTTCTTTGTAATCCTGAAATTTATCAAAACCACGAAGAAGTATCAAGATTAAACGGTGAAAATGAAAAAATTTCTTCACAGTTATCCACATTAATGGAAGAGTGGGAAGAATTACAGCTGCTTCTAGAAGAATAGCCTATATTTTTTCGTATTTATTCACCCTATTTACTTGTTCGTGCGCTTTAGGACAAGCTTTATCCACTCTGTGAATAAATAGTGGATATCTGTCTGATTTTCATAATTAAAACTTGTTGATAACATGTCCGTGTACTGAGTGCACGGACTTTTCCACATAATTATCCACAGTCAATTCTAAATTTATTGAATATTGTTGATAAATCATTTTTATCCACAAAAAAGACGAATGAGAAATAAATCTCATTCGTCTCTTACTCTTCCAAGTCTAAACCGGGGTTTGCGTTTAATGACATATCTGAGCGTTTTCCTTGAGCAAATCGTACACTTGCCGCTGCTCCAATCATTGCGGCATTATCCGTGCATAGAGATAGCGGCGGGATAATAAGCTCAATGTTTGATAATGGTGCAAATGCTTCTTCTAGCGCTGCTCTAAGTCCTTTATTAGCAGCAACTCCTCCTGCTACTAACACTTGCTTAACCTTATATTCCTTTGCAGCTTTAACCGTTTTAGTTACTAACACATCAATAACACTCGCTTGAAAGCTAGCAGCAAGTGTTTGTGGAAGAATTTCTTCACCTTTTTGCTTCGCGTTGTGGACAGTGTTAATAACTGCTGATTTTAACCCACTGAAACTAAAATCATAGGATCCTTCTTCTAGCCAAGCACGCGGCAAATCAATTAATGGCTCTCCTTCATGTGCAAGGCGGTCAATATGAGGTCCGCCTGGATATGGAAGGTTTAACGTGCGGGCTACTTTATCGTAGGCTTCTCCTGCCGCATCATCTCTCGTTTCACCAATCACTTTAAACTGACCGTGACTTTCCATGTATACAAGCTCTGTATGCCCTCCAGATACAACTAGCGATAAAAGCGGGAATTCTAATTTTTTGATTAGCTGATTTGCATAAATATGTCCTGCAATATGATGAACACCAATTAATGGCTTTTGGTGTGCAAATGCTAGCGCTTTGGCTGCATTTACGCCAATAAGAAGTGCTCCCACAAGCCCAGGTCCTTCCGTTACAGCTATTGCATCAATATCTGCAAACGTCAAGTTCGCTTGATTTAAAGTTTCTTCAACTACTACCGTAATTTGTTCCACATGATGACGAGATGCAATCTCCGGTACGACACCGCCAAATCGTTTATGGCTTTCTATTTGTGATGCCACCACATTGGCTACAATTTCATGACCGTTTCGAATCACGGCCGCTGCTGTCTCATCACAGCTTGTTTCTAATGCTAAAATTAATTGATTTTCACTCATAAATTCACCCACATAACTAATGCATCCTCATTGTTATCAGAATAATAATTCTTACGAATACCTCCAGGTTTAAAACCTAGCTTTTGATACAATGATTGTGCAATATGATTAGATACCCTAACTTCTAATGTCATTGACACAGCACCTAGTTTTCGAAGAACGTCCATCACGTTGCGCAGCAGCAATTCACCGAGTCCCTTACCTCGGTAGTCTGGCAATAGGGCAATGTTGGTTACATGTGCTTCGTCAATAACAATCCACGTTCCGCAATACCCAATAATATTTTCTCCTTCTTCCATCACAATGTAAGTTGAAAATTGATTATTGGTTAACTCATTTTGAAACGCTTCTGAACTCCAAGGTGTCGTAAAAGACTTCTCTTCGATTTTCACTACTTGATCAATATCTTTAACTTCCATTAAACGAAACTTAATTGTTAGTTTCATGTTTATACCTTCTTTTATCCTTTTTGCTGTGAAGCAAGCCAGTTAGCTTCGGCTTCAGCTAAACGAATGTAGTTCGGAACAAAAGTATGCACAGACTGCGGCTCTTTCTTCATTCCTAAAAAAGCCAATTCACTTGGTCTTGGATTAAACTGCTGAACATGGGCAAATACAGCTTGTTTACCCAGCACTTCTTTTAACGCCTCTTCATGCATGGGAAGATCATTGCCTATGAATAAAATGGGTTTGTTGTATGACTTTAAATGTTCCGCCCAGTCCTTATTAATAACAAGTCGATCACTTTCAACTTCTAGAAGACCTCGTTCATTATTCCATTCATATAGTCCTGTATAAAGCTGTTGACGGCGCGCATCAAATAACGGAGCAATATACCCATCAAAATAGCGACCGTTTGCTGCTAGTGCTTCAAGGCTAGATACACCTATTAAAGGAATATTTAAAGTCCAAGCAAGTGTCTTGGCAATGGTAACGCCAATTCGTACACCTGTATAAGATCCGGGACCATGTGCCACTACAATACGGTCTAGCTCGCTTGGCGCAATATCACAATTCTTTAACAAAGATTCCACAGCGTTCATCACACGAACGGAGTGATTCTTTTTTAGATTCGTAATAATTTCTCCAATTACTTTGTTTTCTTCAACGACAGCAACACCCATGACAAAATTGGATGTATCAATGGCTAACATTTTCATCTTTTAAAAAGCTCCTTACATATTTCAACGTACCGACTGCCTATCGCTTTTACAAGGATTTTACGAGTCGTTTCGTTTTCATGGTAAATATTGATTTGAATATATTCATTAGGAAGCTGCTCTTCAATCAGATGAGCCCACTCCACGACCGTCACGCCATCTCCTTCAAAATACTCATCGAACCCTAGGTCTTCAAATTCATCCCCTAGACGGTACACATCCATATGATAAAGAGGAAGGCGACCGCTTTTGTATTCTTTAATGATCGTAAATGTCGGGCTATTCACATTGCGTTCAATTCCTAATCCTTTAGCTAAACTTTTTGTGAATGTTGTCTTTCCAGCTCCCAAATCGCCTTCAAGCAGCAGCACGTCACCAGCTTCTAATAAAGTTGCTAGACGAGCAGCCAGCTGATTAGTTTCATCAGGAGACGTAGACATAAACGTAAATTCGTTAATCTCTGTCATTCATTCAGAACCTCATTTCAATCTGTATATATATATTGTAAACGTTGTGGACTATACATATCCAGTAAGAAATCCAACAATCTTTAACATCGCAATTCTATAAGGAAATTTCTTTGTATATAAAAAATTCCTTAGGATTGCTCCTAAGGACGGTAAAGTTTTATATAAAAATGGTTCAAACAATAAAAAAGACGAAACACATTGTTTCGTTTCTAAAACATGGCGGTCCCGACGGGAATCGAACCCGCGATCTCCTGCGTGACAGGCAGGCATGTTAACCGCTACACCACGGGACCATGTTGGTTGCGGGGACAGGATTTGAACCTGCGACCTTCGGGTTATGAGCCCGACGAGCTACCGAACTGCTCCACCCCG
>NZ_JBHZOT010000029.1:0-15725 GCF_042787735.1 Priestia sp. YIM B13490
TTGACTTGCTCAATTTAAAAAATAAAAATTAACGTTGACGTTTACTATTTCGTTCAGTTTTCAAAGAACTCTTGTCTCAAGGCGACTTTCTTATCTTACCACCTCAAGAATAACTTGTCAACAACTTTTTTCATTAAGTTATTTTCGAGTTATTTTTTGTTGTTGTCTTAGCGACGTATATAAATATAACATCTGTTAACTCGTTGGTCAACAACTTTTTCAAAAAAAATAAAAGTTTTCTCGAAAAGATTCCAGAAAACTTTTATTTTGGATATTCCTCCAAATTATAATATGAAATTATTAATAACAAGTAAGGCAGCTATGCCTGGGATACCTAAAATAGCTGAAACAATGGCTGTGGGGAAGTTAATAGGGATATGAATACCAAACTGTACGCCAAAGATGTTAATAAAGAAAAGCAGCAGAACGCCAATAATAAGCTTGATAGATAAATTTCCAATGACTCGAAGCATTTTTTCAACACCACCTGTTACTAAGAGTAGAATGATTAGCCCTATTAAAAAAGACACAACTACAATGGGATGATTTAGCATGTTGCCTCCTTCTTAAAGCAGATAAGTTATCTTATATGTATGTCCAAGCATTCAAAAAAAGCACTACTTCACGGAGGGAAATCCTTATTTTATAAAGACAACAAAACAGGATGCCTCTATGACATCCTGTTAATTGAAATATTTCGATGCTTGGCTTCTTTTAATAGAAAAAGATACTTCATTTTGGCTAATCGAATATCTACCATTACCTCTTCTGAAGGATCTACACTTCTTTCTACCATTGAAGTTTTGTGACTCCATTCCTGCTTTACTTGCATAAAAGTCTTCACAAATTCATCATCGTACTCTTTGCGTAACCAACCTTTTCTTTTAAAAAACATATGCAAGTACCTCGTTATACTTCTCTTCTACCTTCTAGGGCTTTAGATAATGTTACTTCATCTGCGTACTCAAGATCTCCTCCAACGGGTAACCCATGAGCAATTCTAGTAATTTTAATTCCTGTCGGCTTTAAGAGCCTAGAGATATACATAGCCGTAGCTTCGCCCTCTATATTCGGGTTAGTGGCTAAAATCACTTCTTGAATCTCATCATCTTGAAGTCTTTTTAATAACTCTGGTACTTTGATATCTTCAGGCCCTATTCCTTCCATAGGTGAAATTGCGCCATGCAGGACATGATACAAGCCGTTATATTCTTTCATTTTCTCCATTGCAATGACATCCTTAGGGTCTTGCACGACGCATACCACATTTCGCTCTCTGCGCTGATCTTGACAAATGTAACAAGGATCTTGATCTGTGATATGTCCGCAAACTGAACAATAGGTTAAATTCCGCTTCGCATTGACTAATGCTTTTGCAAAATCTAATACTGTATCTTCTTTCATAGATAAAACAAAGAACGCTAAGCGAACAGCTGTTTTTGGACCAATGCCGGGTAACTTCATAAAACTATCTATAAGCTTGGATATTGGTTCTGGATAATGCACGTGGCAACCACCTTATTAAAGTCCTGGAATATTTAAACCTTTTGTAAATTGACCCATTGTGTTATTTGTTAAATCGTCCATTTGTTTTAATGCGTCATTTGTTGCTGCTAGCACTAAATCTTGTAGCATTTCAATATCTTCAGGATCTACTACATCCTCTTTAATATTTACATCAATTACTTGTTTCTGACCGTTAACTACAACTGTTACCATTCCGCCGCCAGCTGTACCTTCAACAGTTTTTTCAGCTAACTCTTCCTGCGCTTTTTGCATATCTTTTTGCATTTTTTGCATTTGTTTCATCATTTTTTGCATATTGCCCATGCCTTTCATCATATGAACATTCCTCCTAAATTTACTCTTGAATTTCGATTAAGTCTTCTCCAAATAGCTTTTTCGCTTCTGCAACCACAGGGTCTTCCTCCTGTGGTTGACCTGATGACCCATCACTTTGCTGTCCTTGAAGAAACTCTTCTCTTACTTTATCCCATTCACTTTCTGGAATTGCAACCATTTCACGCTTGCTGCCAATTAAAGTATATAAGATATTCTCTAAATTATCACGTACATTGTTGTTATTTTCAGAAGCCATTTTGCAATGAATTTCATATTTGAATTTAAGTATAAATGATTGATCTGAAGACGCAACCGGTTCACTGTTAGATAACAACGCTGCATGTGAAGCTTTATTTTGTTGTTTCAATGTGTCCAACACCTGCGCCCAAGATCGCTTAATCGTTTCTAAATTCTGCCGAGTGGCATTTTTTAAAACTTCATTTACCTTCCCAACAGGCGTTTTGTACTGACTTCTGGACTGTCTTGTCTGTTTTTTCTCTGTTTGCACTGCCTGAGCTGTATGATCAACTTGAATGCCTTTTTCTTTTAACTGCTGCAGTTCTGCTTCCATTTGATTCATTTTTTGCAAAATGTCTTGATATGGAAGAGCACTCTCTTGACTTGTAGAACTTTGAGCTAATTTTACTAAAGCTACTTCAAGTAGCACTCGAGGATGATTGCTCCATTTCATCTCTTGCTGAGTTTTGTTCAATTCAGCAATGACTTTATAAATAAAAGCACTATCCATTTTTGAACTGAGTTCTTTAAACTCTTCGTTAACCGCTGCTTTTTCAAGTAAATATGCATTTTCTTCAGAAGCTTGATAAAGCAGAACATCACGATAATAGAAGATGAGGTCCTCTACAAACCTCGCTGGGTCTTTTCCGTTTTTAATCAAACTTTCAACAGAGTCTAGCGCTTCTACAATGTTTTCGTTAAAGATAGCTTGGACGATCTTCACAATAAAAGACTGTGATACTGCTCCTGTTATGGATAGAACATCCTCTAAGCTCACCTTCTCCGTACTATACGAGATAGCTTGGTCTAAAAGACTAAGTGCATCACGCATGCCGCCTTCTGAAGCTTTCGCAATTTCGTAAAGAGCATCCTCGCTTACTTCTAGCTCTTCAGAACCTAATACTTCCTTCATTCGATATACGATATCTTCTGGCGAAATGCGTTTGAAATCAAAGCGCTGACATCTAGAGATAATCGTTAATGGAATTTTATGCGGCTCTGTTGTAGCTAAAATAAAGATAACATGTGCAGGAGGTTCTTCTAACGTTTTTAACAAAGCGTTAAAAGCTCCAATTGAAAGCATATGAACTTCATCAATAATGTACACTTTGTATCGAACAGCACTAGGTGCATATTTTACTTTATCACGGATATCTCGAATTTCATCGACTCCATTATTAGAAGCTGCATCAATTTCAATTACATCAGAAATGGAACCATCAGTAATTCCCCGACAAGTTGCACATTCATTACAGGGTTCAGCAATGGGTGCTTTTTCACAGTTAACGGCTTTCGCTAAAATTTTAGCAGCTGTTGTCTTTCCTGTCCCCCGAGGCCCAGAAAATAAATACGCATGCGAAAATTTCTCTTGGACAAGGGCATTTTGAAGTGTTTTGATAATATGTTGTTGACCGACTACGTCGTTAAAGCTTTGAGGACGGTATACACGGTACAGAGCCTGATATGCCACTACATCCTCTCCTTTTAATATAATTCATTAGTTATCATTATAGCGTATTATGAGGTTTTTTTTCAAAATAGTGAGAGATAAAATAAAAAGCCTACTCCAACAGAGTAGACTAAACTTATGTATATAACTGCCGTGCACCTTCCGTCGATTAGCCACCCCAGGCGTTACTTAAGCAGTTAGCTCGGTTCAGGCGACCCCATGGCACATGAGAGGTTCTGCTTACTGCTGCTTCCTTCCGGACCTGACAGGGTTCACAGATTCCCATTGCATAGGACCCAAACGTCAACACCACTTACTTAAGGCAGGCCCTAAGATGAGCTAACCTCAAGAAGGAATTCGGCCTCGCTAGAGCGGATTGCGAGTACAGGGCACCGCTACCTCCCCGCTTAGCACGGCAAAGTTGAAACCAATAGTTTGGGCATCAAGTTGATGCATTTACAAGTATACGTCTTTTCATTCAAAAATGCAACCGCTATAGAAAACTTACTTTTTTAGCGCTATTTTCCAGCCTTTTTTCGTTGACGCAACTCACGAAAAAAGGTCGTTAAGAGGCTCCCGCATTCTTCTTCTAGCACACCTCCTACTACTTGTGCTTGATGATTAAACTTTTCAAACTCTAATAAGTTTAACAATGTTCCCGCACAGCCACCTTTAGGATCATAAGCTCCAAACACAACTCTTTTCACTCTTGATAATACAATAGCACCTGCACACATCGGACATGGTTCTAAGGTGACATATAACGTAGCGTCTTCCAATCTCCATGTTCCTAATTTCTTACATGCTTCATCAATTGCTAAAAGTTCTGCATGAGCAACTGATCGCTGTTCTGTTTCTCGTAAGTTATAAGCTGAAGCAACCACCTCATCATTTTGAACAATAACTGCTCCAATGGGAACCTCTAATTTATCTTTGGCTTTTAATGCTTCATCAATTGCCAACCTCATATACTTTTCATCATTTAACACTTTTTATCCAACCTTACATATTATATTTTTTCTGAGTCAAACTATTTACTATGTACATCAGGAAAAGGAGAGACCTTGTGTGAAGAACGCTAAAACTGCTTTAATTATTATTGATATGCTAAACGATTTTCAATTTAAAAACGGCAAAATACTTGCTGAAAAATCTTTAACCATTGCTCAAAACATTGCCCAGTTAAAACAGTACGCATCGTCTCAACATATCCCTATTATCTATGTAAATGACCATTATAAGCTATGGCAAGCAAACTTAGAAACCATTTTAACACACTGCACAAATGAGATAAGCTCACCCATTCTACATCACATTTCACCACAAAACGCTGATTACTTTTTAATTAAACCAAAGCATTCTATCTTCTATGGGACAGCTTTGAATATTTTGCTATCACAGCTCGATGTCCATACACTTATTTTAACAGGAATTGCGGGAAATATATGCGTGCTTTTTTCAGCCAACGATGCTTATATGCGTGAGTATAACTTAATTGTGCCTGAAGATTGTATTGCTTCAAACGCAGATGAAGACAATACCTTTGCTTTGAGAATGATGCATAACGTATTAAATGCTCGTATTTGCAAACATACCGAGTTGATGAATTAAGTAAAAAGCCTTCTCATATGATGGAAGTAAGTCATATGAAATGGAGGCTTTTTATTATGCAAATTTACACTGTTAAAGCAGGTGACAGTATATATAGTATTGCAAAACAGTTCCGCATTGACGCAGGGAAAATTATAAGAGCAAATGAATTACCTAACCCAAATCAACTCGTTATCGGGCAATCTATGGTTATTCCAATCAATGGTACTTACTACACAGTAAAAGCTGGGGACACTATATGGAAGGTAGGAAGAAAATTAGGCGTTAGCTATCAGGCTATTGCCAATGCGAACAATGTTTCAGTTACAGCACCCTTAACCCCTGGCCGCCGCATCTTAATTCCCCCTTCCCCCAACAAAAGAAACGGTGAGTTTTTAGGGTATGTTGAAACAAGCAATCGAAAAATCACTCCTCAAACAGAGAAAATGATTAATCAAAATGCAAAATACCTTACTTATCTCGGGCCAGCGAACTTCGAAGTGCAAAAAGACGGTTCTCTAAAGGCACCTCCACTTAACAATTTAGGTTCTATTGCTAAAGAAAATGACGTCATTTTCTTAATGGTATTGGCTAATATTGAAAACGGCGCATTCAGTGACGAAGTCGGCCGAGCAATTTTAACTAATAAAGACGTTCAAGATACGCTTTTAAATAATATTGTAAAAACAGCGAAAGAACAAAATTTCAGAGACATTCACTTTGACTTCGAATTTTTGCGTCCGGCAGATAAAGAAGCCTATATTGCATTTTTACAGAAAGCAAAAAAGCGTCTTCAAGATGAGCAACTTCTTATGTCTGTCGCTTTAGCTCCGAAGACAAGTCGAGATCAAAAAGGCAAATGGTATGAAGCACATGATTATAAAGCCATTGGAGAGATTGCTAACTTCGTTGTTCCGATGACATACGAATGGGGATATAGCGGTGGGCCTCCTATGGCCGTCTCTCCTATTGGTCCCGTACGTGATGTTTTAGAATATGCAATATCTGAAATACCTAGTTCAAAAATTATCATGGGCCAAAACCTATACGGTTACGATTGGACACTTCCTTACAAACCAGGAGGAGAATATGCCAAAGCCATTAGTCCTCAACGAGCTATTGAGTTGGCAGCTCGCTATAAAGTAGCTATTCAATACGACAATAAAGCACAAGCTCCTTTCTTCCGGTATAAAGATGAGCAGCAGCGCACCCACGAAGTATGGTTTGAAGACGCTAGGTCTATTCAGGCCAAGTTTGATTTAATCAAAGAATTAAAACTTAGAGGAATGGCCTACTGGAAACTAGGCTTAGATTTCCCGCAAAACTGGCTCTTGATTGAAGACAACTTCAAGATTACAAAAAGAGTGACACAGCCATAAATAGGGAAAGCTTACTGTTAACAGTAGGCTTTTTGTTATTCTTCTTACTGAAAGAAATTTCTTTTCCCCTTATTCTCCTTCTCTATGTTAAAATATTTTTTGTCTGTTTTTTTTGAACGAGTGGTCATGAAGGAGGCAAATGAATGCAAGGCACACCTTTTATTTCAGTAGAAGGACCCATTGGTGTCGGAAAAACCTCTCTAGCTAAAGAGATTGCACAAGAATTTCAATTCGAAATTTTAAAAGAAATCGTAGATGAAAATCCATTTCTCGGGAAATTTTATGAAAATATCAACGAGTGGAGTTTTCAAACCGAAATGTTTTTTCTATGTAATCGATATAAGCAGTTGGAGGATATTCAAAAAGGGTTCTTATCTTATAAAAAACCTGTTGTAGCAGATTATCATATTATGAAAAACATGATTTTTGCTGAGCAAACGTTAAAAGATGAACAGTATAAAAAATATGTACAAATCTTCCACATCTTAACGGCTGATATGCCAGCTCCGAACATTATTATTTATTTAAATGCCAGCTTAGATACCTTGTTAAAGCGTATTAAAATGCGCGGAAGAGAAATTGAACGAAACATCGATCCTCACTACCTTGCGAGGCTAAGTGATGATTATGAAAAAGCTATGACGGCGTTTGAACAAAATAACCCTGATGTAACCATTTTACGTTATGACGGTGATGAAATAGATTTTGTACAAAATAAACAACACTTAAATAGAATCCTATCAGAGGTTCAAGAGAGTATGTTAAAAAGGAGTATGTAATGGTAAACTTACGATCGAAATACAACATTCCTAATGATGCTGTGTTGACGATAGCGGGTACAGTTGGAGTTGGGAAATCTACAATGACTCAATCATTGGCTGATGCTCTCCAATTTCGCACATCGTTTGAAAAAGTAGATTCCAACCCTTACCTGGACAAATTTTATGGAGATTTTGAACATTGGAGCTTCCACCTACAGGTATATTTTCTAGCAGAACGCTTTAAAGAACAAAAGAAAATTTTCGAGTATGGCGGCGGCTTCATCCAAGACAGATCCATTTACGAAGATACCGGTATCTTTGCTAAGATGCATTTTGAAAAAGGAACGATGTCTAAAGTAGACTATGAAACATATACAAGCTTGTTCGATGCGATGGTTATGACTCCATATTTTCCTCATCCGGATCTGCTCATTTATTTGGAAGGCAGCTTCGAAGATATTGTAGATCGCATTCAAGAAAGAGGGCGACCAATGGAACAGCAAACGCCTCTTGATTATTGGAAAGAGATGCACGCCCGATACGAAGACTGGATTAATAACTTTACGGCTTGCCCTATTCTTCGTTTAGATATTAGAGAATACGACCTTATCAAGGATCCTGATTCAATTGAATCAATTGTTGAAAAAGTGGCTCGCTTTTTACAACATAATGAAAAGCTAAAACGTCGTCATCTATAAAAAAATGCCGCTTTAATAGATAAAGCGGCATTTTTAACAAATAAAAAACCGTTACTTATAAGTAACGGTTTTCCAATCTCCAATTTATCGCGCTATGTTAATTGCATTATAAGTCAAATATGGCGGAGGAAGAGGGATTCGAACCCCCGCGGGCTTTAACACCCCTGTCGGTTTTCAAGACCGATCCCTTCAGCCGGACTTGGGTATTCCTCCGTATCGACAAGTATTAATTTATCATATACAAATAATAAAGTCAACTCTTTTATTAATGTTTTTAAAAAAGATGTTCATTAAGAATTAATTCTTAATGAACACCTTCTACTTTTATTTAGAGATAAATTCTTTATTTCCCATATATGGACGCAGCACTTCTGGAATTTGAATTGATCCATCTTCCTGCTGGTAGTTTTCTAAAATTGCAGCTACCGTACGACCAATTGCTAAGCCAGAACCGTTTAGTGTATGAACATGTTCTGGTTTTGCTTTTGTATCACGGCGGAAGCGAATATTAGCACGGCGAGCTTGGAAGCTTTCAAAGTTTGAACAAGAAGAAATTTCACGATACGTTTCATAACTTGGAATCCAAACTTCAATATCATACTTTTTGGCTGCTGTGAAACCTAAGTCAGCTGTACACATGCTTAGAACTCGGTAAGGTAAACCTAGTAGTTGAAGAACCTTTTCAGCATGGCCCGTTAATTTTTCTAATTCATCATAAGAATCTTCTGGCTTAACAAAGCGAACGAGTTCTACTTTATTAAACTGATGCTGACGAATAAGACCACGTGTATCTCTTCCTGCAGAGCCTGCTTCTGAGCGGAAGCAAGCACTATACGCTGTATAAGCAATTGGAAGCTGATCTCCGCTTAAAATTTCATCACGATGTAAATTTGTAACTGGTACTTCAGCTGTAGGAATTAAGAAATAATCTTCTTCTTTAATCTTGAATGCATCTTCTTCAAATTTAGGAAGCTGCCCTGTTCCTGTCATGCTTGTGCGATTCACCATATATGGAGGAAGGATTTCTTCATAACCATGCTCATCCATATGTAAATCCATCATAAAGTTAATAAGAGCGCGTTCTAATCTTGCACCTAACCCTTTATAAAATACAAAGCGGCTTCCCGTTACTTTCGAAGCTCTTTCAAAATCTAAAATATTTAAATCTGTTCCTAAATCCCAATGCGGTTTTGGTTCAAAATCAAATTGTTTAATTTCTCCCCATTTGCGAACTTCTACGTTATCATCTTCAGTTTCACCTACAGGCGTACTTTCATGTGGAACGTTAGGAATTGAAAGCAGCAATAGTTCTAATTCTTCTTCAACGCTGCGAAGCTCTTCATCCAATTGCTTTACGCGGTCTCCTACTTCACGCATTTCAACGATTAAATGATCAGCATCTTGTTTTTCACGCTTCAATTGTGCAATTTGCTGTGATACTTCATTTCGCTTGCTTTTTAACTCTTCTGTTTGAGCAATTAGCTCACGGCGTTTTGCATCTAACTCTTCAAAGCGACCTAAGTCCGTTAAGTCCTCACCACGAAACTTGAGCTTTTCTTTTACTTCATTAAAATTAGCACGTAAAAATTTTAAATCTAACATATTTAGTACCTCCTTTAGTATAAAAGGGCAAAATAAAAACTCTCATCCCCATGAAAGGGACGAGAGTTTACCCGCGTTGCCACCCTAATTGAAAGCTAAAATAAGCCTTCCTCTTAAACCAGATAACGGATGAACCGAAACTGCCTACTACTTTTTCGACAGCTTGCTCCAGGACGGATTCATAAGAATTGATTATCGATTCACACCAGCCATCGACTCTCTTGAAATCAAAAATCTTATTACTATTTCCTATCAACGCTTTATACCAATATCATTTTTATTAATCATAATGTACTACAAGTCTTTACAAGATGCAATTCATTTATACAGGTTTTTTTGAAGCTTCTTCAACCATTGCTACAAAATACTGCGCCATGCGAGCATCATCTGTCAATTCTGGATGAAACGAACATCCCAAGAATTGACCTTGTCTTGCCGCAACAATTCGGTCGTTATGCATTGCTAAGACTTCAACGTTTTCTCCTACTTCTACAATATGCGGAGCACGTATAAATACGCCTATAAAATCTTCACCGATATCTTTAATATTTAGGGCAGCTTCAAAGCTATCCCGTTGACGCCCAAACGAGTTTCGAGCTACCGTAATATCCATAACACCTAAATGGGGCTCTTCACGGTCAACGACTTTTCCTGCAAGTAAAATTAAACCGGCACACGTACCAAATACCGGTTTACCTGCTTGTGCAAACTGGCGAAGAGGTTCCATAAAGTCATATTTGTCGATCAGACGACGCATCGCTGTGCTTTCGCCGCCCGGTAGGATTAAACCATCTATTTCGTTTAGCTGTTCAACTTTTTTTATGATAATGGTTTCAGCGCCTGCTGCTTCTAATGCTTGTGCATGCTCGCGAAAGGCACCTTGTAATCCTAAAACGCCTACTTTTACCATTTTGTCAAAACTCCCTTTAAATTACCATCCACGCTCTTGCATGCGGTTTTCTGGTAATAATGATGAAATTTCAATCCCTTTCATTGCACTTCCTAACCCTTTTGATAAGTTTGCAATAAGCTCATAGTCTTGATAATGTGTTGTTGCTTCCACGATTGCTCGCGCAAACTTTTCAGGGTTGTCTGATTTGAAGATTCCTGATCCAACGAACACGCCGTCTGCTCCAAGCTGCATCATTAACGCTGCATCTGCTGGTGTTGCTACACCGCCTGCTGCAAAGTTTACAACCGGTAAACGACCTTCACGTTTAATTTGCAGTAATAACTCATAAGGTGCGCCTAATAATTTAGCTTCTGTCATTAACTCATCTTCGTCCATACCCACAACTTTACGTACTTGAGCGTTTACTTGACGCATATGGCGTACTGCTTCCACGATGTTTCCTGTCCCTGGTTCGCCCTTTGTACGAAGCATTGCAGCTCCTTCAGCAATACGACGAGATGCTTCGCCAAGATCACGGCAACCGCACACAAATGGAACCGTAAATGTATTTTTATTTAAATGAAACTCCTCATCAGCTGGAGTCAACACTTCACTTTCATCGATGTAGTCTACACCCATCGCTTCTAGCACGCGTGCTTCAACAATATGGCCAATACGAGCTTTTGCCATAACTGGAATGGACACAGCATTCATCACTTCTTCAACAATTGTTGGGTCTGCCATACGAGACACGCCGCCTGCTGCACGGATATCAGCTGGAACACGCTCTAATGCCATAACGGCAACAGCACCTGCTGCTTCTGCAATTTTTGCTTGCTCTGCATTGATCACGTCCATGATAACGCCGCCTTTTTGCATTTCCGCCATTCCTCGTTTTACACGATCAGTACCTGTAATGTTATTCATGTTTGTCTTCCTCCTGTATCAAGTGTTTCACAATAATTTTTAGTGTATATACAAAATTCAAAACTTAGTGTCTATTTTACCGCATTTTTCGGAAAATTCCTATCTAATTTATAGATTATATACAAACAAATCTAAAAATAAAAAGAAGAGATACTCTCTTGTAGTATCTCTTCTTTCTCTTGAGTTATCATTAAAACCAGTTATTCACTGTATTTGCAGCATTCATCCAAATATCGCTGAAGAAGTTGCCAATACTGCGGATAGCGAGAGAGAACCATCCAGCTTTTTCAACAGATTCGTTTGTCACAACCGGCGTCATGCTATCTGTAGTTTGACCTCCTACATAGCCTAAATCTTTAAGATTGCTGTTTGTTGCACTGACATAAGCAACTGTTTCTCCTTTTTTAATAGGAGCAACAACTTTTTGATCGTTCATAACTTTATCGTTTAACTTAAAGTTGATTTTAGTATGATCTTTTTGACCTTTTTCGGTAATAATCTTTACCGAATTCTTTGGAGAAACAGAAGCTTCTTTTGACTTTCCTTTAGCAACATTAATTGTTTCATGCCCTTTAATCTCGCCGTTAGCAGGCACTACTTCTTTTAACTGAAAATGACTAAAAGCATAATCCAATATCTTTTTTGTTTGGGAAAAACGAGCAGCTTCCGTAGACTTGCCGTTTTCCTTAGCATTCATTACAACTGTTATGTATCTTACCCCGTTACGCTCTGCAGTCCCAGTGAAACATTGACCTGCAAAATCTGTATGGCCAGTTTTTAAACCGTCTACGCCGCTGTAGGCAGCTGAAAAACCTGGGAGCATCTTGTTCCAATTGTTCATTTTTGTTTCGCCTTGTTGCCCTTGTCTAAACATCTTAGAAGGAGTTTTAGCTACTTCCAAAGATTCTGGATAATCATGAATTAAGTGATAAGCAAGGGTAGCAACTGCCCGAGCCGATAGAAGGTTCTCATCTTCTTCCTTCGTTCCTTTTGGATACATTCCTTTTAACAGAGAATTAGAAAGACCTGTGGAATTGACAAATTTTGATTCACCCATATTTAATCTTTTTGCCGTTTCGTTCATTAACTTAATAAAGTTTTCTTCAGAACCACTGACAGCTTCAGCTAAAGCAATTGCAGCTCCATTAGCTGAGTAAATAGCCATGGCATCATATAATTCTTTCACCGTGTATTTTTGGTTTTCAATTAACGGTACATTCGATAATCCATAATCTTGAGAAATTTTAGCTGCATATTTACTAACTGGCACACGTTGATCCCAAGATAATTTCTTATCTTTTATGGATTCTAATACTAGGTATTCTGTCATCATTTTTGTCATGCTTGCAATACCTAATAAAGCATCCGTATTTTTCCCGTATAATACTTTCCCCGTACTTGCCTCTACTAAGATCGCTGCATCTGCTTCAACGCCAATATCATCTGTTTTAGGAGCAGCTGATGCTTGTGTAGAGACAAAAAATACGCTGGCCATTAACATAACAGCAATGACACAAATTAATTGTTTCTGTACTGCGTTTCTCACTCTATACCCTCCAAACGTAAACTCACATAAATGTAATTTTATCATACTAAAATTTAAAAAAATAGATAAAGAAGTACTGTTACATTCATGATCCATGACATAAAAAACACGTTTCCTAATAGGGAAACGTGTTTTTTTAACATTCATGATTATCTCATAGAATAGTTAGGAGATTCTTTTGTGATTTGTACATCATGTGGGTGGCTTTCTCTTAAACCTGCTCCAGTCATACGAATGAATTGTGCCTGTTCACGTAACGCTTCTAAGTTAGCTGAACCACAGTAACCCATTCCTGCGCGTAAACCGCCAATCATTTGATATAAAGTATCTGCTACAGGTCCTTTGTAAGGCAAACGTCCTTCGATACCTTCTGGAACTAATTTTTTATTATCTTCTTGGAAGTATCGATCTTTACTTCCTTTTTCCATAGCTCCTACAGAGCCCATTCCACGGTACACTTTAAAGCGTCTACCTTGGTAGATTTCTGTTTCTCCAGGACTTTCTGTCGTTCCTGCTAGAAGGCTTCCTAGCATTACTGTATGTCCACCAGCTGCAAGTGCTTTTACAATATCTCCAGAGTATTTAATACCACCATCTGCGATAATAGCTACACCGTGCTTACGAGCTTCAGTTGCACAATCATATACTGCTGTAATTTGTGGAACGCCTACACCAGCTACAACACGAGTTGTACAAATTGAACCAGGTCCAATTCCTACTTTTACTACGTTTGCTCCTGCTTCAATTAATGCTTTTGTACCTTCAGCAGTTGCTACGTTACCAGCAATAATATTTAACTCTGGATATGCCTCGCGAATGCTGCTTACCGTATCTAAAACGCCTTGTGAATGTCCATGCGCTGTATCAATAACGATAACATCAACGCCAGCTTGTACTAATTTTTCGATACGAACGTTTGAATCAGCTGTTACGCCAACAGCTGCTCCAACTAATAATCGACCTTGTTGATCTTTAGCTGCATTTGGAAACTCAATTACTTTTTCAATGTCTTTAATTGTGATAAGGCCTTTTAATACGCCATTGTCATCTACAAGAGGTAACTTTTCAATTTTGTATTGCTGTAGAATTTTCTCTGCTTCTTCTAAAGTCGTTCCTACTGGAGCAGTAACCAATTCTTCTTTTGTCATTACATCAGCAATTTGCATTGAATAATCTTGGATAAAACGCAAGTCGCGGTTTGTAAGGATTCCAACTAGTTTTTGTTCTTCTTCGTTGTTGACAATCGGCACACCTGAGATACGATATTTGCCCATTAAATGTTCAGCGGCAAATACTTGGTTTTCAGGAGTTAAAAAGAAAGGATCCGTGATAACACCACTTTCAGAACGTTTTACTTTATCAACTTGTTCTGCTTGCTGTTCAATCGACATGTTTTTGTGAATGATACCTAAACCACCTTGTCTAGCCATCGCAATAGCCATTTCAGCTTCTGTAACTGTATCCATTCCTGCACTGATGAACGGCACCTTTAATTTTAATGTTTTTGTTAGTTCAACACTCATATCAACGTCTTTAGGCAGTACCTCAGATTTTGCTGGCACCAGTAAAACGTCATCAAATGTTAAGCCTTCTTTAGAAAATTTGCTTTCCCACATTATAGAATCCTCCTTTAAACGACAGAATATTATTAGTAGATTAACAAGCAGATATGTACCTGTCAATAACTTCACTAGATATCAGATAATTCTAATAAAAAGAAAAGGTGATTTAGTTGCATAAATTTAATGATGTTTGGACGTCCTACAATTTATTTTTCTCCGTTCCTTTTGTACAAGACTTTTTAAAAAAGCGCTATCAAAAATTGAATTATAGCGATGCAGAGCAACATAGCTTTAAAAACAGTTACCCATTTATTTATTATTTGGAACACAGTAAAAATTATTATCAAGTTGCGGCACAATCTCCTGTATCAGTTCAACCAGTTTTATTATTTTATGGAATGTCACAGCTGTTAAAAGCCTGTTTGTTAACGCAAAACCCAGTATATCCAGAAAATACAGCGGTGTTAGCACATGGAGTATCAACACGAAAAAGAAAAAAACAAAGTTATGATTTTCTAGATGATGAAGTTAAGATCCAAAAAAGCGGTTTGTTTTCACAAGTAGGAGAAGAATTGTTTCATGTGAAACAACTAGAAGGTAGTAAATACACAATGAATTATCTGTTGTCGTGCGTACCGGAATTAGATACATTATTTTTAAATTTGGGTACTAGGTCATTTTCCCATTTAACAACTATTGGATCGCTTCCAGCTGCCTCTTTGTCTATTCCTGAACAAGTCACACGGTGTTATCATATGAATCACGAAAGGCTCTACTCTTTTTTAAAAGAGCGTTCCCGCCTATCATTGTCTCTGTCAGAAGATCAGGTATGTATTCTTGATCCTTCAAGCTGTTTATATAATTGTTCACCTTTTATGTACAATTTCCAAAATAACACGCTGCATGCACCTTTGGAAAAAGATAGCTGCTTATATTTCCCTGAGATGTTGGCACATTATTTATTACTTTATAATTTAAGTATGATTTCACGTTATGAAACAGAGTGGTGGTATGAATTATTGCATACATACTCTTCGAAAGATTACCCATTTATCTTGAGGTTCCTTGAAGTTACGGCTCAAAAGATTCCCTACTTAATTTCTTGTTACTTAAATGAACATACAAAAAAAGACTAGCTAAAAATAGCTAGTCTTTTTTTCAAGTGCCTGGCAACGTCCTACTCTCACAGGGACAAAGTCCCAACTACCATTGGCGCTAAAGAGCTTAACTTCCGTGTTC